>JAYYDJ010000089.1:0-11076 GCA_036160955.1 Verrucomicrobiota bacterium | reverse complement strand
ACTAACTTTGAGCCATGTGCTATGTGTACAGGAGCTATTTATTGGGCTAATATAGGACGTATTGTATATGGCGTGTCAGAAACGGAGCTAATCAAGTTGACTGGCGCCCATAAAGAAAACCCAACGCTTAAAATGCCTTGCCGAGAAATAATAAAAGCGGGGACGAAGCAAATTGATGTATCCGGTCCCTATGATTGCGTTCAAGACGAGATATTAGAATTACATCACAATTTTTGGTTATAACAATTTAGGCTAGATGTACGAAATTACTCCGGAAGACTGAGCGCGTTTTTATTTCTACCTCCTTTTATCCAGTAGACAACTAAGTAAACAACGGGTGTGTCTAGAAGGGCCACGAGTAGCTTTAACAAGTAAGACCCGATAATTACTTTTGGTAGCACTGAGTTTGGAATAACTCCATAAAATCCAATTGTGTAAAAAATTATAGTATCAAAAAACTGTGAACCCCATGTAGAAACATTGTTTCGCAACCAGAGCATCCTGTCTCCGGTTTTTTTCTTAACCCATTCAAAGACGTAGATGTCCCACAGCTGCGCGAAAAGCGTTGCCATTACAGAACCAACTACAATTCGTGGCGCCGCACTAAAAAGAGTTATATAAGCGTCATTATGCGGCCAGCCTTCTGCTGCGGGAAGTAGTGTCGCAATGTAGATAAGAACGGTGGCAATTATGTAGACAGCCGCGCCTAAGTAGACCATCAGACGGGCACGTTTTGGTCCCCAAACTTCGGCTACTGCGTCAGTGCATGGGAAAGTAAAAGCATGGGCAAAAGACCCATAGCTGAAGGCGAGCATGCCAAGCCCCAGGTAAGATAGGTCTAGCGGCACAAGCTTTACAGTAATGGACTGAAGAATACCCCAAAAGCCAACATATAATCCTAAGAGAATATAGTACTTATACTCCGATGGAGCTGTAACGGATGCGGCCAAATTATTCACAAGTCATAAATTCTGCTTGGTCTACTTTAGTTGAGGTGAGGCGCTCTTATAAATGTCCCAATTTCGTACTATTTCTCGAACTATATGGCTTCCAACCGTATATGCATTTTCTATTGATGGTATAAATGCAGAGTATCCCCCCATAACTTCTCCTGCTTTGCTTTCAATAGCAGTCCCACCGGGCCACTGCATCGTATAGTTACTCGCGGCTCGAAGCATCATGACTCTTGAGCAGTCTACTAAATTAGCTTGTTCTAGGAATTCTAATGCAATCATCATTCCACTGCCTTCCATAGCAGATGCAACGAATTCACCTTTGCCGTCTGTCCAATAATCGACCCATTTATTCGCCCATTCGTTTTCGATGGATCCATGCCAGTAATTCATTGCTGCTAAGTAACTGCCGCGCAGAACAAATGGGGGCTTTTGCCCCATAGGTGTTTCAGTGAATTTTTGACGTCGCAACGCTATAGCTTCTGTGTCCATTAGTTGGACTTCCTTAGTGAGTGCAAATGCCCAATTAGTCAGCGACTTATTTAATTGGAAGTAGGATCCTTCACTGGTTGGACGTGGTTGTTGATATGGACTTTTTGCTCGAAATGGGAATCGACCAGTTGACCAGCTTTCGGGGGCTTCGCGAATGTCAATGGAGTGAGAAAGATCACCATCGATTACCCAATCGACCCAGCAGACGCTTGCTAAAGAAGCATCTGCTGGATCAAATCCTGCAATTCCAGCTAGCAGCCAGTAGGACTGAGAAAAATCAAAGCGCGGATCTAAAGCGACGGCTGTTATGCTTGCAGCTGCTTTAGCTGTACCGATACCAGTAACCATACCAAGCACTCCGTCCTGCTCGTTCCAGTAAAGGTCACGATTTCCATGCGGTAAAGGTATTCTTTCGCTGAGAGGATATCGTTCTGCCCAGAGTTGGAACTCGCCAGGATCATCTGCTGTTACTTCTCCTCTTTCAAATAATGCAACAATAACGACCTTCACTTTTTTAGGCTCAATGGCCGATACTGTTAGTGAGATCATAAGTAAAAAGTTTATAGAGATTAATAATAAGGAATTTTTCACATCTTAATATGAGCAAGTGGTACGCCATAAATTAGAAGATAATGAAATTCTTTACTGTCATGCTCGCCATTGAATTTTATTGTTAATCTGGTCTCAGTCTTGCTTTAAATTTGGGGTGAAATGGTTTGTTAAGGGTGATTTTGACGGTTTTTTTGGCTTAGGCCTCAATAACTTTATCAATTTTCTGCTTATTATTAATCTAAGCATATTTGTGCTTGGTTTTGATGTAGAATTTGTCGCCAAGCGAATTTTACCTGCGATGGCTGTTGGCATTCTTGTAGGGAATGTCTTTTACGGTTGGCAAGCACGCCGCCTAGGCATAAAACTAAGCAGAGATGATGTAACTGCCTTACCTTACGGGATCAATTTATTGACCGTTTTTTTCTTCGTTTTTTATGTTATGGTCCCGGCACAGCAGATTGCCTTGAGCCATGGGCTAAGCAAGCAAGATGCTGATCTCATCGCCTGGAAAGCTGGTATCATTGCTTGCCTTGGTTCCGGAATAATTGAAGTTATCGGTTCTTTTTTTGTCCATCACATTCGCAAAGTAGCTCCTCGTGCTGCATTGCTCTCCGCCTTAGCTGTAATTGGTATTTTCTTCATTGCTGCTGACTACTGTTTTCGGGCATATGCATTTCCGGAAATTGGGATCCCCACACTTTTACTTACCTTATATTTTTACTATGGTGGCATCCAACTGAAGGGTAATATTCCTGGCGGGTTGGTTGTTTTGGTTGTTGGGGTTGGAGTGGCATGGGCGACCTACTTAATTGGCATGCGTAGTCCGATTGATGCTCTGTCCGACAGTGGATTATCTCTTGGGCTGTATTTACCCGGTGCTTACGGACTCGAGGCTTTAGGGTCAATTGGGGAGATGCTTTCATACGCGGCGGTAATTCTCCCTTTGGGACTGATTAATGTCATAGGCTCTATGCAAGTGATTGAATCGGCATCTGCTGCAGGTGATGATTTTGCACCGAAGGAAACACTTTTGGTGAACGGTATTGGTACAGTCATGACAAGTTTCTTAGGCTCTCCTTTTCCAACGACTCTTTACATTGGACATTTAGGCATGAAGCAGATTGGGGCGCGTGCAGGTTACTCCCTCATGAATGGAACTTTTATGGCGCTACTCTGCTTAACCGGAAGCTTTGGAATTCTTGCACAATACATCCCTATTGAGGCAGGTATGGCTATTTTAATTTGGGTAGGTTTTACTATAGGTGCTCAGGCCTTTCAAGCTGTCCCGCACCGACATGCTCCTGCCGTAATTGCAGGACTTATTCCTGGTATTGGTGCCTTCACCGCACTCATAGTTAAACGCGTTTTAGGATCCGTAGGATACGGAACTGAAGCGCAGCCCTACAGTAATGAAGTCTTTGCTTTAATGACTGAAAAAGGGAATCTTTTTGCACTGGGTGTTTTTGCACTAGAGCAGGGATGGTTATATTGCTCTATTATATTTACTTCTCTTATGGTCGCGATAATTGATAAACGTTTTACCGCACTAATGGCTTGGTTAGCCGCTGCCGCAGCTATGGCAGCGGCAGGTGTAATTCATAGCTTTATGATTTTTGATCAAGATATTACTACGAAGCTTGGACCTGCATGGCAGTGGGTCTTTGGCTATCTTGTTGCACTTGCTTTACTGGCATTTGTGCGTTTTTGTTTAGTGAAGCGATCAGATCTTCCTCAAAAAGCACCAGGACCTGCATTCAATAGCTCTACTGATAGCTAGGTTTCATAATACAAAATTACCCCCATTAAATTCGTGAAAATTCATCGTATACAGATGAGCAGTGGTGATGTCAGATGGGCGTGTTCTGATAATAATAAAGACTTCTACCTGCTAAATGGATCAATGGAGTGTTTTACTGAAACTGAAGAAGTGGTTATTCCAAAAGAAATCCTCTCACCAGTAGTGCCTCCAGCAATTTATATTATTGGATATAATTATGCAAAGGATGTGGAGCGAGCTCGAGCAGAGGCAGGCCCACACCCTGTAGTAGTGATGAAGGCTGCTAGCACGGTTATTGCGAATGGTAAATCGATTCACCTGCCTGACTCAGCAATTTCTGAGCAAATTGATTACGAGGGTGAACTGGCAATAGTTATTGGAAAGCGGGCGAAGGACGTGCCTGCAGATTCCGCGTCAGAATACATTTTAGGCTATACCATAGCAAATGATCTGACTGCTCGCGATTGGCAACACAGCGGAGCAGGTGGTCAGTGGGTACGCGCTAAGAACTTTGATACTTTCTGTCCCTTAGGGCCCGCAATAGTAACAGCAGACTCGCTGGATTTAGCTAATGGCTTACGAATACGAACTTGGCTAAATAAGGAGCTCCGGCAAGAGGATACGACCGCATCGATGCTATTTACCATTGAAGAGTTAGTCGCCCACTTATCTAAGAGTAATACTCTTTTGCCAGGCACAGTAATACTTACTGGTACTCCTGCAGGCACAGGCAAACAGCAGGACCCGCCCACTTATTTGAAATCTGGTGACAGTATAACTATAGAGATAGACGGTATTGGAGTGCTGAAGAATACAGTCTGTTGAGGGCGCCTATTTTTGGGTTGATTCGCTCACTAGTCCAACCAGCTTACGCAATTGTTGAATGAGGCGTGTTGTTAGTAACAGTGCACCGAGTGCCAGTCCAACCGCCAGCCCGACCCATAAGCCACGAGACCCAAAGTCAAGTTTGAATGCAATAATTGCGGCGAAAGGAATGGCAAATACCCAATAGCTAAAGAAGATCAATACGGTAGGTACGATGACATCCCGCAGTCCTCTTAATGCGGACATGCTAATTGCCTGTGCGCCGTCAAATATTAAAAATAGCGCTACAATTTTTAGCAGTGATGCGGATAGCTCAACTAAATTTGGATCTGTGCTGAATACTCCAGCAAAAGTAGGACTAATTGCGATGAGAGATATTGCAAAAAAACCTGTTATTAAAAATGAGATAATTTGCGCTCCCCATATGATTGGGTGACAAATTTTTGCCTCTTTGCCACCAATGCTATGTCCGACTCGTATCGATACAGCCATCCCAATACCAAGAGGAAACATAAAGATAAGTGCTGTACAAGTTATTGCTATTTGGTGAGCGGCAAGAGCTGTATTGCCAAACTGACCCATAAGAAGTGCGGTGATTGAAAAAGATCCAAATGCAATGGTTAATTGACCTGCTGTTGGCGATCCGACTTTAAAAAGGGATGCAATTTTTTCATTATTAAGCCGGCGGATCCATTTTTTTGGAAGGCTAGAGGCTAGTCTTTTTGACTTTGTAAGATAATATAAAATGACAAACAGAACAGTCATACGCGATATGAATGTCGCTACCCCAGCACCAACTAACTCTAAGCGAGGAAAGCCTAAATTCCCAAAAATAAGTACATAGTTTAAAGCAACATTTAGAGCGACGCCGCCTAGCATAACCAAAAAAACGGCCCACGGCTGATTTTTTGCCTCACAGAAGCTTTTGATAGTCAAAGCAGGCACTGCAGGTATTAGGGAAATCGCTAGCCAAAATAGATATTTAGGGGCTAGAATAGTGACAGATTGAGGTTGTTTAAAAATATATAGTAACGGATTGAGTGCGCATAGAACAAGCGCAAGCAAGATGCCTATAAATAGTGCTATAGAAAGGCTATTTCGCAAAATTTCAGCCGCTTCTTGATCTCGTTTTGCACCATGTTCATGTGCTGTATTCACAGAGACCGCGATGAATAGTCCGATAGCTACAACAAAGAAAGTGTTGAAAATTACATTAGCAAATGCTGCTGCTGCAAGCTCCGTGGTGCCTATTCTACCAATCATGACTGTATCCGCTAGACCAAGGAGCATTTGGCTCACATGTCCAACCATGATGGGCAGAGCCAATGCTAGCGTTTTCTTATTTTGTCTTAGCAAAGAATGCATGACCCATTGCCTCGCATGTTTGATTAAAAGGGAAGCCTTATGTTCTCTTTTCACTGTAATTATTATTTTCTTATCGATTGCTTGTTTTCTTTGTAAATAGTGTGCTCTGGTAAAGAAATTGCTAATAGGTTCGCGTGATAGATAAAGCACCCCAATCAGAAATACTGTATCCGCATGATGCGCTGATGTCACCTGGTCCGGCATTATTAGCAGCATTACAGCAGGTGATTGCTATGTTTATTGGATGCATGACTCCAGCATTAATTTTTATCTCTGCAGTGCAGCTGGATCCAGCAACACAGAATTACTTAATTAGCATGTCCTTACTATCAGCTGGATTAGGTACTTTTTTGCAAGCACGCCGATTCGGGTGGATTGGTTCAGGCCTTTTATCGGTTAATGGTACAAGCTTCGCGTATTTAGATTTGTTGCTACGTGCTGGCTCCGAAGGTGGGCTTGCGCTTGCTTGTGGAATGGCTTTAGCCGCGGTTCCACTGCAGTTTGTTCTGGCATTTTTCCTGCCTTCTTTGCGCCGTATCTTCCCGCCTTTAGTTGCTGGTATTGTCGTTCTGCTGATTGGTCTAACACTTATTCCGGTGGCCGGTTATTATATCACCTCTGGGGCTGATAGCGGACAGACATGGTCACAAAACTTATTCCTAGCTGGTGCGGTTGCATCGATCTTAATACTTACCCAAGCCATAGGTAAGCCTTTACTGAGGGTTGCAGGACCACTTCTAGCCATTGGTATTGGGTATTTATTAGCGGCTCCTATGGGATTACTTTCTTGGCCTCAAAGCACAAGCACAGCATTTCTAATTGTGCCACAGCCGCTGTATGCCGGACTTGCATTTAAATGGGAGCTGCTTCTGCCGTTTGGGATTATTTATTTGGTTTCTTCGATTGAGGCAATTGGCGACTTAACAGCTACTGCAAGCCTGTCTGGTATGAAAACAACTGGCGATGATTTCTGGAAGCGTTTACGAGGAGGTATTTTTTCAGATGCGATTACGACCACATTTGCCTGTGTGATTTCCGCCTTCCCAACGGCGACATTCTCACAGAATAATGGTGTGATACAGCTGACAGGAATAGGAGCGCGGCAAGTTGGCTATTACATTGCTGCGATTCTCATTATTACAGGATTACTGCCGCAGACCGGCCTATTGTTTAGCATGATGCCGAAGCCTGTCTTGGGCGGCGCTACTCTAGTTTTATTTGGCCTTATCGCTGGAGCTGGCATACGTATGATTAATCAGCAGAAACTTGGCAATCGAGAAGTTCTTATTCTTGCCATCAGTTTGGGCATGGCTTTTGGGGTTCCTACTCAAGACGCTTTTGTGGATTCTTTGCCTAGTGCGCTTGCGGGTATACTGGGCTCATCGGTGGCTACCGGAGGGCTCACTGCAGTGTTACTATGCCTTATCTGCTCAGTAACTCAATCAGAGAAACAATAGAGGGTTTGTCTGCGATTTTAGCCTAATTATTATAATTTTAAAACTATGAGTGTAAACATCCCATATTATGCGCCCAATCTCCTTGAAAAAAGGACGGAGTCGAATTCTCAAGTAGCTATTGATTTTCGTGGCTATACAATTGAGTCTTTTCTAAATGCTTATCGAGAGTGTGGTCCTGTCTACCGCACACATATCAATGGATTGGAAGAAATCATTATTGGAGGGCTAGAAGCGAACGATGAGGCTTGGCGTCGTCCTGACCAGTGGAGCTATAGCGAAGCGGTAAAAGTTTTTCGTGAGGAACTTAGCGATCTGCATTTGACGCAGCTCGACAGAGAGCCGCATCGCAGGAAGAGGCGCTTACTTAATAAAGCTTTTAAGACCAGTTCCATCATGGATAACTTGCCTCAGATCGCCGAGGAAATTCAGCGTGGACTCGAAGCTTTAGCAGGAGAGGAGGTCGAGCTACACGAGGCACTGATGGAAATTTTCACGCGTTCGCAGTCAGTGAGTTCTATAAAAGAAAAGATACCTGACGAAATGGTTAAAAAGATGGTTGCTTTCGAAGAAGGATTTTTAGGAGCGCTTTTCTTGAAGGATACTGAGCGCACCAGAATTTACAGTCGTGCGGGATATAAAGAAATAAAAAAGGAGGTGTTGACCTACTTACATGAGATTATTCTTAAACGCTTAGAGGGCAATAGAGCAGAGGACTTACTCGATACAATTTTGCACCAGAGAACGTCAAATACGATTGAGCCGCTAAGCGAAAAAGAGCTGATCTACGATGCATATTTGCTTCTAATAGCAGGAACTGGCAATACTTCGAAGACACTTTGTTATTGCCTAAATGAATTAGCTAGTAATCCGGAATGGACGACCCAGTTAGTTGAAGAAATAGGAGATTTTAAAGTCGATTCGATGGCTCGTGGTATGGCGGATTTCCCGCTTTTAAAAGCGACCATAATGGAAGCAGAACGTCTTTTTCCGGCAGCTCCTGTTTTACCGCGAGTACCTGCAGAGGATATGGATTTTATAGGGCACCATTTAAACAAAGGCACCCATTGTTTGCATATGCTTACCTTGATGCATTTCGATGAGTCGATCTATGAGGACCCTTTTCAATTTAAACCGCAGCGCTGGCTTGACCACACCTATCCGAAACAAGCGCATGGAACTTTTGGCGGGGGATCCCACATCTGCTTAGGGATGAACGTAGCTCGTATTCAAATGCCGATTACAATAGGCTTCTTACTCTCTAATTATAACTTTACTGTGACAAAGAGTCCCAAGAAAGAGAATTATAAGTTTCCCAATGAGGTAGATTCTTCAACGGTGCGAATGAATCTACGGTTAAGCAGAAAATAATACTCCTTATAATTATAATCATGTATAGACTCTGCCAAATTCTTTTTTTAGTGCTGCAGCTTTTTGTGCTTACAATCAGCTGTGCAAGTTCGACAGAGGAGTATGGACCAAAGAGTTTTTCTCAGAAGCCATACACCGCAATCGTGGTCGCCTATGAACCAGAAATGCGAGGTCTATTAGAGGCGATTGAGGCGGATCCTCAGGCTCAAATCTTTAATGAGTACAACTTCAAGGGTATTAAATTTAAAACGGGTGTCTACCGTAAGATGCCTATCCTTATTTTTGCTACTGGAATGAGTATTGCCAATGCGGCACTATCGACTCAGATGGCATTGGATTATTTTCCAGTCTATCAACTCATATACATGGGAATTGCAGGTGCGGTTAATCCCAAGTGGCAACCTGGAGATGTTATCGTTCCAGAGCGGTGGTATTATCACGATGAAAGCGTCTACTCTAACCCAAAACAAGGTCAGCCAAATGAGTATGTTTTACCGGACTACTATTCCAAATTTTTAGAGGAACAAGCGAGGCGACGTGCCAATGACCCTCATACCCCAAAGTATAGTCCGTTCCAGTTTATTCACCCGGACGAGGTTCTGATTATCAAAGAGGGCATGAATAGGCCCGAAGACCAAGCTTACTTCTCTGTGACGCCTAGTCTTTTAGACGCTGCAAGAGCTGCAATTAAGACGATGCCGGCGCAAATGATCTTCGGAAAAAGGAAGGCGCAGCTTTCAGTGGGTGGTAACGGAGTCACCGGTTCGGTATTTGTGGATAATCGCGAGTACCGCAAGTGGACTCGTGAGGTCTTTGATGCCGAGGTAACCGAGATGGAGTCGGCAGCGGTGGGTCAAGTATGCACAATAAATGCGGTAGACTGGATCATTATTCGATCCATTAGTGATCTAGCAGGGGGGCAGGAGGGCATCAATGTCGAGCATATATACGATCTAGAGGCCTCACGCTCTGGGGCAGCGCTTCTGTTTGCTTTACTCGATCAATTGTAAGCGCTATATCTTATCTATGTTGTCTGCAAAGGAGATAATTGCGCGCTACATGCTCACACCACTGGATCAAGAGGGAGGATATTTTCGTCAAGTATGGCGCAGCCCAGTTCGCGTCGAAAATACTCGATTACATGGCAATTACTTAGAACATGGTGACCATCCAATCGGGACACTGATTTACTTTTTGATAACGGCAGATACTTTTTCGGCGCTCCACCGTTTGCCAACCGAAGAACACTGGATGTATCACCTTGGTGACTCTTGCGAGCAGTTGCTTTTAAATGAGGATGGTACTTCTGAATGTAGACGTATTGGAGCTGACCTTTTAGCCGGAGAGAGTGTCCATGTGACGACACCTAAGAACTCTTGGCAAGGCACACGCTTAATTGCTGGTGGGAGTTATGGTTATATGTTTGGAAGCTGCATAATGGTTCCAGGCTTTGAATGGGCCGATTTTGAGCTTGGTAATCGAGTAGATCTCGAGCAGCTCTATCCTAGCCGAAAAAAAGAGATTCAAATGCTAACACGTGCGGAGCCAGTGGAGGGCACTCTTTAAAATGAATGCCGAATACAGTGACGGGGAAAATAGTAAGCTTTGGGCTTCTAAGGTTCGCTGGCTGTTTTGCATATTGAGCTTAATGGGCATTTGTTTAGCACTTGCTTTGTTACCCACAGGAGAGCTTGCAGAGGCAGCGGCTCCTAACCAGGGGCATTGGAATTCGATGCTTCCTCCTTTGATAGCAGTAATTGTCGCTATTAGCTTTAGATCGCTGGTGGCTGCTCTGAGCACTGCATTCTTATCTGGGGCGATTCTTTATTACGGCTGCAATCCCATAGTCTTCATTCCTCAGTCTTTACAAAACTTTCTATTAGCCAATGTTTTAGGTCAGTTTTCGCTGTATATCTTTGGCTTTCTCTTCGCTTTGGTTGGGATGGTGCACGTTCTTTATAAGAGTGGCGGCATTCAAGGATTAGTCGCCGTTTTCTCGAAGATAGCGAAGACGACTAGGTCCGCTCAAGTTGCTACCATGGCTTCTGGTTTAATGATCTTTTTTGATGATTATTCGAACACAATTGTAGTTGGTCAGACGATGCGAAGTCTAACCGATCGCTTTCGCATTTCTCGCGAAAAGTTAGCATATATGGTAGACTCAACAACTGCCCCAATTGCAGGACTTGCAGTAATCTCAAGCTGGATTGCTTATGAAGTCTGGCTGCTCGGATCAACTGCCCATTCGCTCGGAATGGAGACAGGGGGGTATGCCCTGTTTGTGCAG
>JAYYDJ010000088.1:0-2867 GCA_036160955.1 Verrucomicrobiota bacterium | reverse complement strand
TGCCCTTGCAATACATTTATACAGGTGATTTACCCCTATTCTTTGCAATAAGCCTAGGTGGCGGAATTGGCAGACGCGCCGGATTCAAAATCCGGTTCCTTCGGGAGTGTGGGTTCGAGGCCCACCCTGGGTACTTGCAAGGGTCCTAATTTGCTACGTTTCTAGTAAACAATTCAATCAGTCCAGGATCTGCAGACGAAAAAATTTCTTTTGATCGACTTCTTCTGTGTATGGAGGGTCTTGAATAGCCATATCCGTCCAAGTCACTAAATCGTACGATCTTTGCATTTTTAAATCTTCACTATTTTGATAGTTAAGCTTAACTATAGGTTCACTATCTGTTCCAGATAAAGAAACGTCTACATTGGGTAATAATCGGTAATTTGCTTTTAAGCGCACATCTGAATTGCCCATGATAAATTGCGTTGTCCGCGACTTTGGATTATCAAAAATGCCTAAATTTTGGCTTGGATACGTCACAGTAATTTTAGGACCTCCACCATCTTCGTAGTGCACTGCGCTAGTAGCTGTCCACCCGTAAAAGAATTCACCATTAACTCTATCTGCTTGCCTGCAGGTTATATTTACTGCGCTGCCTGATTCGAAGTATCCATCTACAGAAGTAACACCATCGATTTCAATAGAAAGTTGAAAATTATGCGGGGTATTTTTCTCTTGAGCGAAAGCCCAATCGTAAAACATCTGGCTATTATAAATGTGGTTTCTTGGGTGGTGTGCCTGATTAAGATACGTCGTAAATTTCGTATGAATGCCATCTGCAGTCATCATGTCGTAAGCTTGCTGCGAGCATCCAATCCGCACGGTGGTGTCATTTTTACCATGGAAGATCCAATAGGGAATATGGTCTAAAGGCGACATATCATCTGGATACCCAGAAGTAGGCGGCCTGCCACTATTAAAATTGCCCCATCCACCTGAAATAGGTGCTACGGCGCACGGCACTTCAGGGTAATCATTTGCAAATAAAAAACTTCCATATCCTCCCATACTTTGGCCAACAATAATGATCTTATTGGGATCAACATTTAAAACGGTAAGTTCATGGTCTAGTATAGCTTTTGCCGCTATGCGTTGGTCTTTTTTCCACCAGGTGTTGTTTAAACCAGCTTGTGGAGCCAGCATTACTACTTTTTCTTTCCAAAGTGATGACGCTGGCGGCTTATTTTGACCGTTTGTACCTTGGCCGCCATTTCCATGAAAATAGAGAAGAAGTGGCCAATCCGTACGGCTACTATAATTATTTGGTACTGATACGTTGTAAGCTAATAGATTGCCCCATTCTTCCGGCAGGTGGTGCGTCTCAACATTAGCATATGATTGCGAAAAAAGAATCAGCAGCAAAGAAAGTGCTGAGGCGTATAAATAACTCACCGAAATAATTACTCCGCTGTAGCATCAGCTGCAGCCTCTGCTGTAGCCTTAGCCTTGAAGAATAGCTGCTCGCCAACTTCTTCTAAGGTATATTCGAGAACGGATTTGCTACCCGTTAATTCGGTAGAAGTAACAGAATTAATTGTACTTATATCTGAGGACTGCTGCAGAGATAACTGGCTACCTTCGTCACCAATAACAGTCACTTCCACTTTGTCAGTAAGCTCAATATTTAGGTGCGCTAAGGGCACAATCTTATAGAGGCTACTCTGTCCATCACTATTGCCGACAAAATAGATCTCTCCTTGCGCATCCACGCTAAATCCACGTACGTCAGAGGAGAGCGCACGGTCCGTAACCCCGATGTGAAAGCGTTTTAACTGGGCATCTGGCCCATTAGTATCGACATAAAATAATTCTCCCGGATCAGGGCCAAATGGTCCATAGTCGCCACAGATGTACAGCCCATTCAATTCTGGTAATAGCGAACCGCGATATACACTACCTCCGATTATATTCGCATAGCCTTGGTCATGATCGTATTCGACTATTGGATCGATGTGCCCACTAATACTCGGAGCATTTAATAAGGATCCTATTTTACCGCTTATCGGGTCAAATAAGAAGCTTCCCTCTTTAGCGCGCCAACCATAATTACCTCCAGAAGTAACTACATTGACTTCTTGGATGGTGTCTTGGCCAGAATCTGACGTGTAGATTATCCCAGTTACTGGATCCTGACTGAAAGTCCATGGATTTCTTAGTCCGTAGGCAAAGATCTCCGCTAATTTTGTCGTATCCCCTACGAAGGGATTATCTTCGGGAATTCCGTATCGCCCATTCGTACTGTTCGTTCCATTTGGATCAATCCGAATAATAGTACCCCATATGTTACTAGGGTCTGCCCCATTACCAATTATACCATGTCCATTCCCAGTATCATCACGATCACCACCATCCCCTATGCTAACCATCAAATATCCACTATTATCAAAGGCTAGGTGTCCTCCATTGTGGTTGGACCCAATAAGTGGGAAAAATTCCGCTAATGGTTGCTCAAATCGAAGCAATTCACGCTCTGTAAAAGAGTCATCGCTGTCGAAATAATCATTTGAGTTGGAGTCCGTAAAAGTCCTTTCTATGACAACGCTATGATGATCGATGACTGCACTACTACCAAAGGTAAAGTCAGGAGTACCCCCAATAGGAAAGCTAGCGTAGTAGTAGAGTCTGCCGTTCGTGGAAAATTCTGGACTGAGCGCGACGCCTAGCAAGCCCCTCTCATCATATTTTAGATAACTACTTAAGCCAGTGAGGGCTACCAGCTGCGAAGTTACATCCATTAAAGGATTTGGCGCAATAGAACCATTTTGATTGAGAACCTGCACTGTGCCAGTTTGCTCGTAGATAAATAGGCGCCCAGTATCATCGTCTGGGTCGACCATTCCAATAAGGTGCGATAAATTAGAAACGAC
>JAYYDJ010000087.1:0-32243 GCA_036160955.1 Verrucomicrobiota bacterium | reverse complement strand
AAGGCAATCATTATGAAGTACGCATTGCTGGCGAGACGATGCGCTTGTATCGCAATGGGATTCATCATTCACAGTATAATCCAAATCGACCTCTAGGTGGCGGAATCTGGGATTTGCTCTCACTACCTGCTTTGTATCGCCCTAAAGGAGAAATTAAGGATGCTCTGATTCTTGGGTTTGGCGCTGGATCAGTAGGACGAGTATTACAGGAATTAGTAGAACCAAAAAATATATTGGGTGTTGATCTAGACCCAATTCATCTCACTATAGCCGATGGTTTCTTCGATTGTAGTCATGGTTGTGAGCTACTTTCAGCAGATGCAGTGGAGTGGGTGCGCCATGGGGTTGAAAAGAAACAATACGATTACATCTTGGATGATCTTTATGCAGAAGATGCTGGATTACCTGTTCGATGTGCGCCGATGGATTTAGCTTGGTACCAGTCTTTAGCCAAATTATTAAGACCGAATGGATTATTAGTTTTAAATATACTTGAACCTGAGAAATTGCCTTACATAGCCCCGCTTCAAGACAGCTCCCTGCGTCATCAGTTTACAAATGCCGAAGTTTTTAAAATCACGGGTTATGAAAATAGAATTCTTGCCTTATCAGCTGTGCCCTTTGATACAGCTCAATTATCGTCTAATCTGTGCGATATTTTCAAGCGCTTTCCACGCTGCCGTGGGGTTACTAAAATCTACCAATCAGAATCTCTTATCCGCTGCTAAATCGCGCTTTTCTTCAGAAGATCCTTATTTCAGATCTCCGAACCCGCCAGGCAGCACATTCAGATGCTTGCGAAGTTGAACTTTCATTGCAGCTAGTTGTTTCGCGTACTTTGGATTGTCTGCGAGGTTGATTTGTTCTTTTGGATCATTACCCAAATAGTAGAGTTGGTCGCGGTCAAAATAGCCAGGGTAAGATCCAGTCGAATATTTTTCGGCGTCTCCTCCACCAGGAATTGCAGTCAAATGGCTGAAGGGGCGACTTGGGTCGTCGGTGACGATGTTGAGGTGACGTTTGCGGCGCTTGTCATTCCACTCTTCTAGTACAGTTGCTCTTTCCTCTAGGCTCATATTCTCAATAGGCTCTGGGTAGCGGATAGCCATGTACTTCCAATTGCCAATTCTAAGTCCGCGAGCATAACCAAGCTCAAAGTAAAGACTTCTATCTCTAGGTGGCTCTACGCCTTGTAGGTAAGAGTGAAAACTTTCTCCATCAAATTGATTCTTTGAATAGTCAACCTTTGCGAAGTCCAAAATCGTCGGGGCAAAATCAACATTGGAGACCAATGCATTCGAAGTAGCACCAACAGGAAATCCGCCTTTTCGCCAGACGATACTAGGATTGTGCACGCCACCTTGATAAACGGTGCCTTTAGCAAGTTGGCCGTGGTCGTTAAAGAAGAAAATGATCGTGTTGTCGATCTGCCCATTTGCTTCGAGAGCCTGTAGAAGGGCTCCAAGGGCATCATCGAGCCAAAGTATATTAGCGGTACTATCGTTTACAGGAAGGCCTGCAGCTTTGATTCGTTTTGGAATACTAGCGCGTGAAGGTTGTACGTTCGGCGCTTGCTCTAAATACCCCAATGCAGTCAAGCGCGGATCAGCCCTCCACGAGCGCCTAGCAACAGTTGGCCCGTGTGGGACCGTGGTAGCAAAGTATAGAAAAAAAGGATTCTCATCGGCTTGATTTAAGAAACGCACGCCAGCACTGGTGATCCAATCCATGTTTTGCACGGCGACTTCATGGAGTCCTAAAAAGTTTGGGTTGTTGTGATATACACTATCGGCGAAGTCGAAGCCGATCTCGCGCATCGCTTGACAGGTATGATCATGGTTTGCCTTAAGGAGCGCTTTATTTGCTGGATCCTTGGCACTAGCGTTAAAGTTTTTGAATTTTTTTAGGTGGTGAACCTCGGCGACATGGTTCTTGCCAGCCATCCCAGTGGTGTACCCTGCAGCTTGTAGAATTGCTGGCAAAGTAGTGTCACTCGATAATATATGAGTGTTAAATTCAACAATGCTTTGACCATTTTTTTCGGTTATTTGCTTAAACCAGGGATTTTGTGCGCGGCTTCCAAATTTTCCGGTCAGAACGTTGTACCTGCTTGGCGTGCATACTGGAGAGACAACATGCTGCTGGAGCATAATTGTGCCCTCTCTAGCAATGCGATCGAGGTTAGGTGTCAGGTTTTTGCCTTTGCCCTGAGGTAAACAATTAAAGTGCTGGGGTAGCATGTCGTCCGCTATAAAAAATAATATATTGGGGCGTTCTTCTTCATTCGTTTTAGCGAAGCAATGACTACTTAAAAAATTAAAAATAGTAAGCGTGAGAAATATAGATGCTAATCTTAGATTCATTTTAGACGTAATGCTAGGTGAGTGTTAGAGTATTTGCTGCTTATTTTTATAGATATCTAGATTAAAATTTCACTATCTATTCACTTAAATTTATTTACTTTGAAGCGAGTATAAAAAATCATTTAGTTTAGCACTAAGCTGCTGAACGGTTTTATTGTACGTTTGATCGTTTACAAGATTACGCTGTTCTAGCGGATCCATTTTATAATCGTAAAGCTCCGTTGCATCAATGGGTCGATTAGCTTGTGCTCCCTTGCCCCCAGTTTCATACCATGCAATGAAGCGGTAGCGCTCATCTCTTAGCGCATATCCCATCCGAGTTCCTTTAGGAAATTGGCTAATGGCATACAAGCGGGGTGGCTCAGACAAGTCATTGCCTTGAATCAGTGGGGCTAAACTAATTCCATCGAGATACTTCGGAACTGTCAGATCAGACAGTTCGCAAAGAGTGGGAAACAAATCTACTAACTCGGTTGGCATAGTGGTCATTTGCTGTATCCCATTAGGGATGGATATAATGAGAGGCACCCTAGTAGCTTGCTCATAATTGGTATGCTTGCACCAGAGTCCGTGATCCCCGAGATGCCATCCGTGGTCACCCCAGAGTACAATAATGGTATTTTCTGCAAGCTTCTGCCTCTTGAGCTCATCGAGAATTTTGCCAATCTGAGCGTCAATATAAGCGACGCACGCATAGTATCCATGAATTAGAATACGCTGGGTATCAGTATCGACTGCACCGCTTGTTGGGATTCCATTATAGGAACGAAGCTCCGAAAAATTGTGCACTGCATATCTGGGAGTGCCAAGAGGCGCTTTTGTCGTACTGGATATTTCAATTTTCTCTGGATCAATTTGATCCCAATACTTTTTTGGTGCTACAAAGGGCAAGTGTGGTTTTTTAAAGCCCACTGAGAAAAAAAAGGGCTCTTTTCTTTTGGCTAGTTTGGCTAGTTTTTTAACAGCATGTGCTCCAATAGCCCCATCATCATATGCATCATCGGGAACATCAATAGCCTCAACCGCAGGCCAAGCATCATTGGCAAAAAGCTGTTTATTTAAGGCATTCCAACTGTTGTTATTATTTCTAGCAAAACTTCTGCTCTTCGCGTTATGGTAATGGCCGACAGGCTTACCTGTTTTAGAATTATACTTGAGATGCCAATTTTGAGTAAATGGTTCGCTCCATGATCGCGTATCCGCTCCTTTATCGACACTGCGTGGATCAAATATTTTCCCAACGCCGACTGAGTGATATCCGTTATTTTTAAAGTACTGATTGAGTGTAGTGATCTCTGGATGGATCGCCCGGATCTTAGTTTTTAGATCCCAAACTTTGGTAAAGTCAGGATATTTTCCAGTCATGACGCTTGCGCGCGATGGGCCGCAAACAGCCTGCTGGCAGTGTGCATTCAAAAAAGTAGTACCTTTTGCCGCTATACGATCTATTGCGGGCGTCGCTAGTGCATGACCGTAGGCACCTAGAGTCGGCTTTAAATCATCAATCGCTATAAATAATATGTTTGGTTTATCGCTAGCAAATAAGGAGACACCCCAGCATATTATGTTGAAGCAGAAAATAGTAGAGGGTTTTTTCATTAGAGTCCTGTGCGAAAAATAAAGCCTAGATCATCTAAATAAATTTCTCCTGTTATCGGAGTATCTGCCTGGATCTGAAAGCGTACAGCGTAGAGCTGCGCCATCGCATCGATTAGTTCTGTTTTACTTACAGAAAAGGCGAATTTCTTCCATTTACCTAGTATAGAAGACAGCGGAATCGATCCTATTGGAATCCAGTGATTCGCGTTGCTTTGCAAGATGACATTAACACGTGCAGATGGATCCGCACATCTTAGATTGTGCGAGGTGCGCAATTGACCGACGACTCCACTAGCAGTGCTTAAAGGCATGCTCTGCAGAGGTATTGGTTCAAAGTGAAATAACTGGTCTGCGTCTCGAGCAGGGAGGTCATTATTTAGTTCCACAGAGGCTACAAATTCGTTTGGCTTGACCGAAGATTCTGAACCTAGTTTAAAAGTGCTCTTTACCTGCCATTCATTCATGGGGTTATCGAAGGTCCAGTTAATGACTGCGCGCTGCTGCAATGCAATAAGCTCGATCTGGCGATTAGCAGAGCCAATTGCAGAATGTGCTACTAGATTAACGATTCCAGATCCAGATGGATGAATTGTAAAAGAGGCAGCACCGTTGTCCAAAATTAGCTTTTGAGTATCTATCTTCGCTGGACCTTCTATTATCAAATTCACAGGGTCTGTATTTTTAAGGTCGGGTAGGGCATTCTCTGGATCATGTGCAACTAACCATGCTTCAATGGGGCGGTCAGTCGCAGCACGATTGGGTACAAGTAAGTCTAGTTTAATTTTCTTAGCAGCTTTGTGTGAGATTGGTTCTTGGGAAATTTCACTTTTTTCTACGCTAAGTTCTGTCCATGGAAGTTCGACTACGTTAACACTAAATTTGGGCAGCTTAACTTCTAATTTATCCGATATGGACGTAAGCTTTGTACTTGGCTTATGGCTCCACAAGGGTTTGCGTGTATGTGGATCCCAAAAATATTCTGCAGATGAAAATGTATGAAGTTTGGCATATGGATGAGCTTGCGCGCCTTTTATGCTGATGGTGGCTTCCTCATTTTCTGAAGTATTTACTAGCATTACTTGTAGGCCACTTATAGAGCGTGTAACAAAACATTTTAAGCTTTTAGGACCACTCATTTTTGTTTTTACCAGTTCATTTCCCATTAAGTTTGCCCACATCCAAAGTGCCCAATACTGGCTTTTTGGTATCGTAATGCCTTCTGCTTCATCGACGTAAAATGCCCCGTGCCCGCCCGCCTCAACATAGGTACTAAGATCCCATTGGTTTGCAAAATCAATACCTTCTTCAAACATAGCACCAACCCATATTGCAGACCATAGACCATTAATTAGGTCAACCGTATCGCGATCTTCATTGACCTTAATGTTCCATTCAGTGATGCCTATTTCAATACTCTCTTTCCTGTCTGGTTGATATAGTTCAATCCAATTATGAATTTTTCTAACAGCGCTACGCATTAGATCAATAGCGGCAAATTTATCGGCAACTTTTTTGGTATTCACTCCGACCGGGTAAGCATGCAAGCTAACAAAATCTAGCGCATCACCACCATCACGAATTAACTCTTCTACGAAATCTAGTTCTAAATCTGAACAAGCTGGTCCCCCTAATTTGGCAGTAGGGTCTTGAGCATGCATTGCTTTTGAAAATTCTAGAAAACGGGCTGTATAAATTTCGCCAGTCATAGAGGATCCATCCTTTAAGCGATGTCCCAGCTCCCAGTCTCCATTGAGCTCATTACCGATTTCCCAGTAGCGTACGTCGAAGTCATTTTTGTAGTTGGCCCAATTAAGCCATTCGCTGGCAAGTTTTGGAGTACCAGAACCTACATTTACTGTTACCATAGCTTTAGAGCCAAGCGCTTGGATCCACTCATGCTGCAGTTTTACATCTAGGTCGCCATGATAGTGCGAGAGTAATCTTTCTTCGCCATGCACACGAAAGCCTTTTTTGTAATCGCTGTAGTCAATATTCCAACAACCGTCTTCATTTCGCTGGGTTAAATCAAAGTTTTCAGTGCCATGTCCATTGTTAGTGCGCACTCCGTTACCATTCCAATAGTACTCATTTGACCATGAGCCACCCGGTATCCGAATAGTATCAGGTTGCCACTCGCGAATATCTTTTTGGAATGAGGGATTTTCAATAATGTGCTGACGACTCCATAGTGATAAGTTTGTCCCTACCAATCGATGCCTATCAGCAATTCGTGTGATTGTAGTTGGATCAATCTCAAGCTGCGCGTCCGTCTGGTAAGCATATACATAGTTACAACATAGAAGCAGAATAGGCAGCTTAATTAGTAAGGATTTAATTGTTTGAGGTGACATTCTATTCTATCATTTAGTTATAAATTAATAGTAACAGCAACATACTAATCAATTTGAAGACCATGTTATTGATTAGATAATAGCATTGTCGCCAGAATTAAATTCGCTCCTACTGCTTGTATGTTGGCTACTGATAAAAAAAGTTCTAAGATTTCTGTAGAAGATCGTGTCCCTTTAAAGCAGAAACTCGCTTACGGCTTAGGGGGACCTGTTGATATACTAGCGATCTGGGTTTTTGTTTCGATTGCGTATCCTGTATTTAATATGGAGTTACAGATGTCACCGACCCAAGTGGCGATTATATTGATGGCTCTGCGATTATGGGACGGCATTGCGGATCCTGTAATGGGATGGATTTCAGACAATGCGCGCACTCGTTGGGGGAGGCGGCGTCCCTTTATTTTTGTGGGAGCCATATTAGCCGCTATTACCTACCCATTAATTTGGTGGTTTCCAATGGATTTAACTCATAATCAAGTCATGCTTTGGGTGATAGGATTTGGCATCGTATTTTATACCTGTTTTACTATATGGGCTGTGCCTTTTCAAAGTTTACTCATGGAGATGACTCCAGATTATAACGAGCGCACAAGGGTCACTAGTGTACGAGGTATTTTTCAGAGTTTAGCAGGGCTCTTTAATGGGTTTTGTTGGTGGATATCCCTACTTCCAGTCTTTAGCATGGTCAACGAAGCGGGCGAATTAATTCCAAGTACTATTAATGGCATGCGTTATATTAGTATTTTTATAGCGTTCACGATTTTGATCTTAGGTATATTACCAGCACTATTTGTGAAGGAACGCTATTATTCTAATGGCCTGGTAAAATCGCAAAAAACAGTGAGTCTTTTAAAAGGATTAAAGGAAACTCTAAGTTGTAAACCGTTTCTAGTACTTTGTGGATTCACAGTTCTTTTTCTGTTAGGTCAGAGTATTTATGATAATTATGGTCGCTACGTTGGTACCTATTATGTTTTAGGAGGTGATTGGAGTAAGAGCGCATTTATTACTGGTTTAGGTACAGCAATATATGCTGGTTTTAATTTATTAATGATACCTTGTTTTGTCTATCTTTCTGAGCGCATTGGCAAAAATAAGTGCTTAATGATTTCGTCTCTTTGCTTTCTTTTTTCAGCCGTTTTAGCTTGGTATACTTTCACCCCTAGCATGCCGTATTTGATGCTTGTTAATGGTGCAATCCTAGGAATTGCGTACGCTGGTTTATGGACTATGCTTCCAACTATGCAGATTGACGTCGTTGATTATGATGAACTCAAGACTGGTGCACGCCGCGAAGGAAGTTTTGCTTCGGTGTATTCTTGGGTCTTGAAGTTAAGCTTTTGCACAGGATATTTGCTTTCGGGACCATTTTTAGAAATGACTGGATTTGATGCATCACTTGGTGGAGAGCAATCTTTTGATACTTTAACTAACTTGCGATTGGGTTATTCAATTATTCCAGTAGTAGCAGTATTACTCGCTGTATTAACTTTAAAATTTTTCCCAATAGATCGTGCCAGTGCTAATGTGATTCGTGCACGCCTCGAAGATCGACGTGGCAAGGTTTAAATAAAAAGAATGATAATTTTAAATTGTAGAATATTTATGAATTTTTTTATGCGCATATGTCTGTTTTCAGCAATTAGTAGTCTAGCATCTACTACTACTTACTGTGAAAGTATAAAAGATCCAATGGACTTAAGCTTCCAAGAGATTGTAGAGCAGTATTATGCTGACCAACCAGTCTACATTGGAGGAACAAGTAGCTTAAAAAAGAGATCCTTCACTTCTGGCTTATTAAACAAAGAGTTTAATTATATTACTCCAGAAAATGATTTTAAGCATCAAATGGTGCATCCGAGGCCAGGAGTCTGGAAATGGGACGCTGCAGATGCTTGGATCGAAAATGCAGTAAAGTTCAATCAACTAGTGCGCTTACATGGACCAATAAGTCCGCAGTGTTCTACTTGGGCGAAACAAGACGATCGCACGGCGCAAGAATTACTTATTAGTATGGTTGATTTTATGACGGCTCAGTGTAAACGCTATAACGATGTGCCGCAAGTAAAGTGGATGGATGTTGTTAATGAAACAATTGACAAAGATAGTTATGATTGGTTTGGACCTAAGCCAGGTACGGATCGGTGGGAAAATCCATGGACTACAATCGGATTTGATAAGACCCATCCCTTAGAGCCACCTTTATATATAGGATTCGCATTTCATATCGCCAATCGTTTTGCGCCTAATATTGATTTAATCATCAACCAACATGGCAGTGTGAGCCCAAAGCTTTGGGACAAGATTTTCGCGCTAGTCGATTACTTGCGCCAGCATAAAGGTCTTCGGGTTGACGGAATCGGATGGCAGGCGCATGTCGATCTTGCCTGGGAAAAAACTGGAGATAATCTAACAGACTTAGCTGATTTAATCGATCGTGCCCATGCCAAGAACTTATCTTTTCACATCACTGAAAATAATGTTTGGTTAAAAAGAAAAAAAGATTACGAGGGTCAGGCAGAAACATTTGCTGCGATTCTTCGAGTGCTTCTTAGCAAACGATCCAGCGGTGAGGTGTCTTGGAATGTATGGAATCTAAGCGACGCAGATAGTTGGGCCAATATGCGGGAATTCGATGGCTGTATTTTTGATTACGACTATCAGCCTAAACCCGCTTATTTTGCACTAAAGAAAGTTTTGATTGAATCGGCCACCAACGATTAGCTTAATTTATAACTGAATCTGTAAGCAATTACTAGCTCAGTAACAACATACCTGCTCTAGTGTTGCCCTTCATGGCGGTAATCGCCCCAGCGGTGCTTAACCGTGCGTTTGAGAGGTATTTGCATGCCATCAGTCGGTTCGAGCCAATCATAGAGCGCATGAGCCATTGTCTCAATACGTTCTTGCTGCGCACTGTCCTCAATTAAATTGTACATCTCATTTGGGTCATTCTCGAGGTCGTATAGCTCGTTACGATCCCAAATTCCATGGTATCGAATGAATTTGTAACGTGCATCACGTACACCAAAAGTGGTTGGTGTCATAGGGAAATCATATTCCCAATAGTATTCATAAAAAATATGTTGGCGCCAGTTTTCGGGAGTTTTGCTATTGAGTACTTTAAATATTGAATGCCCCACAAAATGTTCTGGAGGGACCAAATTAGCAGCAGCTAAAATAGTTGGAGCTATATCTGTATTGTTTACAAGTGCCTCGATTCTTTGCTTTGGTTCGATGCCATCAGGAAAGTGCATCAATAAAGGTACCTTTCCAGATTCTTCATAAAAGTGACGCTTATCAATTAGCCCATGTTCTCCCCAACTAAACCCATTATCGCCCATATAAATAACTAGGGTCGAATCCGTTAGCCCAGCTTGATCGAGGTATTTCATAATTTGCCCAATGCTATCATCGACCCCGAGTAGGGTCTCGCAGTAGTTGTGCACCTGCTCTTGTAAGCTTCGATTTTGGTGGTACATGTAGTCCACGCCATGCCAGCTAATACGTTGCTGCTGTACCCATTCAGGCCATTTTAAGTCACTATATGCACCAGTTTTGGTTTGGTCAAAAGTTGCTGGTAAAGTATACGCCTCAGTACTGTAGCGACCTTTGTGCCGATGCGCTGGAGCAAATTCTGCATGGACTGATTTATGCGATAGATATAGAAAGTATGGTTGGTTAGTCGGTTGCGCCTGCATCCATTCGATTGCATGCTCAGTAAGCAAATCTGTAGTATATACATTTTTGTTATATTGAGTATGCACACCATTAATATTTAGTAGTGGTCCATAGTAGACGCCTTGCCCCTTAAAACTTTCCCAATGGTCAAAGCCTGGTTGCGGGTCATCCGAATGGTCTCCCATATGCCATTTTCCAAAGAATGCCGTCGCATATCCAGCTTTCTGTAAGTACTCTGGGAAATAGGTCAGTCCGCCAGGATTTGGCGCTTGATTATCGACAATTTTATGTTGATGGGCGTACAGACCCGTTAAGATTGTAGCGCGACTCGGAGAGCAAAGAGAGGTTGTAACGTAGGCATTCCTAAAATGAGCACCACCGCTAGCCATGCGGTCCATATTTGGCGTTTCTAGCCAGGGTAATTTCCCTGTAAATCCCATGAAGTCGTGTCTGTGATCGTCGCTAAGAATGAAAATAACTCGCTTGGGCATCGCATCACTTTTTGCGATTATTGGAGTTACAAGTGCAATAAATGTAGCGCTAATAATAACAAGTAAGCGAGCGCGCATTAATAAGGGTATATAGGATGAATGCATATAACTTATATGATCTCACTTAGCAGGAGCGCACAAGAAATAATTACACCCACAATTGTTGGAATGTATAAAATCAATTTACGTCTTGTTGCAGGGTAATTAATAACTGAATGTATTTCCATGAAGTTTGTCCTCAAGCTAAAGAATATGCAGTTATTCTTACTGTCTTTTTATTTTTATTTATTTTTTGCTTTGTGTGCTAGTGCACAATTTAAGCCGAATATACTCATTCTTGCTATCGATGATTTGAGACCTGAACTAGCTTGTTATGGTGCTTCTCATATTCATAGCCCCCACGTAGATCTACTTGCTGCCACTTCGATGCAGTTTGATCAAGCATATGCGCAGCAGGCTGTCTGTTTACCTTCTAGGATAAGTTTATTCACTGGAATGCGTCCTAATTCCACAGGGGTGCACGATTTACAGACAAAATTTCGAGATACGATTCCACAAGTAGTAACGCTTCCTCAACACTTTTCGAATAATGGTTATAAGACGATTGGAATGGGTAAGGTCTATCATGACGAGCAGTGGAGCGAGTGGTCTGAATGGATAGATGTTAAAAAATATGCTCCACTTAGTACTTATCACTCCAAGACGAATCAAGAGCTGCAGAAAAAACTTATTAGTGAGGCAATGCAAAAGGGTTTGAAAGGCAGGTCTTACAGGCGCTATGTCAGCGGACCCGCTTATGAAGGGAGCAGCGCCGCGCCTGAGCGTAATTATCACGATGGCGCTATGACTGATCTTGCTATCAAAGCTCTTAAGGATGCAGATGATCAGCCATTTTTTATGGTTGTTGGTTACAAAAAGCCACACCTTCCTTTTGTTGCTCCGCAAAAATACTGGGATCTTTATGATCCTAAGGAAATTCAACTACCTGATAATTACTACCCATCAAAAGGGGCACCACCTATTGCTCAAATGACATGGGGAGAGTTACGCGCTTATTCAGGTATTCCTGCTAAAGGGCCTGTCGATTCATTGACAGCGCGACAGCTAATTCACGGTTATTATGCTTGTGTCAGCTTTGTGGATGCCTTGATAGGACGGTTGCTAGCGGCGCTTGAGGAGCAGGGTTTAGACGATAATACGATTGTTGTACTATGGGGAGACCATGGATGGAAATTAGGTGAGCATGCAATGTGGTGTAAGCATACGAATTATGAAATCGACGCGCGTGTTCCATTAATTATCAAAGCGCCAAACGATGGATACTCAAGCGGACGTAGTAGTGCCCTTGTTGAATTAGTCGACTTGTATCCGACGTTATGTGAGCTAGCGGGGATAGATATACCCAGCGATTGTGAGGGGACTAGTCTCGTTTCTTTAATCAAGAATCCGGCTGCCGAGTGGACGGAGTTTGCATATAGTCAGTACCCCCGAAGAGGCAGTATTATGGGGTATTCGATTAAATCAAAGGAGGGTCGCTACACTGAATGGATTAACGAAGCATCTGGAGCAATTGTAGCTCGCGAATATTATGATCATGTGAAAGATCCTAAAGAGAACAAAAACGTAGTAAAAGAGGCTTCCTATTTTTCAGATATAAATCGACTATCAGCTCTGCTAAATAAACAACGGAAACAATAATATGGCTTTTAAAGAAGATTTTGCATGGGGTGCTGCAACTGCAGCTTATCAGATAGAGGGTGCTGCTGCATTAGATGGTCGAGGGCCATCTATATGGGATACTTACTGTGACAAACCGGGAGGAACTAGAGACGGTTTTTCAGGTGCTGTTGCATGTGACCATTATCATCGATATGTAGAGGATGTCGCCTTGATGCGCGATATCGGACTGAAGGCATACCGCTTTTCTATCTCTTGGTCACGGGTACTTCCTGAGGGAACTGGATCGATGAATGAGAAAGGTCTAGATTTCTACGATCGCTTAGTGGACGAACTACTCGATAAAAATATCAGCCCTTATGCGACGCTCTTCCATTGGGATCTTCCACAAGCTTTACACCTGCAGGGTGGTTGGTTGAACCGTGAAAGTGCTGATTGGTTTGCTGAATATTCTCAGATAGTTGCGCAAAAACTTTCTGACCGAGTGAAGCACTGGTTCACATTAAATGAGCCACAATGCTTTATTGGTCATGGCTTACTAACTGGCATAAAAGCACCCGGTTTAAAGATGAGTTTAAGCGATGTTTTAACGGCTACTCATCACAGCTTGCTAGCGCATGGCCGAGCAGTACAAGCGATTCGATCGGTGGATCCATTTGCAGCAATTGGGGCGGCACCTACTGGATCGGTAGCTTTTCCAAAAAGTGAGTCTCCAGCGGATATACAAGCAGCTTATGATGCAACTTTCTCGGTTCCTGGAGAAGGTGAATTAAATCCAGAAGGAGTAAATTCATGGATGGTTTCTGGCGAAGCTAGTTGGAATATTGCATGGTATACGGATCCAATTTTTCTCGGTCACTACCCGGAGGAAGGCTTACGTGCTTTTGGTAATAATGTCCCTATTTACTCCGATGCTGACATGAAACTGATCAGTCAACCACTCGATTTTTGTGGCATTAATCTGTACAATGGTTGGCGCGTAGAGGCTAGCCAGCGGGGCAATCGTTGGGAAGAAGTTCCTGCATCACAAGGTGCACCGCTAACTGCTTTTAAGTGGCCGGTGACTCCTGAGATACTATATTGGGGACCACGCTTTTTTCATGAGCGCTACAAGAAACCCATATACATAACAGAAAATGGTATGTCTGCTAATGATTGGGTCGAGGTCGATGGTGAGGTTCGTGACTATCAGCGTCTCGATTTTGTGAAGCGTTACTTACACCACTATAAGCGTGCCGCTGATGAAGGTATCCCCGTAAATGGTTACTTTTTATGGTCTTTACTAGATAATTTTGAGTGGGCGGAAGGCTACCGTGAACGCTTTGGAATCATTCATGTCGATTATGCCACGCAAAAGCGCACTCTCAAAGAATCAGCAAAATGGTACTCTGGGGTCATCGCCTCAAACGGAGCCGATCTATAAAAAAGCTTTTTTAGAAATTAGGGTAGGGTAATATCAAGCCAGTCCAAGTTAACTCCAGGATCCGGCAATGCCACGATTAGTAATTTCGCTGATTGTCCTGCTTCGAAGTTTAAGTGGACATATTGGGTAGTCCAAGAGTCAGTACTTCCAGTGCCTGGGAATAGTATGTTGACTACTTGTACGGTAGTGTCTGCATCATTGCGCGAAATAAGACGCATCGTGCGGCTTTCAGAGCTAGAATAGCGAATCTTTAGTGCGTATGTCCCATCTGCAGGAATGTAAAGGTCTTCAGTACGTACAAAGATACTTTTACCTGAGGTTTCAGGAAATGTAATGTATCCACTACCTTTATATCCTGGGAATTGATTGCTTAAAGTGACGCCGACTAATATACCGTTTTCGAACTCGTAGTGTCCGATCAATGCTTCCACAGGATCTGGATCAAAAGCACGAAGTGATGGATTTTGTATAGTACCACTAGGGCCATGCGTCCATGCGCCCATGCCTTTTGCGGAAGGTTCATTTTGGTACATATTCCAGTGAGCCCAAGACATATTTCTGGCTTCTGCTTGCATGCGTATCCAACTAAGCCATTTCTTACGATCATTGCTAGTAAGATCTGCTTCGTTATCCACGCCAAACTCTCCTAAATATATTGGTAGTGGCTCTGTAAAGTTTCGCGTAGCCCAATTATTATTAGCCGTGACAACTTCATCAAAGTCAGTTGCTACAAGATTTAATTCAGCGGTCGTTCCCCATGCTGGATTGTACGACCAATTAGTCGGTGGGTTTTCATAAAAGCTTTTAGTAAAACTTTTTGGCTCATAGTAATGAAAAGTGGCAATTAAGTAAGGGTCATCTGCTGGAATTTCATCGTTGTTAAAGGCATCTATCAAGGCTTGCCGAGTAGTAAAACCATCGCCTGGAACAATGACGATGCGCTTTTCATTTCCACTGCTCGATCGTATTGAAGCGAGCGAGGTGGAAATAATGCGCGCCACGTCATGTGTATTGTGTGGCTCATTGAAAACTTCAAATACGACATCGCTCAAGCTATGGTTAGAGAAATGATCGGCTACTTGCTCCCAGATTTTACCAAGCTTTTGGAAGTCATCTTCCCTATTAGCTTCTGTCGTGATAAATTGCTTTGAGTTTGCCCAGTTATGAACTGGATCAATGACAGCTATCAAGCCCTCTTGTATGCACCAATCCACCATCTTTTGCAGTTTTGTAAGGTCCGCAGGCGGTAGTGTATAATTCGGCGCTATACCAGCGACTTCATCCATTTTATAACCGATGCGGCAGTGGGAGAAACCGCTGGTTTTAAGCAATTGGTAATCTTCTAGTGCGCCTTGATCATTCATCGCTTTAGCAGCCATGAAACTGTTGCCGCGGTGCAGTCTATCATTCATGCGATGGGCTTCGCTTCGTAGCTCGATGGGATTTCCTACTAGCAGACGAATGTTATCTAAGTAAACACTTGAATTGTTGTTATCTAGAATGTTATCTAAAAAAACACTTGTATCTTTGTTACCTAGAAAAAACTTAATCTTTCCATTACTTACATCAGCGGCAGAAAAAGTGAATGGTAATCGGTATGTTTGCGATTCGGTGGTAAGAGGTAGGTCATTGAAGTTTGCTACATTTGTATTATTATTTCCTTCGCCATATTGAACCCATACTCGAAGAGTGCGAACACTTGCTGCGCGCGCATCAAATTTAAGGGTATAGTTTTGGTTCTGGATTAATGGTATGCCAGTTTGGTTGAGAAGCACGTGCGAAGGTCTTGTTCCACCGTTCGTAATATCTACAAACAATTCACCATCACTGACTGAAAAATTAGCCGAAGCTCCGTTGTTATCGTTCAGATTCCAGCTAGATGTATCATTAGTAAAATCGCTGTTACTTGTTAAATTAATAGAATCAGAGATGGCTAGTTTATAAAATCGAGCACCGCTTTCTGGGAGGTTTGCCTCCCATATGTTTGGTAAAACTGAAGTGCCTTGCTGTACAGATGAGATAATGCTGAAGCTATCAGCACTCGTTAAATCAGAAGATTCTAAGATTTGATAATATTTTCCAGTTTGGCTAGGCCAGCTTAGCTCAATCTGAGATGGGTTCGATACACTATTAAAGATACTTAATTTAGCGTTAACTACGGTTGCCGAAAAAAGGGTTGCAGCAAAGATTACAGTTATGGGGTATAGTTTCATCAGAGTGGCTTTGTGATGCAGTGGTAAAATTAAAGGGTATTTTATAAAATATTTATAGTTGCCACTCAATGCTAGAAATTTTCAGATATAACTTCCTATTTAGCTTCTTTATTACAAATACTGTTTCGTCTTTCTTATTATTTACCATTATTTTTTACACTTTATGTCTACCTTGAAATCATTCTCTCTACTTATATTATTGATTACTCTAGCTAAACTAGCGCTTGCATCTACTTTGGTGACAAAAGAAGAATGGACTTTTTCTGATCCTGACGGAACTGAAACGACTAGCTCGATGAGTAATACAGGTAATGCTTTCTCCAAAAAAGTTTTTGGTTCACTTAATATTTCGGGCCAATCTTTACAGTTTGGATATGATGGACAAACTGATAAGATCTTTCATGTTAACCAGTTTACTGGTCCTGTGCCTTCAGAGGGTATCGTTGAAATGAGCTGGATTTTTTCATTTATTGATTTTTCACGAACTGCCCTTGCTTCTGCAATTGCAAATGTAGGTTTTGATTTTCGTGATCAAGCTGGCACTCCTTGGATGTTGAAGGATGATACCTTACTAGGGGGAGTGCGCTTATCCCATCAAAATGGAAAAACCCGCGTCCAATTGCAGTCTTCTGATTTTCCGAAGTACACGACAATTAAGGTTTTCCCCTATGCCGTTTTTGCAGAGGAGCTGAAAGTTCGAGTGCGTTTTGATTTTGATCAGGCAGGAACTGCAGGCTCTTTGCAGGTCATTTTACAATTAGGCGATCAGGATGAGGAGTGCGTAGTTAGCGACGGAGTTCTACCCGTGGGTGTAAACTTAACAGGTTATCGTATTATACAACAAACAAGAAATGGGAAGACCAATTGGGCGTTGGGTGACTTAGTAACTGTAAATGAGTATAGGCTAAGTGCTTCTAATTAGACAATTTTTTTAAGTTTTTGTTAAAGTAGGTCTAGGAGTATGGGATCTCACGCGTGACTCTTTGCTCTATAAGTTAGTTTTTTTCTATTTGCCTTAGTTTCCTCAATAAATGTATTTTGGGAGCTAATAAGCTTGGATCTTTTTAGGGGCTTTTTGAGTAATTTATAGGATCCATTTGTGTTCAAATAGTGTGTATGTATATTATCTTTCATATAGACTTCTAATATGTGAAAGATTTTAGCGTGAATTTCTTGATCTTCGATTGGAAACATGACTTCGACACGTCGGTAAAAATTTCTTGGCATCCAGTCTGCACTACCTGCGTAAATACGAGCTGAGTTCTTCGAGGAATTCTCGAAATAGTAAATACGACTATGCTCTAAATAGCGACCAAGTAAGCTACGTACTGTTATATTTTCACTGATACCTTTTACCTTAGGTACTAGAGCGCAAATGCCGCGTATAATTAGATCAATTGTGACTCCTGCCTGTGATGCTTTATAGAGGTAGTCTATTGTCTTTTTGTCAATTAAGCTGTTTGCCTTAATAATGATTCGGGCAGGCTTTCCAGCTTGTGCGTTTTTTATCTCGGTTTGTATGAAGCGGATTATAGAAGGCTGCAAATTAAAGGGTGCGACCAATAGCTTACTAAACTTTGGGTTGTGGTTTAAACCTGTTAAGGCATTAAACAAGTTTGCTACTTCAGAAGTAATTGGTTTGCTCGCAGTAATGAGACTTAAGTCAGCATACAGTTTGGCTGTATTCGTATTATAATTGCCAGTGCCTAGATGAGTATAATAGCGCATTTGATTACCTTCTCGCCGTATTATTAAGCAAACTTTACAGTGGGTCTTTAATCCTGCTAAGCCATAGACTACTTGGACGCCTACCTCTTCAAGCTCTTTCGCCCAGCGGATATTATTAGCTTCATCGAAACGAGCTTTTAGCTCAATGAGCACGGTAACTTGTTTGCCATTAATTGAAGCATCTTTGAGAGCTTGAACGATCAAAGAATCCCCCGATGTGCGATAGAGGGTTTGTTTGATAGATAGTACATCAGGATCTTTAGAAGCAAGGGTTATAAAATCTACAATGGGCTGAAAACTATCGTATGGATGGTGGAGTAAATAATCGTTATTGCGTATGATCTTAAAAAGGTTTTCTTGCTGCTCTAATTTGGGGTTTATGTAGGGTGTGCAGGGTTTAAATTTTAGATCGGGTCTGTCTATTAAGTCATAGGCACTCATTAAACGGGCGAAATTTATAGGACCATTAATAGTATATAGGCTTTGGGGTCTAAGTTTGAGCGCCTCTAGTAATTCTTTTTGCAATTCAAGATCTGCTCCGTGTGCAATCTCTAAGCGTACAACTGCTCCTTTTTCACGATTGATCAGCTCATCCTCAATTTTACCAAGAAGATTAGTAATTTCTTCTTCATCAATATACAGTTCGCTGTTTCGAGTAATTCGGAAAGGTGCTGCACATCTAGTGCGATATCCAGGAAACAGGTCTTTGATGAAATTCTTAATAATATCGCTAAGCGCTATATAAACTTGGGCGCTATCTCGACGTGGAACATTTATCTTAAGGATTCTAGGTAGAATGCGAGGAACTGTAACAATTCCCATCAGACTTTTGTTCTTTGACTTTTTTTGGTCTAGAAGTGCGGTTAATATATAGAGCGCTTTATTAACTAAGTGCGGAAATGGATTTGCTGGCTCGATAGCGATTGGCGTGAGTATGGGGAGTACTTGCTGCTCAAAATACTGCTTTGCCCATAGTTTTTCCTTACTAGTCAGCGCACAATAGTCTCGAAAATATATTTGTTCTTTTTCTAGTTTTGGAACGATTTTATTATACCAACAGTTGTACTGATCATCGATCAACTCTTTCACGATACTTTCTATGCGATTTAATTGATCTTTTGGTTCTATTCCATCGGGTCCGCATTCCACATTGCCAGACTTGATTTGTTGCATTAAGCCCGCGACTCTAACCTCAAAAAATTCATCTAAGTTGGAACCAAAAAATGCTAAATATTTCATGCGCTCTAGCAGTGGATAATTCTTTCCCTCTGCTTGCTCGAGCACGCGCCGATTAAAAGCGAGCCAACTAAGCTCACGATTCAAATATGGGTAGGGTTTTTGTTTATTCATTTTCACTGGTTGAAGTGTTTAAGTAGATCATGAAGCAGTCCGACATCGCTAATCATGTGTAGATCACTACGGTTAATTAGTCCACCTTTATGCTAACAAGAATACTTTCAGCAATGCGCTGGCTACTGCCTTGGTTTTTTTTATGCCACGCCTGCGCGGCATTGCTCATCTTTGTTAAGGTAAATGGATCATTGAGTAGTGTGACACACTTCTTATGAAGCTCTTCAAAGTTTGCGACATATTGACCGGCACCCGCGTGCACAAGCGATCTTGCGACAGCCTTAAAGTTATTCATGTTAGTACCCATTAATATTGGTTTTCCAAGACCAGCTGCTTCAATCGGAGTTTGACCTCCACGATTGGGGGATAGACTCTTTCCAATAAATACAAGATCTGCAATTTGTGATAAATTGGCTAGTTCGCCGGTAGTGTCAGCTAAATGAATACGAACTTTTTGAGTAATTGGTTGTGCGCTCGATCTGCGATGCCAGGGCAGGGCTTGCGCATCGAGTATTTCTGCAATTTCTCTGCCGCGCTCGGCATGACGAGGAACAATTAATAAGCTACAGCTAGTGCCATTTTCTAAGAGTGATTGATGTATCTTAATTAAACTTTCCTCTTCTCCTGGCCAGGTTGAGGAACCAAGTAAGATTAAATCATTCTGATCAAATCCTAGAGCCGTTTTCAGCGCGATTTTATGGGCATCACTGAGTGGCGATGGGACAGCTACATCGAATTTGATATTACCAGTACATGTGGTTCGATAGGGTTCCGATCCTAGCTTTAGAAAACGTTTTTGATCGGTATCACTAGCGGCGAAGATATGTTCTATTTTTAGAAGTAGTCGTTTCGCAAGAGGGCGTAATTTTTTATAGCGTGCAAATGTGCGATCCGAAAGACGTGCATTTATAAGAAAGGTAGGCACACCCATACGCTTTGCACGGTGCAAGTGCTCTGGCCATAATTCGCTTTCGGTTAAAATGATAACGTCTGGCTGAATTCGTTGCCATGCAAGTCGGGAGAATAACCAAAAATCAATTGGGAATATACCTACGGATAGTACAGTCGAAGTATATCTTTTACGTGCTTGAGCGTATGCAGTACTAGTTGTCGTGGTTAGAACAATTTCAATATCTCCGCGATCTTGCAGAGCATTTATTAAAGGAGCGATTGCCAAGACTTCACCAACGCTGACCGCTTGCAGCCAGATCCGCTGAATTTCTGGTTTAGAAGCGGGTAGGTGAGTAAAGCATCCAAAGCGATGGCTAAAGTCTTTTGCGTAGCCTCTTCGCCTGCACATACGCAGTAAGTAATAGGGCAGTGAGAATAACAGCAAAGGTATGAAAATTAGTCGGTAAAAAATAATCATGATACCTGCTGGCTTACTATATTGATGAGAATATTTTGACTGCTTGATATAAAATGAATTAATAAGAATACACTGAGGCGCTCAGAGGTAAAAGCTTTTCATGTGAATTGCCTGCAAGAGTTGAGTAGATTAGTTTCATATTATTAACATAATTGTTTATGTTATAGTTATGGTTTCCTCGATTTATTGCCACTAGATTAACTTCTTCGTTCGTGTACCGCTCGAAAATAAGGACATCATCATTATTATTTACCTCGATCAATCTAAAGTTTCCCTTACGCAAAGCCTTGGAACTTTGTCGCAAGTTTAGTACTGATCGGTAAAAATTCTGTATTTCAATATCCACATCATGCCATTTAGCAGGCATCCGGTCTTCAGGATCGTCTGCGCCAAACATGCCAAGTTCGGTTCCATAGTATATCATAGGCGACCCTATGTAAGTAGCTTGGAATAGAGCTACTAATTTCCATATTTTTCGACTAATAGTATCTGGTGCAGTATTTTTATAGCCAGGACTTCTCGAGCTAACCCGTAGGCTATTGTCGAAATCATATGAATTATCATCCTTGTAATTCTTATAAGTATTACGGTTAACAATTGCTGAAGCAACACGCTGAGTGTCGTGTGAATCAACTAAATTTTGCATCGCTAGGGTGGTTTCAGTAGGTCTGTTATCTAGAGAATTTTCTAAGCGCTGCACGAAATCTTGTGTGGAAATTTTAGCATCAATTAACCAACCCTTTACTGGAATGGCGAAACCATTGTAATTCATTGCAGCACTAAAATGATTTTCTCTAATGAAAGCAGCGGAGGGTCCCCAAATTTCAGCAACTGTAAAAGCTTGTGGATTTATGTTGCGAACGTGTTCGTGCCATTCTTGCCAAAACCCATAAGGTATTTCCTCTGCTACATCAAGGCGCCAACCGTCTACTCCATCTTCTGGATCACCGTCGTTATTAGGATCCATCCAGCGCCTAGTAACATTGAAAATGTAATTTTTTGGACCTTTCGCAAGATTTGAACCTGCTAAATTATAAGAAAATTCCGGTAGACTATTGTATCCATTCCAACCGCGGTAAATAAATTCATTGCGGGCAGTCTTAGGATCGTCAAATTGGTATATTTTATACCAACTCGAATATCGAGATCTTTGCGAATATTTACGTAAATCTTTAAAGGCAAAAAAATCGCGACCAGTGTGGTTCCAAACTCCATCAATTATAACACGAATTCCGCGTTTTTTAGCCTCTCTTAATAGCTTTAGAAATAGCTTATCTGCCGATGTCCATCTCCAAGATAAAGGATTAGTCGACTCTGTCTCGATCAATTGCTTATCACCTTCTGGGTCTGGTCCAAAATGTGGGTCTATATGATGAAAAGAGCTAGCATCATATTTATGCAGAGATGGTGCATAAAACAGTGGATTAAAATATATGCCATTAATACCAAGATCACGCAGATAGTCTAAACGATCAATTATTCCCTGTAAATCTCCCCCATAGCGGCGATCTAAGAGCGTATCATGAAAATATGGACTCATTTCATGTTCCCAATCCTCTCGGGTATTCCATTCAGATTCCCAATTGGTTACTTCCCATGAGTTTGGCACAGCATTAGGGTTAACTAATGAGTTACGGGTTGGGTCATTACTCTTATCACCATTATTAAAGCGCTCTGGAAATATTTGATACCATACTGTGTTTAAAGCCCATTTTGGAGCTATACTTTTTCCAAAAAGAGTAAGCCCAAAGCTCAATGCTATAAAAAAAACTAAAATTATTCTCTTACACATAGCAGCAATTGCTTTTAGAGGGTCCGATTAGATTGATTTACTCTATGTTGATGCGGTAAAACTTTTGACCTAATAAAGATGTGTCCGTTGGAGATGGATCGAACCAATTAATTTCGTTTCCTGTTCCTGCGATACCGAATTCTTCAGTATGCCAATTAATGGAACTAAGGTCTTGGTTGGATTCAACTTGATAAGTGATGCCCATTACACTGTTCCACCTTAGCGTAAACTGATCGTTTTCATTGGTGCCATCTTGGTGTAATTCAAAAAGTGAATTACGATCATAAATATCAGTTCCCGCAATTTCCTCCATGTAATTACTTTGTCCGTCCAGATCTTCATCTAAGTCAGGGTTCAGTAGAGCTACAGCATTGCTAATAGAGCTACCTGGTGCTTCCACACCTGCTATACTGATGGGGTATATAATACTATAGACATTATCACCGAATGAACCGGTGTAAGTGTATTCAGTTACATTGCCAAGATTCTGATCATATACAGTGATATCGGAAGTACTAGCTTTAATTACAAGCCGATAACCAGTAATATTATCGTCTACTGTATTAGACTCAGATTCAGTCCAAGTGAATTGAACGTCAGTTCCGACAACGTAATTTTTTCCTGTAGAATTTTCAGGAGCCGAAGTTGCAGGAGGAGGGGTGACGTCAAATAATTTTAAATACTGAGCCTCATATGGAGCAGTTTGCCATGCATTTTCTACTGTTGGAACTGGATTGAGTTGTACAAAGAAGCCATTAGCTTTTAGATCTTCTCCAGTGATACCGCTTCCCCAAAGCCATTCGTCATTTCGGTTACTATCTTGAGCGGTATAAGCTGCTATATTTTTAACGTTATATGTGCGACTATCCTTTATTCCTAGTAATGTAGAGAGCTCCGAAGGTATTTTGAAGTTATCACTAACTGTAGAGTTACGGTTAAGATTAACAAAGCCAATCACAACATCACTTGCTGAAGGTGGTGCATTCGCAGTTTGGTACTTTGCTGTTGCAAATATTTGATCATTTCCCCCATCTCCATCGATGAACCAACGATTAGAGGATTGTAGAGCAGGGCTATTCTGGCGGGCAGTTTGGATTGCGGAGTATACTGGGTAAAGCTGATCGTTTCCATAATCAGTATTGTTCCAAGCATCATTCATTGAATTCCATTTTTTAAAGTGTGGGATTTCCTTACCAAAATTTAATTCATACCAGTCATAACCATAAGTTCCTCCGATGCCTAGTTCCTGCCCTGGGAAAATCATAGTTGTTCCGTCAATCATACCCGTAGCAGCTGAGCGAATAACAGCTTCCCAAGGGTCACTTGGCATTGCCTCGTCATGCGAGGTATTGTTTAGCAAAACAAGAGCTTGCCCATAATAGTCGCGCCGGTCTTCAAAGATGCTGCGATATGCATTTTTGTTATTAGCTGAATTTAGGGAAAAAACTATATTTTCATTTAGTATGTCAAAGTGTCTACTCGAGCGATATGTTACAGCTCCGCCATCCAGAGATTCGCTCATCATCACAAAATTCCATTTTCGTTCGCGAGTTACATTAATTATATACTCCCAAGCACGAGGGGGGAGGCCCTGTCCAAAATCGCATCTCAAGCCGTCAATTCCTATGTAACGTGTTTCCTCTGTATGTTCTGTTCCATCAAGGTATCCTGTTTGCGTGAGCCAATATAGGGTATACTCCGCAAAGTAGTCCCATACTAATCTCGTTGTATTCCATTGTATTCCGTCACGAGTAAAATCATTGTTATTCCAATCACTATCACTGGTATCGAAGTTATCTCCTTCATTTAAATAATTACTGCGTGATGCATTCGAATCAAATTCCACTAGAGAATCATACTTTCCAAAGAATACATCTTTCACGTCATTCCATTTACCAAAATCGTAACGATCTGGAGCAATTGCTATATCTGATGGGCTTGAAGCACGGTTTGCGTAATTACCATCTTTAGAAAAAAATCTAGCCTCTCGGTAACGTATTTCATCATGTGCAGACCATGTCTGCCCATCCGGTTGAAACAGATCAACGCCAATTTGGCCAAGTTCAACATCATAAGCAGTGTGGTTGAAGGGAGCATCAAGCATGACACCAACTTCTTTTAAGTCGGCGGAAGCGACAAAATCCTGAAATGCTGTCATAGCAGCAGCTCTATTTTCTTCTACTGAATTACTAGCATCATAATTAACCGTCATTAATTCATTGACCGCATAAAAGTTCTTTACGGCATAAGGGCTTCCAGGATCATATGGGGCACTAGAGCCTCCCCAGCCATCACTTGGTTCACGGCCATCTATACCGTTAGGATGGATAGGTTGGAACCAAAGCCAATTCATGCCTAGGTTTGTGAGATAATCGAGGTCCCATCTATTATTTGTGTTGTGTGCCCCCCCAGAAGCATTGTGCAAATCTTCGAAGGTGGATCTTTGCGAAAAGCTATCTCCGGTAGCCTCTACGTTGAAGACATTAATTTCATAAAGTCGTAGACCTCTAGAATCTTCTGGAGATACGACAATAGCGTGATCGCGTAATCCATACCAAATCCAATTATTTGGATTGTTGTTATTCTCACTAATTGATTCAGAAGTTTTAAATCTAGCTGTTAGTCGATAGGCCCCAGTTTTACTTGCTGGTATTGTTAATTCCCAAACATTATCACTATCGATATCACTCATATTGTGAGGAATATAATAGTGGCCGGTGATGGGATCAGTATCTGCAGCTGAATCAGATGTTAAGCTTCCGTTAACAGGATGTATTCCGTCTGCATAGTTATCGTTATTTTTATCAATACGTGCTAAATTCCGTCTGTTAAGATTAGTATAAACTTCCACATCGGTAATATTGATATAACCATTTAGATTAAATTGAATTTCAATATCGGCAGTACTACCGGTTACCTCGTCGATGTACACGTGACTTGTTGAGTAATCTGCATTTTGAAAACTATATTTTGGCGCTCTTACTTGCAAGGTACCCGCTGCGAAGCAATAGCAGTTCGCTAGTACTATTAGTGCTAGCATTATTAATATTCTTTTCATCTTTTTTTGTGCTATTACCTAGAAATTTCTATTTTATAAAATCGTTTGCTTGTTATGCTGGGAATGGGTGAAGTTAGACTTCCATCATCATGCCAAGTATAAGCACTATTATCATTGATAGCTTGGAATTGTATTCCAGCTTTTTCCCAACTTTCTCCTAAATTATCGTTGTACCAAATTTGATAGTAACGGTTTGCTAGTGTTGGAAAAGTTAAATTGAAACCACCGGAGTGATTGAGTGTAACTAATCCTTGAACGGAATTGTTAAATTCTTCTACTTGCGGATCTAGTCCCAAGACATACTCTTCAAAATTATTGTATTGATCACCATCAGGATTACCAGAGAACCCGTCATGACCCAAAGATGAACTAGAGTTTAGTGCATTATCTCTTTCCCACCAATTTGGTAAGCCATCGGCATCATCATCAGTAGCTCCATTCTCTAAAGATAGTACTAAGCTAAAACTATCTTCTCCAGTCACATTGGTAACTTCTATTTGTTCAGTTAGTGCTTGATTGCGCATATTAATAGCATTCCATTCAATATTCTGGTCAGGATCATCATCAGTAGCATTCGGATTATATTCACTATTAGAATCGTAGCTTAATAATGCAGTTATTGGTTCTATTCCTCCACGGTTAGTAAGCCTTAATTCATTATATTCAGAGTCATGAACGAGTACGTCTAGATCGTATTGTCCGCGTTTGATTAGATTCCACACATTCGGAGAAAGTCCGTGTCGTACATATATTTTATTAACCCCTACATTAGGTAAATTGTAATCTGCCAGCAACTGTGGCAGTGATTCAGATATACTTACATCTTTTACTATATTCCCATCTGGTGATGAGAATCTCCAGCCATTGCTACCTATTGCAGTAACTGAATAAACTGTATTCACATACTGTGAGCTACCACCAGAATCGCCATTTGTAAACCAGTCCTTAAAAGCCGATGTCCGACGTGCCTGAATGTCACCATTAGCAACGTTAAAGCTTCCTTCCTCCTCTGAAGCATTATCAGGGAAAGCGGGTTGAGTACCAATAACCTGATATACTTGATTTGTTTTATGATTACGTGTGAATCCTGCGATACACCTTCCACCAATTGCTTCAAAAACTGCAAAACAATGCTTGTTATACAGCAGATATTCGCTTTCGCCATCTAGATCTATGTCCTCAGCAGATGCTAATGCTCCAACAGGTTGGGAAGCAGACCAAGCATCAACTCGATTGTACATTGCAGCATGACGTATCTGCGATTGGGCTAATTTTGAAATATCTGCTAAGTTGTTGTAATCGCTGTCCGGATAAATGTAGTCACCAGTGCTGAACTTAGATAGATTGTTATTTTGTTGTTCATGAAGTGCTGTAACAAACATAGCAGCATGCATGACTGTACGACCTAAGTTTTTAGTTCCTATGTTGGAAGAGCTTATAGCGTCGACTTGGTTCCAACTTTGATTAGATAGTCCGTCCATTCCTATTGTTCCAAACTTTTGAGGCAATGCGGTTTCAGTACGGATTTCAAATACGTGTGGCTCAAGTCCTTCTTCTCTACCGTCTTGTCCATAGTACCAATTATCATAATCTCCTTGAGTTGCGTGATCTATGTAGTCCTTGGCGCTGCGAGATAAGCTTATGTTATCTCCTCTATCAACAGTGCCCCATGGATCGCCATCTCCATCGTACGGTTCTGATAGATCAATATTGCCTTCTATTATATCGTCTATTTTGACCAGCGTTATCCATGGCCTGTTAGTAATCCAGCGAAGATTAATGTCGTAGGCATTAGCATTTTCTATGGTGCTAAAGTCTTCCCAATCGCTTAATATACAAAGCATTTGGTCTTTTGTATTACTTCTTGCTCTTCGACTGAGTAATTCTCGTAGTGGCAGGTTCAATCCTTGATCATGGTTTTGATATCTAAAGCCACTAGCAAAGTCATGAATGGGAATGAGATTAATGTCATTAACTTTGTTTATACGATATCCTGATTGACCAAGTGCTTGGTTTCGACCAAACCATTTAAAGAAATGTCTCATTTGGTCGACAACAGTATGAGTATAACCTAAGTTTTTGATGGTTTCTAGTATGTTACTATCTGCAAGGCGTTCACCCGGCCAGAAAACTTTGTTAGAAGGAGCCGTACTGTATATGTCAGTTAGAATTTCATTCGCTAGGTTTACACTATCTTGAACAAAATCATCAGGCGCATATAGAATTGGTTGATCTGCAAAGGTCGTGCCAAATAACATCGCCTGATCTGTAATTAGAAATTCTTGTATTCGCGAATTAATGGATGGTCCGTCCATCCATGATTTGTTGATAGATGGATCAACAGTTGCCCATTGTAAAGCTGATGCTAGGGTGGGGGTAATGTGCAAGTTTATTGTTGCGCCGTAAGATTGATGGGCATCTAGTAGGCGAAAATATCCAGAACCAGATCCATTGTTAATGCGAGAGTGCATTTCGCTAGCAGCTAGAATAGGTTGATTGCCATGAGTAATAAGTGCTACCTTAGCGCGCTTACCTAGATCATTAGACCCGGATCTTCCAAACCAGCTCCTAAGTATACTATTGTCACCGCTAATGCTGCTTTGGTCTCTAAAGTACGCGGATGCTATAAAGTCGTCATAAATTGAATCTCGTATGTCACTTCGCCCTCCAATATCGCCTAATCCTGTTCCATCGTTTTGAGTGCCGTCTCGAGTCGTGAAGACTTGAAAATTAAGTGAATCAGGATTACCATTCCAACCTGTATCTAATAGTGCTTGTCGGCTAATAGAAATCTCCATGGCATCTAGGTCAGAATTATAGTAGGCCTTACCAAATCCGTTAATGCTATTTTGATCGCGACTTATTACACCTTTTGCAGTTAAGTCAGCGCCTATTTCTGTAGTGTTATTTGATGGGTCTGTATCCAAATATACAATACCGCTGTCTGTTTGATAGATAGCAATGACTGCTTCCCATTTCATTTCTGTGCGAGTATCTATCTCATCTGGTAAATTAGATTCACCAATATTTGTATTACCAGTGTCAATTACTACATACGTGTCCAAGTTGCCTTCTTCCGCAAAGGCTTGTAGATCGTAGAAATCAAAGCGAAAATATAAATTACCATCAGCTCCACCATCTCGGAAATAAAATGCTTGTAGGTCGCGCGAGCTATCAAATCCATCATAAGCTGGATATGTATCAGTGCCCTGATTATTGACTCCATCACCTTCATATTCGTCCAGTACAATAAGGTCATCAATTGTCCAGTCTGTGAATTCATTTAGATTAACTGCATAGCCGGTCGTATCATTTGTTCCACTACCAATGTTTATAGAATTAGGAGGCGATAATGGTATGTCATTATCCACAGTAGGATCCGTGCCGTTAATGAGTTCCTCCAGATTAGTGAAACTGTCATTATCGGGATTTCCGGAGGCACCATCATGAATATTTCCATCAGCAGCATCAGCTGTGCGAAATGAGTCAAAACCGTTATTTAAAGGGTCTAAACCAAAGTTAATTTCCCACCCGTCTGGCAGACCATCTAAGTCTGTATCCAAGTTTAAAGGATCTGTTTCGCTCCATGCTTCACCAGTATCGAAGATACGGTTATTGTTGATATCGCCATCTACTTTGCCGTTGAAATTCTTATCTTCTCCGTACCCATCGCTGGCATCATCGCTATCGGTATCACGATTGTTTGGGTCTGTCTCCGTCCAGTTTTCGCTTTGTCCTATCATGCCATCTGGCCAGTCACGTCCTAGCCATGGATCAAAATTAGTTGGTAAAGTAGCCCCATCACCATCGACCCAACCATTGCGATTTAAATCCTCCACACCATCGGGAATGCCGTCATTGTCACTGTCGGGATTTGTTGGATCAGTAACGGTTCCAGCGGATAGGCGAGTGCGATCTCCACCTAAACTAATGCTATCTATATCAGGAACACTTCCATAATTATCAATTGTGTTGTAAAAAGGGGGGTCAAGATCACCAATAAAATTTGTATATCCATCACCGTCAGTATCCACAGTACTATCGGTTGGCGGATCACTCGATGTTCGCCAACCCAACTCTAATGAGTCTGGCAACCCATCTCCATCAGTGTCCGATGAGGTAGGGCTGGATTTCCCAAAAGCAAAATAGGTGTGTACATCTGCGTTGGTCCATTGGTCAGAAGTAACTTCAGGAAGCTCTTGTATAGTGTTCTCATCAATATCTAGCAACCCATCATCATCATCATCGGCGTCATTATTATCAGCAACGATAGTCTCTCTAACAATAACACTTGCGTTACGATCGGTACTATTTGTCCCGCCTGGTGAACTTACGGTGGCGGTAAATCGATAGCTTCCTTGCTCCAGTCCAGTCCATGAAAAATTCCATAATTTACTATTCCCAGATTCTATTATCGATGGAGTTGAAATTTGCGATCCACGTAGATTTACAAAATCAAGTTCTACATTAGTAGCATCTAGATTGGTTGAAGTTTGAATGATGAATTGCCTGTCTTCAGGAAGAGGATTCGCTACGTCAGGCAAAATTATCTTATAAGGCCGTCCGTCCGAACCAAACTCTTTTGGAGATATGATAAATATGCGAGGCGTGCTTACTGGAAGTGCACGAACAATGATTTGATCTTCAAAATCTACTGCAGGACTTGGTTGATCAAAAACAACAGATATTTTATGATCATAATTGGGTATATCATTGTATAAGTTTGGCAATTGGTAGTTTAGGGAATGATAACTATCGGTTTCGTTATAACTAATGGAATAACTGTCCCTGCTTTGTGCAGCAAAGTTACTATTTTCTTGGGTAGATCCGATGCTTATCAAAAATCGATTAATTAATTCACTTTCGCTGAGCCCATCTGCTAACGATTTCGAGAAATAGACTTTCATGATATAGCTATTGTCTACAATTTGTAGATCTTGATTAGGATACGCTATAAATACTTGCTCATTTGGTCCTGCAGTAACGACATTGCGAGTTAGTGTTGTATAATGCCCACTGGCATCGTCTAAGTCAAAATCTCCATATGTCGCGGAGGAAACTTCTCTCATACGAACTTTTATGTCAGCGTTTCCTGTAGCTGGAATGTTTATGTAATCAAAGCGCCATTCTTTCGCGTAATTTTCATCGGAGGGATCAAAGCTAGTGCTGGGAGTGACTTCGGTCGCTTGTACCCAATTATTTGCTATATTATTGTCCCACTCTCCGTTGAGATTTAGATCTTCAAATATTTCATTTTCATCATATGAGCCATTTTGGTTCGTATCAATATATGGCTCAAATCCAAATCCATTACCATTTTGAGCCCCAGTCTCAATATCATCATTACTTGTATCTGAGTCTTCGATACGATACCAAAGTTCTTCAACAGTAGTATCTGTTCGAATAACAACACCGTAATTAGAGCCACCAATACTTTCGCCGTCATTTTCTGGGAATCTTATTTCTCCTGTTGTTCGCCTTGTATCGTAGTAAAAGCTTTGAGTAAATGTGTTGTAAATTGATGCCTTTCCAACTCGGTCCAGAAATGCTCTTGCTCGTAAAATATGATATCCTTCTTCTAGTCCAATAGAAGTAAGAGGAGCACCATCTATATCGGACGCGTAATCAAAGTGTGGATAGAACTCTACAGAGTCAGCATCAAGACCGTTAACATCAAATTCGGTAAGCATGAGAGTTTTGCGCTCTACAGAAAGAGAATCGGTTGGGAATCGACTCGATGCTGATTCTTTATAAATACCTATTTTATAGCTCAGAGTTGTACCAATACTAGGAGCTGGTATATCAGATGACTTCCACCAATCTGAAGACGCATCGTCATCGTTGTGTTGATAGTTCATTTCAACTACTTTTGTGCTACCACGACCACTGCCTCCAGCGCCCTCTGGAGTTGAGCCGTCTAGCGTGTAGTAAACATACATTTTGTATCCTAAACCTACTGCATTAGTCTTTGCCCATATGTATATGCCAGAATTACTTTCTTCATACATACTACTGTTAACTGTCGGATCTCCAGTGACTGTAAAATCTGGATTATGGTAAAGAAAACTAGCTGTATCGCTATCTGTAAATCTTATCCCACTACCTTCGGTTATTGTAAATTCATCTTGCCCGAGCACTTTTGTAAATGTTTCAGCTCCCCATGAGCCTGTTATATCTCTTACGCCAGTTATTTCTGCTGCAAACAACTCGGGGTGAATTCGTTTAGAATAAGTTGCTTGTTCATAACCTAAAAAATTATCCCAAGAAACCCCAGGAGGATTATCTCTGTTAACAGGATCAGTATTTACTAATCCTATGTTTGTATTTGTAGGCTTTGAGCTATTAAGATCAATACCCCCATCTAGCTTAAGCATTACATTCTCAGCAGATCCATCAACTCTTACAACAATATCTAGATCCGAGCCATCCGTCACTCTTGGCAATATAGCGGTGTATGAGAAGTCATTATTTTCAGCATTTGTTATAATTGGCCGATTTTCCTGCTGGAGCATATCACCATGGTAATCGGCATCTCCATTAGGCCCGTCTTTTCTGGTGACTTCAACAGTACCAACTTCAATTCCATCTTGATAAATTGTGATGGGTCTACCTCCTGATCCAGACCATAGCTTTGAAGGGTCTGGGTTTTTATAACTAAAAACAAAATATCCGCCTGGAGGGATTATAGTTGAGCCATCTTCGACTTCTGATGCCCATTTGTAAAATCCACCACCGTAAGTAGAATAATTATATAGGTAAGCGTTTGAACCTCCTGATTGTGATGGAAAGCTTGAGCTAAAGTTCCTTCCATGACCGTTAGAATAGTCATCATTGAGCATGAAAAGCATAGTTACCCCATCTTCATCGCTCATATCATTATTTTCTCGTTTATCAATTCTCTCAAAAATCACGACGTCATTGTCAGACCATTTGCCTAGCTGAAAACCTCTGGCAAATTGATCATGAATATATAATAAATTTGGTATTCTTGGGTCGTCCCATTGGCCTAGAAATGAGGTGTTTGCATGTCTAGGAAATGCTCCTCCAGACTCACCAAGAGTTTCAGCTTGATAGTTTCCATCCGTATAGAGTAAGCCAATTCCAGCCCTAGTGAAATACATTGCGTGCTGCAGCTCCCGACGGCTAGC
>JAYYDJ010000086.1:0-9489 GCA_036160955.1 Verrucomicrobiota bacterium | reverse complement strand
CGACGGCGGAATCTAGCACTTTTCCAGTTGTAATGCTACGTCCAGATAGAGTCTCTATGAATTCCTTACACATGCCAGGACTGGAGAGGTCAATTTTCTCGTCAGAACTTCCTGTTACAAAGGGCAGATAACCGTATTCCCCTTTGAACATTTGGATGGCATTTACATAGCCAGATATTTGAGCCTTCGATGCAGCAATGTTAGCTTGTTTGCGGACAGATCCGACCGTGGGGATTAAAATCCCTGCCAGTATGCCGATAATTGCTATGACACTGAGCAATTCAATTAGAGTAAAACCTGATAACTGTTTATTTTCTTTCATAAAATTATTCTCCTGCAAAAATAATACCTGCTCTATTGGCTGTGTCACGAAAATCGTCAGCAATAAGCCCCGTATTAGCGTTTATTTTTGTTTTGATAGTATTATTTGCGGTGTTTCCTCCTGCGCCAGTAGAATACAGATGATATCCAAACATCTCATATAAGCTAGGATTATCATCCCACTTATACCAGTACATATAAGGATTTCCCCAAGGGTCTAAAAGGCTTGTTGTTTCATCATTAATTTTAGCAGTAGTAAACTTTGTTTCGTCTAAAAATTTAGGGTTACGTTTGATTTGATTCTCATCGGTAATAATTATTGCCTGTATATCGCTAACACCATCATTCGGGTTCGGATCATTGATAACTAACCTTCCTGTAAGAGCATATAATAAAGTTTTATTTGTATCGGTCTCGCCAGATTTGTGCCAAGGATAATCACCATATCGTGATTTAAACTGCTCGATAGCTTGCGCGATTGTCGCCAACTCTGCCCTTGCTTTAGTGCGAGCTTGGGCATTTTGGACGCCGCGGGATACCCCAAAAGTAATACCTGCAAGTATTAAAATGACAGCGACCACCATTAACAATTCAATGAGCGTGAACCCATTACGATTAGGATGGCTGTTAACTGAAAATTTTCGTCGCATTAGTGAGGTAATGAAATATGAGACAAAGCGTCTGAAAATACATAAGTATGATTGTATAAAATAGTAATAATATTCTATATTAACACTAAGTATTAGCCAAGTTAAAATCAATCCAAGATGCTACGAAGCATCAATATCTTCAACGAAGAGAGTCAAGAAAGCAGCTATGACCCAGGTAATACCTCCTAGCACGAGAGCAAGCACAGCCTGACCGCCCAGCAAGCGCTGAACGAAGAATCCGAGAATACTCGCGGCTAGCATTTGGGGTAAAACGATGAAAAAATTGAAAATTCCCATATATAGACCCATTTTTTCTGATGGCAGCGCCCCAGATAGTATAGCATAGGGCATAGACAGAATACTTGCCCAAGCAACTCCAACACCTAACATTGATAATACTAACCAATTGGGAGATGGCAAAAAGTAAACAGAAACCAAACCAATAGAACCTATTACAAGTGCCAAAGCATGTGTGGTTTTTCGACTAGTCCACCTAGAAAAAATTGGAAGCGCAAAAGCAACTAACGCAGCGAAACCGTTATAAGCTGCGAAGGCAATACCAACCCAATCCGCACCGGTATTATACTCTTTTTGAATAAATAACATGCGCTGATATATATCCGCCTCAAGTCCAAGCTTAGAACTATGTGCTATGAAAAAATTTACCGTTCGCATGGAACTAACGACCTCATTATTTCCGCTTGCTAAATCGTCTCGATATTCTGCCAGATCGCGAAGTACGTCTTTATAGGTGCCGCTAGAATCTTCTGCTAGATTTATGCATTCATAATTAGCAACTGCCTTCTCAAGAGCACTTACGTCTAACTCGGAAAGTGTCATGTCATATAGGTGACTGGTCACTCCAGCAGTTGCGTAAATCCACATAGAAAAAAGTGCGAACCAAGAGAAAAATTGGACCATGGCTAATTGCTTCATTGTCCTTGGCATCGCATAGAAGTCTACCATTGTGACAACTAAGCCATTCGAGGTGCGCCCTTTTTTACTAATAAAAGTAGCAAGTAATAGAAGAATACCAAATGAAGAGAATCCACCGGTAACAATATAAAGCTCTTTTTCCCAATCCAAAAAATAGACAACCGCAGAAAGCAATAAGCCAATAATTAAAAGTATGGGACCGTGATTCGAAGCGTTAAGAACACCAGCGCGATCTGGGATACCCTCACCATTGTCACATTCGAACGGTCCAGCTTCCCCGCTTATTTTCTGCTCTTTCTCGAAAGCTGCCAGCTCACTTGGACTGTATTCCCGGCTTTTTACCACTGTCCATAGTACTGCTAAGAAAAAAACAACCGCTCCGCTATAAAAAGACCATTTAACAGAATCAGGTATAACACCCTCTGGTGCAATATTGGAAACACCAAACCAATTAGTTAATATGTAGGGTAAAGCAGAGGCAATAACAGAGCCGGTACCTATAAAAAAGCTTTGCATAGCAAAGCCCTGGGTACGTTGATCTGCAGGCAACTGATCGCCAACAAATGCACGAAATGGTTCCATAGAAACATTTATGGAAGCATCCATTATCCATAGCATCCCAGCTGCCACCCAAAGTAGTGGAGAGTTGGGCATAATCAAAAGAGCACCCGAAGCAAAGATAGCCCCGACTAGAAAGTAAGGTCTGCGGCGACCCATGGAGCACCATGTGCGATCACTAAAATAACCGATAATTGGCTGTACTATTAAACCTGTTAAGGGTGCAGCTATCCAGAGTATCGGAATAGCCTTAAGATCGGCGCCAAGAGTTTCAAATATACGACTGACATTTGCATTCTGAAGAGCGAAGCCGAACTGAATTCCGAAGAAACCGAAACTCATGTTCCAAATTTGCCAAAAACTTAATCTAGGTTTTTTCATATTTAAATTATTTATGATTATGTTAAGAGTAAACTATTCGTAAGTGTTAATCTTATTTGCAGCAAGACCGCGCAAGGTCTTGTGGGTTAATTCTTTGAGTCGTGTTAATGAAGGTTCTAGAGTTAAATCGTCACTAATGCGCCAACGCCAACTACCTGATGCTGTGCCAGGAGTGTTCATCCGTGCATTTGATCCTAGTCCAAGTACATCTTGCAAAGGAACGAGGGTTGCCCCTGCTTCTGAAGAATAAAGAGCGTTAATAAAATCCCAATTAATTTCACTTCCATCAGTACCAAAATAAGACATTGCAGCAACGCGCTCTTTTTCAACTTCATCTGCACTACGAGTACTACTCACTCCAGGCTGACTATTAAACCAACCAACTACAGTATCGTTATCGTGTGTGCCTGTGTAGGCTACACAATTAGAATCATAGGCTTCAGGAATGAATGTGTCTTTCATTACATCTGAACCAAAAGCGAATTGTTGAATACGTAAACCAGGGAGCTGGTAAGCATCGCGTAGAGCTAATACTTCAGGCGTAATTACTCCAAGATCTTCAGCAATAAGAGGAAGCGGGGCACCTAGCTCATCTAAAAAAATATCTAGAATTTCTTTACCTGGAGCCTCAACCCACCTGCCTTTAACCGCGCTGTCAGCAGTTCCGTCAATCTCCCAGCAAGATTGAAAGCCACGAAAATGGTCAATCCGCGCAAGATCCACCCAATCCATCAACTTGCCAACTCTAGAACGCCACCATGAGAAATCTTGTAATACATGTGCTCCCCAATCATATAGAGGATTGCCCCAAAGTTGACCCGTGGCTGAAAAATAATCTGGCGGGACACCAGCTACCACAGTTGGATTACCATCAGTTGCTAAACGAAATAAGTTAGGATTACACCACACATCGGCACTATCGTGGGCCATAAAGATTGGCATATCTCCAATAATGCGGATGCCCAATTCTTGCGCCTTAGCACGAACTGATCCCCACTGTTTAGACAAGATATATTGCTCAAAAAATATACGTCTAATATCTTCGCTTAATTCTTTCTCGGCATTACTTAATGCATCTACATGCCGGTCTCGAAAAGCAGAAGGCCAATTAGTCCAAGCCACACCACCAAATTTAGATTTAAGTGCACTAAATAAGGCAAATGGTAGCAACCATTCGGACTGACGAACTAAAAACTGTTCATAGCCAATATGTAAGGAGCTCTTGTCAGCCAAATTAAAAAATCGACAAGACGCTCGCTTAGCAAGCTCGAGCTTATTCGTGTGCACATCTACATATCTTATAGCTGCTCTTTTTGGCAATATAAAGGAACTTAGTTCAGCCTTGGTAATGAGCCCAGACTCATAGAGTGATTCAGGACTTAGAAACAGACTGCTCACAGCAAAGGCAGATAAACTTTGATAAGGGGAGTCCCCATATCCTGTCGGATGCAGAGGAAGAATCTGCCACAAATTTTGCCCACTCTCAACTAGTGCATCAAGCCAGCGTAAAGCGCTAGGACCAAAATCTCCTATACCAAAATCACCAGGAAGTGAAGATGGGTGTAAAAGTATTCCGCTGTCCCGGTTAAAGAGTGATGGTGATTCATCTTCTGACATAACTTCTAGTCGCCCTTTCTTAAGATTTGGAAAGACCCATAATAAGCATTATTTAATCCTCCGTTAAGATTAAACAAAGCAAAGCCACGAAGCACACTCTCTGCGCGCTGATTGTTATTATCTGTATTAAATTCTTTGATTAAAGCTCTTCCTTCAATGTTGTGTATTATGTTTTTACTCAAAGTAATTATCTGCAGATCGTAAGTCATATTTTTTTTAAGTGTCACACTAATTTCTACACCTTCAGGATCGAGGAAGATACCAGTATTAAAACGGCCTCCTGCGTCTAAAACCTGGTAAGTACTCAAGCCTTTGATAGCGGCAAAAACTAAGGATCGTCCCTGAGATAAATCTTCAACCGTGTTCCCAATTTCACTATTTCTAAATATTACACCAACTGTACTATATCCAGCGTCCGAATCTTTATTAAATTTCTGCTCGAAACCATCAAATTCAAATCGAAACGAAAAAATATCACCTTCACATAGAGGATGACCGAAAGAACGAAAAGCAAGAGTTTCCTCAAACCCTGTTCCATTTGCGAAGATCCCAAAAGCATTACCCTCTCTAGCTACCTTAGAAAGGTTAGACTCTCGGCTAGAATTGGCTATAAAAAACCCGTTATACTGTTTCTGCTCTTGATCTTCGTTCAAATAATCTGGCGCAATCAGCAACCAAGGACCGAAACCGCGTCCACCGTTGTCGCCAGTAGACCATCCGTCATTATATGGTGTGTAAAAAGCCTCGTCTTCAGCAGAAATATACCCTTGTGAGTGTGTAATTATCGGCACTAACACAAAAAGAATTAATAATCTCATAATATTTTTCTTCGTCGAATCTATAGGGTAAAGTTATCACTAGTTTGATGTCTGATATATAAAATAAAAGAATAGTTAAAATTTATGAGTTTTCATCCTTGTCCAAAAGAAATTGATGATATTCCTACCTCTCTAAGGACATTTAGCACATTGACGACATTTTGCTGATAAACTTCCGAGTCTGGTTGAACTACAACAACTGTCTTTAGTCCAACTCTGTCCGAAGATATCTTAAGTTGAGATAAAGTTTTTGTAAGGTTAGGCAAGGAACGATTATCAGGATTATCTGTAGGCATACCATTGAGTAAAACTGTACCATCTAATAAAATATCAATGTAATGTTGTTCTGGAAGTGGCGTATCTGGCGGCACAATCATGCTAGCAGGGAGATTAATACCCAAGTCGGCTTCTTCTTTTACTATTGTAGTGGTAACCATAAAATAAATGAGTAGCAAAAAGACTATATCTATCATCGGTGTTAGATCTACTCGATCTTCCGGAATGCTTAGTTTTTTGGCTCTCATGATAAGATTATTTATCACTCTGATAAGTGGCGAAAATAACATTTAACACACCACCTTCTGCAGCAGCAGAAAATACCTGCCTAACCTCTTTAAAAGAAACTTTTGCATCCGCGCGGATATAGAGTTTGGTATCCTGATTGACCTGCTTACTACCGAAAATTAAGGGTGTAATCTCATCAATCTCTATGATCTGTGAACCATAAAAAATAGAGCCGTCTTCCTTTAATGTAAGCACAATACGATTACTGCGGTCCTCAGGAAGCGAGGCTGTTTCAGCTACAGGTACAGTAATTGGTATAAGTTCTTTTACTTGTAAGCTGGCTACAGTCATAAAAAAAACAATTAATAAAAACACGATATCAATCATTGGTGTTAAATCAGGCAACTCGGTGCTTTGTTCTAGCTGCATCGGTTTCATAATAATACTAGATTAAGTATATTTTTGATCTAAAAACTAATTAGACCCGCCTTCAATCATACCTTTTTTTAACATCTGACGCGTTATAGATCCGATGTGTTCATAAATTCCAGCAGATGCCGCCGTATATTTATTTTTAAAAAAGAAATAAGCCATAAGAGCTGGTATTGCGATTAACAATCCAGTAGCTGTTGTAACAAGGGCCTCTGATATATTATTAGCTAGTAGTTCCGGTTTTCCTAGACCTTGAGCAGCAATATTTCTGAATGCCTTGACCATTCCGCTTACAGTGCCGAGTAGTCCAACCATTGGAGAAACTGAAGCTATAACCTGTAAATATTGAACAAAAACCAGAGGAGCAGCTAGCACCTTACTGGCTCGTTCCTCAAGAGCTTCATTAATAGTTGATAATGACTTATGCCCATCATTAATAGCCTCAAAAGCCGCCCTTATAATGTCTGTAGTATAGCCTGGCTGTGCAGCGCATATAGCCTGTAAGGCCTTTAAATCATTATTACTTATAGCATCACGCAGTTCACTAATAGCCTCCCGTTGCAAAAATCGGCTTTCCCGTATGAGCCAAGCACAATATAACGCCAAAGAAACAAGTGCGATAGAAAAAATAAATAGTGGGTACATAGCCCACCCTCCTTGCTGAAACATAGACCATAATGTTATGGACTCATCGATCACATCTACATCAGGTGAGAGCGTATCTTGGGCAGAAATTTTCGACAAAGAAAAATAGAAAAAAATGCAATGAACAGTCTTCCAACTGAAAAATATATTTATCTTTTTTAGCGTATTCATAATTATGGGATTAGTTTAATTACTAGGTATATTAAGATCTCTGTTCGACCAACGATTTTCAGGAAACAAAAGGCGTAACTCGCTGAGGATTAATTGTGAAGCCTTGGTATATCCTAACTCATTGTAAAGACTAGCAACGACATGTAGTAATTCCGGATAATATACGTCTGTAGCCTTCGCATGTATTCGACCTTTTGCAGCAAATCGCATCGCTGTGTAAAAGTCCTCATCTCTTATGCAAAGTCTAGCCTTAATCAACTCTCTTAAAGCATAGCCCTGTTCGCTGACATCAAGCTTTTCAAGCTCTTCAAGAAAAATCTCTGGCACGATATCGTGTCCTAGATAAAAACTACAATAGGAAACCCAAAGCTTAGCTAATACTTGAAGCGCCCCATCATTAATTTGGATTTTTCTGTAAAGATGAAATGCCCTTAAGTAATCGTCACGAACACGCAATTCTTCAGCTAAATACATTAAGCTTCGGAGATGAGATAAAGTTAAACCTTGTTGGTCTAAGATGTGAAAGTATAGACGATCAAAATCATTACTTTTATTATCGTCATAGAGCAATAGAGCTAATTTTCCAACATAGTCGATAGCCTCTGGCGGTGCTGTTGATAGTGGTATTTGGATAACTAGATCGACAACCTTTTCCCAATCTCCCACCTCTTTGAGTGCTTCTAAGTATACAAGTATCGAGGGGATCATATTCCCAGGGATAATACTTAAATTCAGAAACGGAACTAATGGGTCTGCATATTTTCCAATAATAGATATAGAACGAATAACCTCACCCGTTTCTAATTGTTCTACCGCATCGTAAAACTCTTCGGGGAAAAGAAAATTTAATTGAACATTCTGACTAATTAATTCTTCTTTTTTAATATATATACGCCCTCCGTTATCTGATCCAATTGGACGAAATACTAAATTATTACCCTCACACGATGTTAAGATAATCTTACTAGATTGGGTTGGATACTTTATTATTACGGGTACCTCAGCAGAACAGGCACTTCTAGAAGAAGTCACGATAATTATTAAAAAACAAAAATGCTTTAAACAAATTAGAGGCCTAGCAATCATAGAGAATTTATTTTTTCTTCAATTTCTTGATATATTTCAGAATTAGAATACTTAGTATTATTAAGAAAAAAACTGTATGTCTTTCGCGCAGATTCTTTTTCTCCATTAGAAAGTAACAGTTTTGCGCTTTCGAGCACTGCTTTTCCTGACCATTCGGGATAACCTGAATAAGCTAAATATGTCCTTTCTAAAAACCCTTGTGCTTTACCTAATTCGTTCATTTCAACAAAGCATAATCCGATTTTATAAGTAGCCTCTGCCCATAGCTTCCCTCGCCACTCACGTTGATTTAAAATCATGCTATAAGCCTGAACTGCATCATTGTATCGACGTGACAAATAAAGTGCATGCGCCTTATTAATAGCCGCATCGGAAGCATAAGAGCTAGTAAAATACTCATTCAAAATTCTGTCGTAAATTTCGACCGACTCACTAAAATATCCGATCTCCATATTCAAAGTAGCTAATAGATGTAGTGCCTCAGGTATGGCCTCCGACATAGGGTATTTCTCTATCATCTCTCTCAATATCATTTGCGCTTCAGTGAGGTCCTCTCCTGCTCTAATGCGAGCTATCCAAACAATGGTAGCAGGGCTAGCGGCTCCGAGATTATCATATCCAATCTCAGACGAAGATACTTCACGACCAGCGCGTAAGTTTAATACGCGTAAAAGTCTAATCGCAAGTTTGTCCTCACCCCCACTAATTGCTTCAACTCGCATACGTTCAAAAAAATCAGCTGGAGTATAATTAGGTAGCTGCTCAGCTTGTTCTCTAATCCGGCTCAAGCAATCACTCAAAAATTTTAAGTCCTCTAATTTCAAATTTGAGCTTCCTTCACCTCCCCTTGGCGTATATCTGATCAACTCCTTATACATGGGGTGACGGAAATTAAATATAGTCTGAATTTCATCAGGGATGGCCGAGTTTTGTGCAAAATAATTTATTTGTTCAACTCGATCATAAAGCATCTTGTGACGAAAATCCGCATCTTCTAATATTCTTTTCACGAAGATTGATGAGAATTTATAGCTAGCACGTATTTTATTATCTATCTCCCACCAAGCATCAATTATTTGATCAACATACTCATGATTTAGATCATTGCCAAATCGTGTGATTCCATCACGAAAATATTTGAAGCAACTTGCGATATCACCCTGATCCTTTTTAGACATAGCTAGTAGTATAATAGCTCGCGCTCCAGAAGTAGAGTTTGGGTAACGATCTAAATATCTTTCTAGCAATAGAGTATGTTGTGCATAGAGTTTATTAGCCAAATATAGAGAAGCAGACTCAAAGTAAGCGTGGTCAATGAGAGCTTGCGTACCGCCTAACTTTTCTACCATTTCATAGTTTAAAATTGCATT
>JAYYDJ010000085.1:0-20874 GCA_036160955.1 Verrucomicrobiota bacterium | reverse complement strand
GATCCATTAATAGCTTCGATTGCTTCATCCATTATGCTATTTCGTATTTCGACAAAATTAAAATTTATCATCTAGTGGTAAATGCTTCACCTTTACCCTACGAAGTCCTTGATAACTAATAAGGCAAGAAACTACCGCCGTAACGAATGGGCTCAAATATTTGCGCCTAAGCTGATTAATCATTGAGTTGCCATCCGGATTACGCCCTGGACCTATAAGGCTATGAAAGGTAGTGGTGCTATTTTGATTTTTGCTATCTTGTATACACAAAGCTGGCACAGCCTGGTAGGTACGGCACATCGGTACAGAACGTACTATAGGATCAAATAATTCTTCATCAATAATTGCTCGGAAATCGTTAGCAACACTTAGTAAAAACTTGGCTGTCTTTCTATTTATAATATACGCTGCCGCGCCCGAATGCCCAGTGTGGAGCTGATGAAAGGAAAAGCCATTGTACTCACGTTCACACCTTCTTTGAATGGTGCAAGTTGCATTTACCGTTTCGAGCTTCCAAATTGCAAAAGTATCTTCCGGAATATCTAAGTTATTCCAAATCAAATCAAAGTTACGACACAGCAAAATATCATCCTCTGCGATCATGCATTCCTCTTTATCAGTAGACAAGAAAGTTCTCCAAGCAGATACGTGGGACTGAGTACAAGCAATTTCGCGTAGTTTAATTGGATCAGCTGGTGAACCATATCTAACTAAAACATCCTCAGGCAAGTAGTCAATACCATCCCCTTTTTCTAAAATATAATCTATACCAAAATGAGTAAACAATTTATCGATGTGCTGAAGCCGATCAGTTGCTTGCGGTAAATTTAAAACGATAGCAATAGGTCTATTCATACAAAAATGATACAATTTTATTAGTCCTTTAATATATGTAAAATATATTGATTTAGAATATTAATAACACAAGGAGTCTTTGTGCTTAAGGATTTAATCGCATAGAATTATTTACAACTAGGACATATATAGTTTTGAAGCTTCAGCTAAACTGTTAAGTCAGCTATGTATCGAACAGTGTCGCTCTGCACAGGGAAGGACCCGGTAACCAAAGTGAGCCATCAGATCTTGATCTACCGATTTATTAATTGCTTCGATTGCCTCATCCGACAAATCGTGCCGCCACCTTTCCGATAAATAAAAGTCTCGGTAATAATTACTGTCTTTAGTCACTTCTTTAGTAGAACGCGCATATTCGATAAAATGCTCGGATTTGGCCTCAATACTAAATTTTTTGCTGATTTTTTTTATACACTTCTGCGGGTCCTCAAATATAGACTCGGTGGTAATATTTAGCGCACGCCTAGAATCCAACTGTAAATAAGATTTGTTCTTCATGTTCCACAATTCAACCGGACTAGATAAAACCTTTCTGATATTATCTCTACGAACAGTTTTCCACGGGCTACCTACGAATGTCTCAAAACTAGGTTTTTTAGAGTAGTATTGGTGATAAGGATTACGATATAAAGAAAGTAACCAAGAATAAGGGTTCTTAGTGATCGTCAGAAAAAACAAATTCGATTTAGTTATTCTGTACTGCTCAATCTCCGACCAAGGCTTTACAAGCGAATGCTTCCATCCTAAATTAGTAGCAAATGACAGCCTAAAATAAAAATCTCGTATCCACTCACTGTAGTGTACCCTATCAAAGATTCTCCGAATAGATATTGGCACAGTCCCTGGCACCTCATTCACATTAAGGTTAAGTTCCAAAAGTTTACTTACGTAGTTAGTATTCGTATTTCTCTCCCCGTATACTTTTATTAATTTGCTCATAAGAATCTTACATGAATCTCACACTGTTTAGACACTCTGCGATTCACGAAGATATGCCTTGCTAATTTGCTTCTTAAATTCAGATGGTGTTTCTCTGTTTTTGATTCGAAAATGAAAATTGAGGTTATTATACTACCGGTTAAAATGTTTGAACCAAACACGTGCCTAGCAAAATTGAGAACACAATTTATCAAATATCAGTATGTTTTCTACAGTTTCGATGACATACAACTTTACTTAAAGCTCTAAAATTTTCCTCCAACCAGCCAAGAAGTTTTGAAATGTATATGCCTTTGCATGCTCACAAATTAATTGAAGACGTTCGCGCTTATCATCTTCACAGATCGACTCAACTGAGCGCAGCGATTGCGCAAGCTCGTCCGCAGACGAAGGATCACACATGAATGCGTGATTACCAGTAACCTCAACCAAAGCCGGATCGTAACTGATTACTGGCATAAGCCCATGAAAAGGTGCTTCGATCGCTGGTAATCCAAATCCTTCCAATCGCGACAACAGTAAAAATCCAAGCGCATTCCTATATAGCCATCTCAAAACATCATCGCTGACGTAACCATATAGATGCACTCCGGGATTCGCCTTAGCTGCTTCGGCTACAGCCTCATACCCCAGACCACGAGGTCCACATACAACATAATCTACACCTTCTCGATGAAGCTTCGATCTCACATAGCCCTCAATCGACTGGATAAGGCCCTTGCGAACCCCCACCTCGCCAATCGATATAAAAAACCTCGGTGCAACGCGCTCCATAATCACGGGCTTGGTCATCTCAGCCATTTTGTCTTTATTCACAATCAATGAGTCTCGTAAATATAAAGGAACAACATCCAAAGCAGGATAATCATCCCCAAAGAACTGAATAAATGCAGTCTTTGATGCTTGAGAAACGAAAGTCATCTTCGGCTTATTTTCTTGAATTTTTCGATACGCGGCAGCGTAGGCATTGCGTACATTGGATGCATACAACTCTGGATGCGACACTGGTCCGACATCATGACACAATACGCGATCATTCGATTTCAACCTGTCATTTATGCAATAGAGCGGATCCATGTGCAAATAATTGGCATCAAACAATCGATGCCATGAACTAAAGTGTTTACTCAGGTGTGGCCTAGAGAGTTCTACTAGCATACATTTTGCACGTAGCTTCCTCTCGTACTTAGAGTAAACTCTTGTGTCGTGAGACCGCCAGCGACGAACGGCAAGCCATTCATTTGAAAATGCATCTACAAGGTCACGACTCAAATAAAATGCGCCTGTTTTATTTACAAGGGAAAGTGAATAATCTATTACCCAATTCTGCATATGTTCAGCTCCATTACTAAAAAAGCGATCACTACTGAATTATCTCAAGCGGCTAAATTTTTCATATAATTCAAAATCACGTGCATAAAATAATCGAATGAAGCTAATAATCTTGGGATCATTAAGTAGGAAGTCCGTGCTATTTTCCTTTGATGCCTCGTATAACCCTTTTGTGATCAGCCAAGTCCAAATCTTATGCTTAAATTCTGGTGCTAATAGCATACGGACAAATGGCTGAACAAATTTTGCTAAACAACTAAACAGGCCTTGCTTAGGAGTGTATGTAACGTTACGAGATACGCTAACAGGATTCAACCCGCCCCTAGCAAAAAATTCGTTAATTTTCCTAAAGTCTCCTATAACTCTAATATGCTTAATGATGCACTCACCATCTACTTCAATATAGCTGTGCTGGGGAGTAAAATGTTCATATTTTTCAGGGTAAGGGAAATCGGTATTCTCCAGCACATCGACAAGTGAATAAGCCAATCGTAAAAGTGAAGCATCATCACAATCAGATGAAGAAAGCTGCAAAAAATTACGGCTATGTTCAAATAAAGCAGATCGAAATCTAGCAACAGGATCGCGCACGTGCGCAAATGATTCATATTTACAAATCTTTTTAAACAGCTCTTGGTCTGTCGCTTTAATGTGAGCGAGCGGCACGTGGTTAGACATTTGGTCATGCCCGTTGTCAACACCGGTCAATTCTAGATTAGAATTGGCTAACTTAACTGAAGTACCACCACACTTAGGAATATGGACGTACACAAATTCGAGCTCGTCTAATATAATCATTTATTCGCTATAGTATGATAATTATCTAATTTAGAATCAATTTTTTTGGACATATCTGAGGGACGGCATTTCCTTGGTATAGATAATCCAGTTCAAAAATCTCAATTATCTGATAAGCCAATGAAATCTCCACTTTAGATTTGTTTTGTTCCCAAGCGCGTAAATGAGTTGCTCCATCCTTTATGGGGTAACTATCAACACTTGTTCTACTACGCTTATTAACAGAACCTAAAATACGCGACCGATACTTTTTAAAACGAGACTCCTGTTCTATATAAGCAAATAAATCGTGGAAAGATTGTTCAGGGTTTAGCAGAAAATCCTCATAAAAAATAACAAAGGCATTAGATATTACCTGCGGAAAAGCTATTTTATTAAGTAGACACCATACCAATACATACTCGTGAAAACGACTATTTACCAGAGATCGAGAAAAACAGCAATCACTCATGGCACGTAGTTTAGGCGAGAAATTGATTAGTTTCTGCAAGTCATCAATTGAGTGCCAACGACCATATTTTTCCTTTGATAATGCCACTGAAAGAGGATTTCTAATAATATATATTCGATAGCCAAATTCTTGAAATATTAGTGAAAATATCATGTGAGCAGTAATGTCCTTCACAAAACAGCCAGAGGCAGTGAAACCTCTTGGCTTTTGCTGAGCTGCAAAAATCTTTGAGCTCAGGACATATTTCTTAAAATGAATTGGAATCGAGGCAAAGTCTCCACCGGTAGGATAAATGCGACTTTCAGGAAGATTTAATACCTGTTGACCGTGATACGATTCGAAAAAGTCTAGGTAACGACCATCATAATTCAAAACATCAGCAATCCAAGTAGTTCCGCTGCGTCCATCTCCTAAAAGCAATAGCTTAGTATGCTCATTTGCATGCAGTAAAACCCTGCGCAAATTGTTTTTAAGATAGTAGTACACAATAAAAGTAGAATCTTTAAGAGTTACAAAAAAACTCCATTAAAAGCCCATATTTTCAGCAACAAGATCGATTTGACAAACTAGAAGTCCGAAAATAATCCGAAGTTTCAACCCAAACTTCACCAGGCTTTTTTCCTATAATCAAGTGCTCTGCTAGCGTCTGAGATCCTACATACTGAACACTATTAGAATACATAAGAGATAGAGACTTTCTGCGCCGCAGTACCCCTCTTAACCGAAACCTTTCTAAGCCTTGCTGAAAATGATTATCATAAGAAAATTTAGGTTCAATTTTTTGCATTAAATCTTTCCTAAATTTGAGATGCAAAATGCCCAGCTGATACGGTGCTCTGTTTACATTTATACAATCATGAGAACTAGTGTAGCGAAAGCCCTTTTTAATATAATTTATAGGCGTCTTATACTGAGTAAATAAAGGACGCGGCCATAATCTAGATAACAATGGCATAAAACTTAACGGCACAAATCGAATAAAACGGTCTACTTGTCCGGCAATAAAGTAAGCAAACCAGCTGCGATTTGAATCCTTATCTACACTTGAATGCAAACGGCACCGAGGGCCACCAATAATCTCAATCAATCGACGCTTTTTAGCCCAAGGCTTCTGAGGGCGCCTTCGCATAACGTAATCTGAATCAACATAAAAAATCTCATTCAATAAATCTTCATATGAGGATATTTCGATCTCTCCATTCGGTTTAGCTGAGTAAACATCGAGCATAATCCCAGCAAACGAGTCATATTGAGTAGCTCTATAACTCTCCAAAAACTCTGACAATGTGATATGCTCGCAGCCCTCGTATACCAGTAACTCATCGCAGTCTAGATAGATCGCCCATTGCGAAAGGCTATGACGAGACATGAGTTCCGTTATCCAATCTGCTGCATAATTCGACTTCGAATATGAATCATTTGTCTTATAAACGATACAATCTGGCTGTGCGAGGAGATATTCTAATGTTCCATCTATAGAACCATTATCCAGAAAAACAAAAAGCTTAATTCCTATATGTCGATGGTAGTCCAGAAATACCTTCACTAAGGATACCTCATCACGAACCGGACAGTATAATTTTAAAGTCTCGCTATCGTAATTGGATAGCCTATCTACACGCTGTAAATTCATGTAATATTATCTAGTTTATTTACTTTTTATATGATTGTGGCTTTAATCTTTGTTTGAAAAAGAAAAAAGCATGCACAGAGCAACCGCATTGAAAGATAGCGACTAAAAAGAAAGCAAGTTCGATAGAATGATTTAGCAAAAATAAGAATAATGGTAGAGACGCTAGCAAATAAACACTTTGCAATATCGATATCTTAAAATGTCCGTAAGCTACTAACACTGAATTTAAGTAGCTTGTGAATATAGCTGCCACTGATCCTATAGATATATAGTAAAAAAGGTTGCTGTATGTAACCCATCGTATCCCAAAAATCATTTCAATTATTTCCTCTTTGACAATGAAAAGAGTAAACAAGCCTAATAATGATGTGAAGATTCCAAGCAAAATGCTGATCCTTATTATTCTATAACTATTTTGTTGGTTTCTACAACGAGCCGAAAAATATGGTAGTGAGAATCTGTTCATTATCACGCCGCCAGTCTGAGTAGCGATAAATGGTAATCGCCTAGCTACCTCAATTCCGCCTAAAATATCTAATCCAAGCATAGTAGAGATAGCAACTTGCTTCGTACTAGCAATTGTTAAGTCTGCTACACTTGATCCTACTAAGGGATAAGCTCGTTTAACAATATCTTTTAAGTAGGAGCGATCAAAGCATATTATGGGTGACCAAAAGTTGCTGATAATTGACATAATAGTTTTCAAAGCTGATTCAATCCCAATACGCCATAAGATAGCCCAAATACCTAAACCCGTAATAGCCAAGTAGATTCCTACTAACCCACTTAGAGACGCAGTTATTAAGTTTAGCGTAGTAATTTTATTCTGCTCTTGATCTCTGACTAGCACCATTTTATGCGCAGCGCCTACCATTCTGAGTAGATATATTATGCCTATAAAGGAAGCAACACTCTGAAAATTTAAGTGATCAAAAAATGTACCACCAACCGCACCGAGTGCATGCATCAAACATAAACCCAAAAGTCCTAAGACGCAGTTAGTCCAAAAAAATGTGCTCTTTGTTCTCAGATTTGAGCTTTCGTGTTGGATACAAGCGGTGCTTAAGCCACCTGAAGTAAAAGCCTCCACAAAATACAGCATTGTCCATGCTAAAGCAATACTGCCCATTTCGACCATATCTACATGTCTTGCAACTACAGTAAAAGTCGCAAAATTTATTCCTCTGAGCAAAAACTGCTCTATAAAAATAGTTAAGATATCACGACCAGGTTTGCCATAAATTGACAAAATTTCTTTGTCTTTGATCTTATCAAAACTAAACATTTTGTTCATTATTTTCTATTATATTACTGATTGTGTACTGGTCTTTTGCACGCAAGGCAGTTATAGATGCAGCAAAAAACATTAGCAACAAGCCAGGGTTAGGAGTAGTCGCAGTAGCCAGCTTCATCATCAGCGTAACGAAAACGGCTGCTTTACAGGCAATGAACACAGCAGATGCTTCATCTGAGGGCATTTGACTCGATGGCTTGAGTAAAACCTGTAACCAGAAAACCGATGCTAACAAAAAACCTGGAATTCCCACCGAACCTAAATACACAGATAGCCAACCGTTCGACCGAATCGAGCCAACTCCTGCACCAAGTCCATAAGTATCTAAAAATGTTCGTAAACCATATTCCGCCCACAAACCACGCTCTTGCCCCGAAGCGCTTGATGCTTTGTTAAAAATCAATGAGTCAAGGATCTGCTCGACTTGAGTCGATTTCATCATAACAAATAGAATAATGAGCACTCCAACGAACCACCCCAAGTAAACAAAACCACGTGGTATTCCTCCTCCGAAAAAAGTTGTTTTAGCGATCATTAGGAATAGGAAAAAAACCACGAAAAAAGCACCAAAATAAGCAGCTGAAGAAAACGATAAAATGACACAAACCCCAAGCGCTAGTGCAAGAAATCCAGATGCCCAAGACTTCGAACTAAAGGTGTGCAATGAAAAATACCCAAGCAGCGAAGAAGAAAAGCTCCCAAAAGCAGATGGCTCAGAAAATCCACCAATTACTCGTGCAAAACCATGAACTTCGTGATGTTTTAACAAGGCATAATTAGCAGTCCGAACGAATGACAGTAAACCATCCAACTCAAGAGCATCTAAAAAAAACAAAACTAAATGTACGACAGCAGTTACTACCAAAGCACGATGAATCCAACTAATTCCATGTTTGTGAATGATCAGCAAGACAGAGAAGAAGAAACTACTACTTAGCAGAATGTATGCGACCTGTGAAATATTAGACGCACCAGGACGTAATCGTGTCAACATACCAATGGCTCCTCTTCCACTACGTTCAATACCACGATTCAGTGAAAATACATCAATCTCTCCTTGAAAGATCCGAACATTGATTACGGCTGATATGACAACGTAAAGACTAAGGAAAATCAGGGCTATGTGTGTCCCGTTCAGATTCTGATGATTGAAGATGTAATCACGCGATCGAATATGCGTTATTGCCAACCAAACGATCAAGAGCCCTGCGCAAACGCTACTTGTCTTAAGGCTGAGACCCCCCACTGCTGGTAAGTTAACTGCAGCGAGCATCCCAAATGGCAGCATAGCAATAATGGCTGTCGTTGCTGCAGGCACTCCACGCCACATTGCTGCAAACCAGATACAGAGTGCTAATAATCCTGCAGGTATGATGTCCATTATAGCTTTTTTTAATTCAGATAGCCAGTTTCATGTTACTAAGATAAATTACCGAAATCGCTTGCTATTTAAAATTTCGTTGGGAGAACAACGCCCAAGAATAAGATCGCCAACTGCCATCAAACGCCCACGCACTCGTCCATAGTAATCAATCTCATTCGCATCAAGACCAGACAGGGCCCTGCAAAAGCTAATCCATGTTTCTTTACAGACTATAATTAACCAAAATCTAACATACGCTTTAAATAGCGGCAAATGTGTTACCTTCTTATTCAAGAAATAAAAATTATTCGCGACCATACTATATCCACGGCGCATTTCTGACACTCGTCCACTCGAATGCGATAAATGAACAAAGCCAACTCCTTTAACTCTTCCGACTGGTCCATGTCGCGCCGCTCTTATTGAAAAATCGTAATCTTCAGCATATGAATAGAGCGGTAGATTCTCATCAAAGCGTTCATGCTTAAAAATGCTTGTCCTAAAAAACATATTACAACCATGGCAAATCCAATTTTTACCTATCGTGCGAACTGATAGTGGCTCGAGGGGAACATGAAGAATCTCTTTAATAGCGAGTAAGGCTTCTTCACGAGTAGTTGTTTTTCCTATCAGCGACTCAGCAGATACACCAATCAAACCCGCTTGATTCTCAAACAAATACAACACTTTACGAAAAAATGCTGATTCCATCTCCACATCATCATCCAAAAAGACTGTAATCTCCGGCGATTCTTCAGCAATTACTGAGAGCGCGTAGTTTCTTTGAGCAGTCAATCCTCTGACAGGAGATAAAACTCTCTTTACGCGAATGTCTAAGCTGAGAGTATCTTCAAGAACGTGGCAATTTTCGGCCACGCATAGAACAATTTGGCTAGGTAACTTGTCCTGTTGAAGCACTGTTTCAACGGTGCTGTGCAGAACTTCAGGGCGAAACGCTGAACAGATAATTACAACGAAATTCATGATGCATTCAAAGCCTCAAGCTCCACCTTCAAACTACTTTCATCCTCATAAGAGGCGATCGCTTGCAACAATTGCATTGCAGCTCGACGCCAAGTGAACTTTGTAGCCCAATCATGGGCTTTAGCTGATATTTTTTCGCATTTTTTCGGATCGAGTGCAAATTCCTCCATCGCGACTGTCCATTCTTCTGGCCTATTCGGGTCAACATAGCTCACGGTATCTCCGCACACCTCGCTCATTGCTCCGCTATTAGATGCTATAACAGGACAACCGCAGTACATTGCCTCCAGCGGTGGCAGTCCAAAACCTTCAGTGATCGATGGAAAAATAAAGATATTTGCATGTGTATAAAGGGCCTTCAGTTCCTCATCACTCACCCTACCAAGCAGTAGAACTCGTTCATCAATACTAGAAGCAAAAACAGCCAAAATCTCGGAAATATTGCCCCCGACGACAACTAATCGCAGTGACTCAACCGAACATTTGGTGAATGCCTTCAAAGCACATATTAGGTTTTTGTGCTTACTTACACTACCCATAACAAGGAAATACTTTTGTGGCCTGAGCCCATGCCGAGCTAGGATGCTATCATCCGCAGTAATACGATCCATATGATCAGCACCATTAGGTATAACTAGTGCTTTCTCTTTTGGAAAAACCCGTTCCTGCTCAAGTCGATTTTTTGAATAATCGGAAACTGTAAACAAAAGCGATGCGCGACGAGCTATAAATGGTTGTAGCATACGATACCACAGACGAAAACAAAAAGAGTAAGATTCGGGACTTAAATATATTTGGGCGTCATGAACCATTAGTATCTGGCGTCTGCCAATAATTGGACCGACATTACAGAAATTGATAGCCCATCCATCAGCAGCTTTAAAAGGCAACGCAAACTGCTCCCATAGTAGCCCTGGCAGTTTAGAAACAGATTTAGCTTCTCCCAAAGTGCTGTTTGATAGTTCAAATAACTGTTCAGAGGTACATTTAGGCAAAAGCAGCTTTAACTCGAGCGCGCCCTCCGACATCTCAGTTGCAATCTGTAGTAACTGATCCGTAAGTTCGTATGCAACTCTATCGACACCAGTCATTAGACGAGTTGCAAAACGACCGTTAATATAAAGGCGCATTAAATATGAAAAGGATCTAGTTAAACGTTTCGAAGAATGGATTTATCGCTAATCATCTGAATAATAATTCTTATACCTATCATATGACCTGCCATAACTGTATGAATATTGCGCGCCATAAGACTCGCTATTGCCATAAGATCCTCCTAATCCTGCTGCAGCTTTAACGTTCTTCACTCCATTAAAGGCTACCCCAAGAACCGGAGCTTCAGTCCGATCCATAAGACCAATAGAGTGACGTGTTTTCTGTCTAGTCGTAACGTTCTGACGAGCTACGAATATAGTATGGTCGGCATAATCAGCAGCAATGATCGCATCCTGAAACACACCAACAGGTGGAGTGTCGAGCAGTATTATGTCAAATTCCTGTCGCAGACGGGAAATCATTAGATCCATACGATCATGACCAATAATCTCACTAGCCTGACGAGTCGAACCACCAGAAGTTAGTATATAGTACTCACCAGCATCAGTTACCTTTCGAATCCCTAGTAGTGAATCCTCTATAATGTTATCAGCTAAAGGATCTCCTGAACGAACCCATTCAAGTAACCCTTTAAGATTGTCCACATCTTTGTACTTATGAACAGAAGGACGACGTAGGTCAAAATCGACCAAAATTGTTTTAAAGCCATGCGCTGCGAAAACGTATCCCATATTAGAAACAACTACAGACTTGCCTTCAGTAGGTACGCTGCTGGTAAATAAAAAGGTATGCGGTGAAAGCAGCTCTCCAACATTCAACCGTATAAATCCAAAGATACTACGAAAACGTTCGGATATGTCTTTGTTTGAATTATTGGCTACTTGTGCAATCTCTAGCTCTGTACAACCACGCATCTCAGGTATATCTCCGAGTATCAATTTACAAGCAAATCGTTCGATATCAGCAAACGTTCTTAAGCGATTATCGAAAAGTTCTATACCAAAAGGAACTCCGAAGAAGAAAGCTACAAAAATGAATATTGACGCCAGAGCAATTTTCTTGGTGTCGGGCCATACTGGTTTGTTAGGCAATGCTGCGTAATCAAGAATACGCATCGTTGTTAGATTCATTTGCTGGGCGATGCTAGTCTCATTAAATCTGGATGTGATGCGGTCAAAAATCTCACGCTGTGCATCAACTTTTCTAGCTAAAACACGGTATTCAATCGATAGACTCTCAAGACGTCTGGCCTCATATTCAGCTTCATCTAACTTGGACTGAAGACTATTCAACTCATCTACGGTAGTCTGCCGTTCAATGTCGACTTCATTACCTGCTTGTCGTATCGCAAGCCATAAGACCTTCTCGACAGCCCTTTGTTTAGTGAGATTCTCTACCGCTTTCGGGTGCCGTTCAAGGTAAGTCTCAGCAAGAACGTTAGCTTCTGTCTTAAGCGCCTGAAGATTGCTGTAAACCCTCTCGATATTTGCGCGACCACCGATAAACGGAATGTTCATTAATTGATCCAATTGCCCATCTGCTGCATCGATTTGCTTCATCCGACTCTCCGCGCTTAACATGCGAACACGCGCAGCAGTAATTACCGAGTTCAAATTCCTTAATCGCTCAGTAACGACTAATTGATTTTGCTCAACGGTAACTAAGTCATTTTCATCTCTATACTTCTGTAGGGCTTCTTCCTCTTTTTCTAGGCGAGCACGCAACTCAAAAGCTTGTTCATCCAAGAACTCAACCGCTTGATTGGTAGAAGCGCCACGCAGTTCCAACTGCATACTAATATATCGACTAGCGTATCTATCAGCGATCAACTTAGCTAAGCGCTTATCTGTATGTGTATATGCAATGCGTAGCACTTGGGAATCTGGTTTCCAGGAGACGTGTAGCATATTACCCGCAAGAAAATTACAAGCGTCTGGAGTCGGCTCGTCCTCTTTGATTTCATCGGATTGACCTAAGAAAGGAGCAATCAGCCTCTCTTTTTGTTGATCACTTAGTGTGTCTAATACTTTTTGAGCCATCATACGGCTCTTCAAACGCTCAATATGAGTATTCATTGCAGAAGAAAGCAAACTGCTGTTCTTAACTCCGCTTTCTACGACCTCCTGAACGTTCACGACATTGTCTGCGTTTAACTCTACTACAATAGATGCTTCAGCTTTGTATTGAGAAGTCTGATTGAGTAACAAAACTGCAAACAGTGCAGCCAATACAAAACCTACGCTAGAGGCTAAGATCCATCTTTGCCAAACAATGTTGATCAAGTCGCTAAGCGACAAAAGCTGCCTCGCTGAATGATGAGTACTCTCGTTATTTAATTTGGTAATATTTTTTTTAGACATAAAAAATAACATAAAGTCTTAATGAAGCATTTTTTATAGCAACATGAATAGACTTAACCACTTGTGTCGAAAAAGAGATGACACGCTAACCCAGTAGATAGTATTCTAGAAAAATCCATAAAAACCAATCCATTAAATAATACATATTTTAACTCCAATTTAATAAAAACAGTGGAGATTTTGTGTTACAGACGCATAAGAGTATGGTGCTGGAGCAAAAAAAGTAGATGTCAGCAATTCTTTCATGTTGAGAATTAAACAAAACTAGAACAATCGGCGCGGAACAAAAACTATGTCATCGGGTTGTACAAAAAAAACATTTTTAATGAGACCTTCCCCTGACATCTCAAGCATCGCACTAACATCAACTATGATAGTCTTCTTCTTGAACGTATCCAAGGGGAGAGACTCTCTATTGACGTGAACCTCTGCCTTTTGCGCCGCTCCAGCGAACCCTCCAGCTTCAGCAATAACAACCTGAATAGGTAAACTATTTCTACCAGGCGGAATTTTAATTGATCCTGGTTTTTCGACTTCACCTAAAACAGTGACTACCTTTGGGGAAAACTCATCAATACTAATTGTTACAACTGGATTAACTAAATAAAGTTGTTCGATAAAAGCTCTCTCGATTAATTTCTGAGCCTGCGATACTGTGTTTCCTCCAACTATAATATCTCCAAGAAGTGGCACCGAAACCGCCCCCTCATCTGTGATGCGCTGAACACTGCTCAAGTCTTTTTGGCCGTACACTGATATGGATACCATATCAAACGGGGAGAGAAGGTATAGTGATGAACTGGATTCAGAAGCATTAGCATATACCAATGAATTAGTTAGAAATAATGCCCAAAGCACTCCGTATTTTAACGTATATAACATCAAAAACTAGTAAAGAAATGAGCACACGAAATTAGCTACGATGAGGTTATAGTTAGCTGAATCTAAATCTGAACTATTCTTTAAAAATGAAATAGAACCTTTGAGGACACAATTAATTTCCGACAACTCATAATTAAGTCCTAAGGACACGCCCCAGTCATCGTCATCACGCGTTCCTAATATTTGCTCATAATTGTCACTGCTAATTATAAAACCCATATCTGCAGTGAGCATGGGGTCAAGTCGATGATTGAGGGTGAATCTTGCAGATGAAGTGTTCACAGATTGATTTGCAGCAGATGTTCTGAAATCACTACTTAGCATCAGTGATAATTGTGTGATCTCAGATAAATTATAGCGTAATTTCAGTTTAGCGTAAATTCCACCACCATCATCAAAATTGGTATCATATTTAAAATCGCGATATCGATAACCAAGCTTAGCCTCATACTGGATCAGAGGAGATAACAAATCTTCAAAACCAATAAAAAATGCATGGTCTACACTATCGGCGGGAACGGTTAAACGAGAAACCTCAGACTTACGAAAACTGTATCCAAGTCCAAAACTCATAGCTTCGTCGTAGTCGTAATAGAAAGCTAATGGGAATTCTATGCTTTCTACATCAACATACGTGTCGGTATCAGTGTTGTGGTTTTCATATAATATACTGGAGCGCATGGACAAAATGTCTCCTAAATAATAACTTCCAATCAAAGATAGACTTAATGTGTCTACATTAACTATATTCAAAAGTGCCTCACGAGCTTCATTAGATTCTTCATAACTACCACTAAAAGTTAGTGAAATATTTTCACCATTTTTTTCCATTGGATATATAGCACTGAAGCCACATTTAAAATTATTATCGTCAATAGAATTAAAATCAGAAAAACGAACCATTTCAACTCCCATAAAAGCATCTATCCCAACAGCACCTTGATTTGAGCGGTAGTTTATCGAAGGAAGTAATGTATAAATTAAGTCACTTTCTTCCGAACTATTTAAAAACACATTCGATGTGTGCCGTATAGATGAATCAAAGCCAACTGCAACTGCTCCTGCGGGACCGAGATTAACTTCTGCAGTTAAAAAAGATACTGTTATTAAATAAGATAAAAATAACCTTAAAACTCTCATATTAAACAAGGTTTCTATGATAAAAGAACTTAAAAGTAAGCTTTTGCCGTGCCAAAATCTACATTTATCCCTAATATTTTAACCCTATGGGTGAGTACACTAAAACGTTCTATACCATTTATTTAAATCGAATTTGACCAACTTAACAATCCTAAAAATGCAATTGCGAATACTTATTATTTCACTAATATTAACCCCTACGTTCTTAAGAGGAAATTTTATTCCTACCCAGCAGAATAATTTCATAGAATCTTCTGCTGAGCTCGAATTACTTTGGTCAGATGCGATTTTTACCGAGGGCCCTGCAGTAGCACCGGATGGATCTATCTACTTCTCGGCAATAAGGACTGCAAGGATAATGCGCTATGACCCAGCTACGGCTATAGTTTCGATATATCGTAACGATAGCGGTAAATCAAATGGCTTAATGTTTGACCGTGAAGGCAGATTAGTCGCATGCGAAGGTGCGGACTCTGGCGGTAGAAGAGTATCTATAACGAAAAAGGACGGTTCTGTTATTAGCTTAGCTGAAAGATTTGAAGGGAAGCGCTTAAATAGCCCAAACGATTTAAGTATTCTTCCCGACGGAAGAATTTATTTTACGGATCCACGCTATAGAGGACATGAGTCTAGAGAAATCGACGTAGAAGGAATTTATTTTATTGATACTGATGGAACAGTGAAGCTAGCCACAGATGAAATTCATAAACCCAATGGTATTTTAATCTCCATCGATACAAAGACTGCATACCTTGCCTGCTTTGAATCTATAGAAACCAAGAAGAGGCAATTAGTAAAGTTTAGTATTAGTAGTGATGGATCATTTGGTGATAAAGAAGTCCTTTTTGACTTTGGCGATAGGCGGGGCGCAGACGGTATGGCTATGGACACTGAGGGAAATATCTATGCAGCTGCAGGAGTAGGCAAAGATGCAGGTATTTATATTTTTTCACCAATGGGAGAACAATTAGCACTCCTATCAATGTCGAAAATAGGAGCAGTAACTAATTGCCAGTTTGGTATAGGAGAAGATGCATCCACTCTTTATATAACTGCTGCAGTTGAAGGTAAGAAAAGAGGACAAATAGGCGCCTTTGGACTCTACAAAATTAAGCTTAAGAAACAAGGCTATCACCCTGCCACTGCCCAGTAGAAACTTTTTGAGAGATACAATTAATCCATGCGCCGCTCAAAGCGTTTACGATGCTTGGTGACACGGCCGCTTACGCGTTTGCGCCAAAGCCTGAAGGAACTAGGTTTGAGCTCTCTTCGCATAATTCTTATCACTTCTGCTTCACTTAGGCCTGAGCGCGAAAGAATCTCCTCAAAACTAGTACGGTCTTCCCAGGCCATACGAATAATAGCGCTAATTTGCTCTGTAGAAAGTTTAGTATGATACATTTACTAAGTGGTTAATGAGATGATTTAGTATTTTTATGAAAATGCTGATTTTTTATGATACCTTACGTTTTAATCGTCGCTTTCTGCTACCATGCGTTTCCATAACCTTTTGCGAAGCCTTCCAATAGTCCTCTGTCGCTCGAAGCGATTTAAACTTGGCACGAGCATGTCGCACGGCGGTTAAGTGATCTACAATTGGTGCAGGATAATCTCGCCCAATGACACATCCAGCTTCAATTTGGAGTAATTCAGGCAATTTCCACGGCTCGTGAATATCTGTAGTAGATAAAGCTCGTAGTTCCGGTACCCATTCGCGAATAAAGTCACCTGCAGGGTCATGGTCTTGACCCTGTTTAATAGGGTTGTAAATACGCAAAGTGTTTATTCCCGTAAGGCCACTTTGCATTTGAATCTGAGAAATATGAATACCTGGCTCGTAATCAATAAATTGACAAGCAAGCCAATCCTTGAATCTACGCCAATCGAGCCAAAGGTGATAACTTGCAAATGATACAAGCATAGCACGCATCCGAAAGTTAATCCATCCGTGGGCTTTTAATGCACGCATGCAAGCATCGACAAATGGGTAACCGGTACGACCTGATTGCCAAGCCTTCAAATATTCAGTATTGTGAGCGTCATTTCGTAGATCGTCACAAGCGCGATTAAAAGCATGAAACTGAATAGCCGGCTCCGACTCTAGCTTTTGCATAAAGTGGCAGTGCCAGTGACATCGAGAAAGAAATGCGCGCGCAGCTACCTTAGGAATATCGTTAGTCTGGCAAGCGGCGCGCACGCTTTGAACGACCGTGCGCATTGAGATACAGCCCCACGCTATGTAAGCGCTAAGTCGCGAGCAACTAAAGTAGGCTGTAACTGGACTGCTCATTTCTCGATGATAGCGCTGGGATCTATTACCAATAAAACTCTCCAATAGCGCATATGCTTGCGTCTCACCTCCAAAAATTTTGAAAGGAGCAAGCTCATCTGTTTTCAAATTTAGCTGCTCAGCGTTTGGAATATCACAATCCTTTAAAAACCGACTACAAGTAATCAATTTTTTTGGCACTGGTAGCAAAGGTAAGCTCATTTGTGCTTCCCATTTAGCCGACCAACCGTCTCGATTCGTCAAGCCCCTAACAACTCCATTTTGAGTACATTCTACCCAATCAACCATAACGGACTTTGCCCATTCTCTAACACGAGTATCACGCGCATAGCTAAGTGCGTTACCAGTCTCTTCATGCGACCATAAGTTAGTAAAGCGATAACGCTTGTGTAAGCAGTCTAGTACCTCCTCTGCTTCGCCTATTATTATTTGCAGAGGTACTCCATACTCTTTGAGTTTAGATGCTAATGTGCGCAATGATTCTGCAATAAAACTCCAATGCAATACACCAAAGTCAGGTGCGTTAATAATACTTGGCTCAATGATATATAACGGCAGAATAAGACCTCTTTCGCTAGCTGTTGAGAGAGCTAAGTGATCGGAAATTCTAAGATCACGCTTAAACCACACGCAATGTATTGAGTCACTCATCAAGAGTTGTGAAGCTAGTGTTTAGGCTGTAAGAGAAATTAATGCTGGCGTCTGCAGGCATGCGAACAATAAACTACCACATCCCAACAGCGTGACCATTTTTTGCGCCAATGAAAGGATCGCCCACACTGCTTACAAAGCTTAGATGGCAGATTTCGTTTATGCACTACTTTGCCATTGATACGCATCAAAGATCACTCTCGGAAAAACATGCATCTAATGCTGCTCTAAAAGCAGGCGTCCAGGGAGTCGGTTGGTGCGACTTTGGTGATAGTTTACATAAAGTACGCGTCCCCTCACAATAAATAGTGCCCTCTTCTGGGTGGCGTGTAGTAAAACTCATTGTAACACCACCACTACGGATTCTACTTATCGTATAGTCGACAGCTATTAAACCAGGGTTGCTAAAAGCCTGCCTGAATCGGGCCTCTAAACCATGGACAACAACATAAATATCTTCATCACGATCCATGTTAAAATCGTCAACTCCTAAGAGTTTTTCAAAAAATTTCTGCTGGGCACGCTCTAAATGTAATAGGTAGCGCGTATGATGTAGAAGACCTAGAGCATCAAGCTCGTCAAAGTGTACCTCTGATAAGTAAGTAAAATGACTCATAATGTATAAACGAATCAGAATGTAAAAACTTACCGCTTATAGTAATCTTCTTGTAAGGAATCATCAGTTAATGCGGTATATTATCGTGCTTTCTGCAAATAAAATACATGTATCCTTAAGCCCTTCGCTAGATGGTCACCAAGTCCACTATTCAACGGATAAGTCTCGTAAAGTACACCAATTTACCTTATGCATGAATAGAGGTGAAGTTCCTCCACACAGCGCAGGGTCCTACCATGATCCAGAGTATCACCAAAAGCTGATGCTGCGATACGAAGAGTATATGTCGAAATGCACTGCTTCAAACGAAGAAATCAATTAACTACAAATTATCTGTTTAATGAGTAACTTCATGGCGTAAGCGAATGATAACTGATTTTGAAATATTATAAACTAATATATAGATGATGGGAGCACAGAATGCCCACCCTGCTATGGCATGAATAAATGTCCAAGCAAACTCAGAAAGCGTAGCCCAACAATTTTCATAAAATTGGCGACTCATATCGCCTAAATTCAAAACAAATGGATCCGCACTGAAAAGGAACTCCCCTAATCGAATAAAAGGAATGATTAAGGCTAATTTTATTGGGCCGCAAATCCAGTTAAACACTTGAGCTATAGGCTGGTTTAATCGCCTAAAATAGGCGATCGCGGTAATTATAAGTGTAGAAAATCCCAGTATTGGAAACAATCCGATAGTAATAGCCAGAGCTATTGCCTGCGCACAATCACTTTGACTAATACCCTGAACAAGTTGCGCGCGAATTACCTTAATCAATCTATTGTACAATTTTTACCTGCGTCTGGATTTACCTGCCGATATGAAATAATATATAGTATAGCTAAAGGAACCCCATAATCACCAAATCGCTCAATAGTCTCAAAGATATTTACCCAACCCATACCAGCTACTGTATCTGCTGGAACATATAGAAACTCTGTAAATAATTTCCAAACTAGGCAAAGCCAAACAATCGAACGAATAGGAAAAATGAAAACAAAAACACCCAGACCTAATTCATACCAGCCAATCATTCGAATAAAATCTACATTTGCATCAATACCAATGGATTGCCAGTGATCGATTAACATCTGCTTTTCCACAGCAAAGCCAAAACCAGCATGACCAATAAGCAGCAATGCTAATGTCACACGCAGTAGAAAAAATATGGTGTCTACCATCGATTCCTTAAGGCGAGGCTCTGTATATTCAGAGAACCAATCTTTAGCTTTCATAGCAAAAGTTCCTCCCATAAGAAGCAACATCAGCGGAGGGCCCCAATTACCTGCTCGCTCCCAGAATTCCCAAGTTTGCATCTTCGCAACATTCATAGAATCAGTTGCTAAGCGCACTAACCATTCTCCATCTACTTGAAATTTCTCAAGATTCCCGGAAAGTGGTCGTAAAGCAGCCGTCCACAGCGCCCACAAGAACATCCAAAACAATATAATCCTACGCGGCTTCCATAATATTAAAAAGGCCATTAAAATATCAAATGCACCGATCAAAGGTTGTAGGTTCCAAGCAAGATCAAGGGGTATGCCCTGCGAGGCAAAAAACGGCAACCAACCAGCTTTTGTAATAATGCCCCACGTTCCGTGCCCAATAAAGCATAGAGCTACAGAGATTCGAAGTACCCAATGAAGTTGTCTGTGCAGAGTCTCCAACTGGCCATCGTGCTTCGTAAAAATACCTTGTAAAAAATAATCTTTAATTGCCATAGATTTAAATGAGAATGAAAAATCAGAATGATTGAACATATCCTAATTATTGGATACAACCACAATACTAAATATGGATAATTCTAGATGTACAGCAATAGTAGGAGTCTGCGCAATCATTACGCTAAGTATTTTTCTGATTCCTTCACAAAAATGCTGCGCAATCGAACCCATTGAATCTGCAAGTTCAGTAAATCCTCTAAATAATTCAACCCCCCAATTCGATTATTTAGAAAATGCGAGTCTGATAAAATTTGAACCATATATAGCTTACATGCACCAACTTGGATATATTTCTGGTACAGATAAAAATGGTAGAGACTTTGAGGATACTACCGAAGAGATTCGCCGATTCTGGATAGGAATTCAAGGCGAATTCAACGATTACATCGCATTTAAAGCAGTCAGTCAAATTACTAACGACCGGCATAACTATCCAAACGAAAATCGACAATACGGACATGAAACATTTCGAAGTGCTTATATTTCGTTTCAAGTTCATGAA
>JAYYDJ010000084.1:0-5002 GCA_036160955.1 Verrucomicrobiota bacterium | reverse complement strand
AGAAGTACACAAGTACACGATGATATGTATCATATTTACTGTAGCCAGAAGTATTATCTGTTATTATAATTAATTTCTAGCTACTACCTACTATACCAACTGCCAACCTTCGCATCGTGACTTGAATTTTTAACTAATGATAATCTAGCTAACACTAATATATGATAGAGAGAGAGAGAGTAACAGAGAGAGAGAGTAACAGAGAGAGAGAGAGAGTAGTTTTATCAACGGTTAGGTGTAAAAGGAACGGCTATTTAACCCAACTTTTTTGGATTTTATAGCGGCTACTTTTTATTTCTGGGTGTCCTCACCCGGCAGTGGGCCGAGCAATGAGCAGACCAAGATCATCGAGAAGGACATCTACGAGGATTGCAACCTTTCACGTTGATGATGAAGTTGAAATCTCTTCATCCTTATTGCAAAATGACTCATTACACGACGGAGCTTCAGGGGAAGGGCCCCCAGTGTCGTCTTTGCAAAGTGACACTGACCTGACAGAGGTACCTGGCTCCGTCGTGCATAATGAGTACATGAACTCGTCGTTTGATGATAATGTTTTTGCGTTTGCAAAGATAGATGAGAATACTATGGCCCCATGCGACAGATGGGCACAGCGATTAATTGGAAAACGTTTTAGATACAAGGATGAGGAGCTTGAAGACGACCTGCAGTTTAAAGCAGCGCATCCAACTAATGTTTTTGTTATCTTTTCCATTGTAGTGTATTCCGCAGAAAAAAGACAATTTCTTCAAGCTAATGTTAGATATGCCAAAAAGAATTTGCATTTCATATGTTATTCATTAGATGCAATGGATGATTATGAACTAATACCAGTAAAATCTTTTTATTCAAGTGTCCAAGAAAGAAATAGGTTTTATCAAATGTTGCCGCTCGAGGCACAGTTTGGTCAGAGTTTCAATTTGCATATGAATGAAACGCAAGAGGATAATTACGACAGTTCTACAGATTACATGCAAGGAGTTACTGATAGTCACAAAATTTTTAATTTAACTCCTTTGCAGATCGGTGTCTTCTTAACATTTCTTCCGCCTACTAGAGGATATATACTGAATCAAAGAAATTTGTACAAGTTTAGAAGAGCGTTTGGTATTATTATTAAAAAGCTTATATCTGATGGGTTAAATGATGATGAGAAAAACGGTTGGACTAATGTGTTGATGGTTTTACCTTATATGTTTTTACAGTACAACAAAAATAAACCAGATGAGGAGAGATGCAACAGCTTTTATTCTATTTTATTGAGTGGCGACGTTTTGAGTATTAAGGTTGGAGACTTCAAGAAGAAAACTATGAAGGTTAAAAATGCGTTGAGTAAAAGGTTCGATTTTCAATCGAGATGCCATAGGCAGGCGGATATAAATGTTAGGAATGGAGACTATTCTAAAGCGATGGAGTCTTTGTTAAGGATTAATTCTAAAGTTAATTTCAGCACTATTGAAAATGTAATTAATGAGTCTTTGCCATCGAGGAATTATAGTGAGTTAAGTGTAGATCAGAGACAAGAATTATTTACTTATGTTGACTCTTCCAGTGACGATTTCCGTCTTACGACTAATGACGTTTTGCATCAACTAAAGAAAATGAAAAAAAATAGATCACCAGGTCTAGACGGCATGACCATCGAGCACTTAAATAGTATATTTTTGGGGGGCAATAGAGATGATGCCTATAAGAAAGAGATATTGAGTGACTATGTGACGTTTCTAAATAAATGCGTTAAGTCTGATTTAACAGAGAATCAAAAAAAGTTGCTTCATTCCCTTAGATTAGCTGCGGTGCCAAAGACAGAAGAAGAGTCAAGGGTGATAATGATGTTGGGTATTCACTCGAAAATTATTTTTTCGGTGTTTGCTGCAAGTGATTTAAAGAAGAGAGTTGAGAAAGAAAACTTAATGTGTCAGTATGGAACCAAGCCTGCAGGTGCAGAGGCTATAGTGCATATTTTTCAGCAAGTTATAGTTCAAAATCCAGACTACGACGTTTTTTCAGCTGACGCAGTGAAAGCTTTCTATAATCTGAATAGAGACATTACCATGAGAAAGTTGAAGGAAGTTGCTCCTCAGGTATTTAATTTCTTTATGGATAAGTATAACAATTCTGCGAACGCCTTCTTTTACGGTTTAGCTAGGGGTGTGGCGACGTTTGTGCAATCGGAGGGAGGCAGTCCAGGCTCTCCGGAGATGAGTTTCTTGTATGAGCTAGGAATTTGTGAGTTCGTCAAGAACATCGCTGATTTGCTATATGACCCAAACTCGTCGCAGCCTAGAAAAGGCGTAGTGGCAGGATATATGGATGACTTATGTTGGGCTGCTTCTTTTCCTAAGATGGTTGATATAATTGAGTTTGTCAAAAGTAGAGGTCCCTCGTACGGGTATAATCTCAATATGAAAAAGTCTATTTATTTGATGGCTCCTGGGACGACTCGCTTATCACAAGATGAGTTTCTCGAAAGGATTAATGTTCTACTAAGTTTGGGTTTACCTATCGACAACATTAAGGTGCATCCAAGCGTTATTAGTCGCTGTCAGCCATCCGTTTCGTCTACAACGTTGGCAGAGAGAAGTGTTCAATGGGGATGCAAAATCTTGGGAGCGTTCATAGGAACGGATGAGTATGTCTTACATCAGTTAAATGATAAAATGCGTAAAATTAATCATTTAACCGACGTCTTGATTACATATCCAAAGCATCAATTTAGATATTATCTGCATAGATTTTGTTATGACGCAAAGGTTAATTACTGGCTACGAACCCAATTGCCTTATCATGGTAATCGCTTTGTTGACGGCTTTAGGGAGCAACAGATGCGGCTAGTAGCTTCATATCATGGCGTTTCTGAGAAGGCAGAGATTGAGAACAATTGGCCAATTGTGTATGAGTGGTATGAGAAGGCGGTTTTACCTATTGAAAAGGGTGGGTTGGCGATACGAAACATGGGAGTGGTTGCTCTAACGGCGTTCGCATGCTCACTGGTGACTTCGTTAAAACACATGGCGACCGTTTTTCCTGAGTGGATTACGCTAGGGCAGCAGGGTGAGTTGCTGCAAATTTCGTACGACGCGTCTCCTGAGCTTAGCGCTCAGGTTTGCCAATGCGTCGAGCAATATCAAAGGCGAGTGCCTCAAGGAGCGTTTAAGGAGAGTGATTGCTTCTCGGCTATCTTAAAAACTATTGTTGACCTTGAGAGTAGCGATGCTGCTGCTTCAAGGGAAACGCAATCGCAGGGTAGCAATCAGGATCCTTCTACGTGCCGTGAGGGTTTGCGATCGTCTAGGAGACGAACATCACAAGCTGTTCTATATAGTGACTTTGTGAAGGGGGAGTTACAACGACTTCTCGCTCGAGCCAAGGCGCGCGTAGACGCTCCTTATGAAGTTGGTTATCATGATGAAAGAGTGAGATATAGGAATTGGCTTTCGTCTATAAATAATGACTCCGGAGCTTGGTTGAAGGCTGGAGTGTCGCCTAAAATGTTTGAAATGTCTAATAACGAGTTTGTCTCAGCCATTTGTAGGAGGAACACTGTGGAAGATCCAACGATTCCCAAATACACGGAGTTTATTTCTAGGGAGGATCCATTGATGTTTCGTTGCTCATGCGAGGGTAGCTCGCGACCCAAACGCGTTGATCCGTATGGTTACCATTTGGTAGGATGCAAGATAGGCGCTAACGCTATTCGTTTGCATGATGAAGTGGTTGCGATGGTGGCTAAGCTTTTTAGATCTCTGCGCCTGGATGCAATCGTTGAGCCATTACGTTTATTTAGCGACGTTGACGAGGACGCATCTAACCAACGGCCGGATATTTTCATTAGAAACCCGAGAGGCTTAGGCAGACAGGCGATTATTGACGTTGCAGTGACAGGCGTTGATGGCCAATCCAGATCGAATGATGAGGCGACAGAGCGACCGCTCCAAGCTCGGTACGATCAGAAAATGGCTAAATATGGTCGGATTGCTGAGCAAAGTAATCTACTGTTTGTTCCTGCGGTTTTTTCTCACACAGGGCAAATTCATGGTGACTTCAAAGCGTTCGTTAGGGAGCAGATTAAGCAAAAGTTGGTTGCTTTTGAAGGGGATGCGAAGCCCTCGAAAACTAGATCAACGATGAAGTGGTGGTCGAAATGCATATCTATGGCGATTGCCAAAACGGCTAGTAGGAATGTCGCGTTTAAGGTAGCTAAGATGAGGGAAGCTATTATGGAAGGTCAGGATGAGCTTCTAATGCGTAACTCGGGCCAAACGGAAGGAGGCTTGGAGGCTAATAACGCGGCTTTTTTGGAGGACGTAGCACAAAACGCGGATTTGTATATTGCCAATCAAGGCGGCAGTATGCAAATTTAGGTGTATACTTTTCATTTGGATATATGAATTAATGATTAGAGTCAACTAGCTAGGTATCAAGAGTTATAAATTATGTAGCTATTATCTATATCTTCTAACAAAACAACATCCAAAATACTCCATCTACGCTTAGTCTAAACTAAGCGACTGAAAATAAACTGGAGCCACATTCTCTTGATTAGAAACATCGATATAATCCTTCATATGCATTTCACCTACGTACTCCTCATTATCTCGGGCATTTATATAATAAAACTAGCTAACACTAATTAATACTAGAACACTACTAGAAGCCTGTAAATGAAGAAAATGAGAACACTCTTAAACGGCCGCTGACGCATACGCACTTAAGACTGTGAGATAGCCCCTTGGGTAAAGTCCTCTTGATTAGCGATATACAGGTCAGCATTACACACTACATCGTCCAAATTAGCTCTGTCATTAGCAACCAAGGCGCCGTCGTCGAAATTCACTTCACGAGTTATAAACTCATCCTGATCCTTCATAATGGCGTCCCTCATCCTAGCTACTTTGAAAGCTACATTTCTACTGGCAGTTTTGGCTATAGCCATAGATATGCATCTCGTCCACCACTTCATGACACCTCTAATCTTGGATCTTTTTGGCTCCCCTTCAAC
>JAYYDJ010000083.1:0-4217 GCA_036160955.1 Verrucomicrobiota bacterium | reverse complement strand
AAGTGCACTAAGTACAATCTAGACATTTTACTTTGGCGAATGGTAGAGGTAAATCCGAGTGTACTCACGGAGCGTGCGCAATCGCAGCAACAACCGATACACCAACTTATTTTTGGTAAATCGCAATCATACAAAGGAAGTTCAGAAAATTTCGATCACACTATTAATGATGCACTCATTGAAATAGAGGCAGTTGCTTATAGTAAAAAGGAAATGGATGGTTTTTACCCACTCTCTATGAGTGCACGAACCATGGTTTACAAAGGACGCCTCAACTCAGGAGAAGTAGTACCTTACTTTAAAGATCTCACTGATGAGGACCATGAAATTAGCATCTTTCTATTTCACACACGATTCTCTACAAATACTGCCCCAGCCACATTTATGGCTCAGCCCTTTCGTTGGATGGCGCACAATGGAGAACTAAATACTGACAAAAAAAATCGTTTAAGCGAAGACGCTATTGCGAAGCAGAAGAACAGACGCGTTATATTTCCAAGGGGACAGTCTGACTCTGCTCGTTTGGATCAAACATTAGCACGTCGTATTGTAGAAGACAAACTAGATATCGTAACCGCCGTGGTCGCAATGATGCCACCGGCCTGGGAGAATGATCTTTCGCTAAAACCGCACGTTCGCGCAATGTACGAATACTTTAGTCTCTATGAGGAAAAAAATGATGGTCCTGCGGCATTAGTCTTTAGTGATGGAGTAAGAGTCGGTGCCAAATTAGATAGAATGGGTCTACGGCCACTGCGAACGGTAGAAACTGCAGATTACCTTGTTGTAACCTCAGAGGCTGGCCAAATTGATTTTTCACCAGAAGATGTAATCCGTCGTGGGCGTATAGAATCCGGAGGAATCATATATTTTGACCAATCAACTGGGCGCAGTTATCGAACAGAAGAAGTAAACGAACGACTCGCACAAGCAGAAGACTACGGAAAGCTTCTACGAGAGCGATCAGTACATATTGACGATCTAGCAGATTTTTCAATTTCTAATTTAGAAGATGATTGCGAACTTGGAGTTGAGCAGCGCCACGTCGCCTACTCTATGAATCAAGAGAGTTTCCGCCTCCTACTAGACCCAATGATCATAACTGGGGGCGAGAAAATAAGCGCTATGGGCTACGGCGTGGCTAGTAACATGATGACTTTTGAAGAAGGTGGTATGTCCAGATACTTTAGTCAGCGCTTCGCTCAAGTTACAAATCCACCGCTTGACTCTATTCGCGAGAAAGACGGAATGTCGCTACGTGTCGCGCTTGGCAGTAAACCTAATTTCTCAGAGGGAGATACTCGTCAAATAATCCTTGATTCTCCTCTTCTGCAACGTCAACAGCTCGGTCAGATCCGTCAACAAGATCAAGTTACAGTTTCTGAACTCAGTAGTATATTTTGTGCATCAAAAAAGGCAGAAGAAAATGAGCGTAACTTGGAAGATGCAATTAATGACCTATGTGATAAAGTAGAATCGCTAGCACGTTCGATTCGGGGTATTATTATTATCAGTGATCGTGCTATTAGTCGAAGCCACGCTCCTATACCAGCAATGCTAGCTATTGCTGCAGCTAATCAGCGTCTAATTGAAAGCGGACTTAGGTTCAATGTATCTCTCATTATGGAAACCGGGCAAGCTGCTAGTTCTCATGATATAGCCTCCATACTTGGCTACGGCGCACAGGCAATCTGCCCCCTCACAGTACACGATAGAGTATTGACTCTTAACAAAGGAGAAAACCTCCAGCTGGGCTTAGACAACTTTAATAAAGCCATAGCTAAGTCACTGATGAAAACTATGGGCAAGTTTGGCCTTTGCACCGCGGAGAGCTACATAGGCGGTGAATTTTTCGAATCGAATTATTTAGATACTTCAGATCCTCGATTATCTCCACATTTCCCCAACCTGAATTCTCCTGTTGGTGGCGCTGGCTTTGCTGAAATAGCTGCTAGTGCTGCAGAATGGTATTTCAAAGCGCTTAGTACCAAAAAGGAGTCTGACATCCCACATCTTGGCTTATTTAAAGAACGCCAAGACAACGCTGGACATACATTTGGTGCAGTTGCCGTGCAGGAGTATAAGAACATGACCAGCGAAGAGCTGATCTACTACGCCGACGAAGAAATTGATTATATCTTTGAGTTATTTAAGCTCACTAAACCCAAGCACAAAGAGGCACTAGCAGCATTTCAAACGCTCAACCTCGAGATTTCTAGTTTATTAGACGAACAAGAAGATATCACTAAAACAATCGATAAAACCTCAAGATACTACGGCTTAGATGACTATCCAGACGCAGTTATTGCAGTTAAAAAAGTACTTTATAAACACGCAAAAGAAAGGCAAAAACAGATTGTTGATGAGCTCCTATCAGGGCAAAGCATGGATGAACCCGATCAAATTCAGAATGCCGTTAAGCAGTTAGTAGACGATAGCGCTGATATCAAAAATCGAGCTTATAAGCTCTTTGGTTTCGACCGGCGCACTCCAGAGCAAATAGACACTTTTAAGTTATCTCATGCTTACTGTAATTTCGTCAAGAACCTCAATGCGGCCAGGGATGAGCGCCCTGCTGCGCTTCGTGATATCGTGTTTTTTCCTGCTGACATCGCAGAGGCAAATACCGTAGAGGATTTTGATACTATTCTCGGAAAGCAAAACATACTAGGTAATGCTCACCTTTCTATAAGGGGATTATTACTAGAGAGTCATGAAGATGGTAGTTATCATGCCACACTAAATGTAAATAGCACGAGATCACGACTGGCCAATTTGGGCAGTCATTGGTGCAAACGATTTCCAGGTGTAGATTTAAGGTGTCAGGAAGATAAAATAATTATCGAAAAAATTCCGCCTTTAATGGCTATTTATCTTAATAAGCTTGTGCCTGCCCCAGATCAAATAGACTTAAACAAGGTTCAACCTGCTCACCAAATCACCCCTTGTCTTACTTCGGGTGCTATGAGCCACGGAGCCTTAGTAGGCATAGTACATGAAGCCGTTTCTCAGGGTGCTAATATTGCCGGGGCACTAAGTAATTCTGGCGAGGGAGGAGAAAAATCGCGCCGTTTTAATACCGTTAAAAGTAGCTCAATTAAACAGATAGCATCAGGTAGATTCGGTGTTTGGGCGGGCTATTTCGCTGACCCTAATCTCAAGGAAATTGAAATTAAGATAGCACAAGGTGCCAAGCCAGGTGAAGGTGGGCAACTACCAGCTCATAAAGTGAATGTAGAAATTGCCTCCTCCAGAGGAGGTACGCCACTTGTTGAACTTGTAAGTCCACCACCGCATCACGATACCTACTCAATAGAAGACTTGGCGCAACTTATTCATGACGCCCATGCTGCGAGAGTAAAAGTAATTGTAAAATTAGTATCGTCTGAAGGCATTGGAACAATCGCTGTTGGCGTGGCTAAAGCCGGAGCAGATGTTATTAATGTAGCAGGTTCGACAGGTGGGACAGGTGCTGCCGCGGTCACTAGCTTGAAAAATACTGGGCGTTCCGCTGAACTAGGTATTGCAGAAGTTCACAAGGCACTCTGTGCTAACGGCATTCGAGACAAGGTAATTCTTCGCGCAAGTAACGCACATCAAATTGGGTCTGATGTAATTAAATCGGCAATTATGGGTGCTGATTCGTTTGAATTCGGTACTACTGCCCTGATGATGTTAAAATGTGTCATGGCTAAGAACTGTAATATAAAATGCCCAGCAGGATTAACCACAAATCCTGAAGTATTTGAAGGGGATGCACGTGCATTAGCCCAATACTTTTTGAATATCGCTCATGATGTACGCCGCATACTTGCACGCCTTGGTTTTTCTAGCCTCAGAGCTATTCGTGGAAAAACTAGTATTTTACACCTAATCAACCATACTTCTATCATAGGGACACTCGACTTTCGAGACTTCCTCCAACAGATAGATGAAGTCCCTGTCCAAGACCCACGCTACTTAGAAGCGGATTTTAGTGTGGATGATGTCATGATTAAAGAGGTTCGTAAAAGCTTACTTAGCGGAAAAAAAGATCAAGTGATTTTCGAGGGTCTTGCGTTTGAGCTGCAAAATAATAACAAGACCGTTGGCGGACAACTGGCTATAGATATTGAGCGAGCGCTGGAACATGAACTAACAGAGGAACAGATAGCAAAGAGTGCTTCTATTTTGAAAGGTAAAAAAGCACGTAGATTTCTTGCGCCAGAAAGTGTTGT
>JAYYDJ010000082.1:0-9492 GCA_036160955.1 Verrucomicrobiota bacterium | reverse complement strand
AATGACGTTATTAAACGGAATATTACGCTCTGAAAGAAAACAATAATTCTTCGGGGGATTATATATATTACATATACCGTATGTGGGAGACGCTCAACGAGACTGTTTTTAATACTTGGATTTCTGGGGGTCCTCTAATGATAGGTTTAGCGGCGCTTGCTTTGGTAATAGATGGATCTATTTTCCAAGTAATTATATATCTACAAATACTCAAAGAGCTTAGCAAAGATGCAAACGAATGGGGCCATTGGGTCGAACAGCCGAGTGAGGCTAGCGGACTTCTCGGCAACATGATTCGTTATACTCAAAGAGACGTCGATTCTCACAAAGAACTAAGCTTTCGTTTTTTGATGTTACATCGCCGAATCATTCAACCGCTTGATCGTCAGATTCGCTTCAGCACAACAATCGTCTCGGCTGCTCCACTTCTTGGATTATTAGGTACAGTAGTTGGCATGTTAGCCACATTTCTTGGTCTGTCTGTTAGCTATGGGGGTAATTCTCTGGATCTAGTAGCAGGCGGCATTTCGGAAGCACTCATAACAACACAAACGGGGCTAATGCTAGCAATTCCTGCAATGTTCTTTCTGACTTCAGCACGCGCACAGCGCCAAAATTTACAGCAATTTCTTACTCAGCTTGAAGCAAAGACACTGAAGCAATTCGAAGTCAAAGGTCTCAAGGGATAAATAAAAAAAAGCAAGAAAATGGCACTAGGAAAACGTAAAGGTTCTGATTCAGCTAGTAACGAGGAAATTAATATTTCCCCACTAATTGATGTCGTATTCATACTCTTGATTTTCTTTATCGTTACAACGGTATTTGTTGAGGAAACTGGCGTTGATGTGACAAAACCGCAGGCATCATCTGCCGTAGACTTGGAGAAAAATAGCATTCTTATAGCTATTACAGATACAGGAAAGGTAATCTACGGAGGACGCGAGATTGGTTCTGCTGGAGTTCGCTCTATAGTCAAACGATTGAACCAGAAAGACGAAATGCCAGTCATTATACAAGCTGACAAAACAGTTCCTACAAGTCTTCTTGTCCGTGTCATTGACGAAGCAAAAATTGGAGGTGCCCCATCCGTTAATATTTCCACAGAGAATTGACTGTGAATGATAAAAAACAGGACGAAAAAGCAGCTGGAGTGATTAATTTTAACATTCCTAGCATGAGCCAGGGCATCCCTATGGTTGTGCTAGCTGCTATCGTCCTTACCACAGCTATCTTCTTATTAATACCTTTTACGCAGCTTCTAGATTCAATTGGTAAAAAAGACAGTCTTGTCGTTCAGGTAGATATTGCTCCTCCCCCACCCCCACCTCCTCCTGAACCTCCTGAGCAAGAAGATGAAGAAATTGAAGAGCCTCCCCCTCCCCCGCCTCCGCCTCCGCCTCCACAACTTTCTTTATCGCAACTCGATCTAGCTCTAGACCCAGGCATAGGAGATGCCATGGCAGCAGCCTTCGGTCTTAGCGGGTTTAATACACGGCCAGATGCAATAGCTGAAATGAAAGAGTTCTTTAATGTAAGCGAACTCGATGAAAAACCACGAATGATCAATTTCGTTAAGCCTGAAAAGCCTTTTCAAATGAGAAAAGATAGAATCAGCGGTTACACAAGAGTTCGATTCCAAGTAGATGAAAGCGGCAATATGATACGAATCGTGCGATTCACAGAAACCACACATGAAGTTTTGAAAGATTCTGTTCGTGCAGTTTTTAAACAATGGAAAATGACCGAGCCTAAAAAAAATGGAAAGCGCGTTAAAGCAGTTGTCGAACTACCTATAAAATTTTAATACTTATGAAATACATACCATCCATCCTCCTACTTGTAGCGCATGCTTTGCTTGCTCAATCGTATCCTCTTAGTGAGAACACTTGGTCCAACCCTGAATTTGTAGATCGTTTCATGGGTAGCTATGGAGTCGATACTGCAAAATCTCCCTCTATTTCGAGTGAAGAAGCAGAAATTTTTCGCCAAGTAGCAAAAAGCGGATATAAAAGTGAAACAGCGATCAAAATTCTCAGTAAAGCAATCAACACTGAATCAAGTGGAGCGATGGATTTCGCCCTAGCAAATTTCCTTCTACAAAAAGGTGATATTGGATTAGCTATCGATTCGTTTGCAATAGCTATCGATAAATTCCCTAACTTCGGCAGAGCCTACAAAAATATCGGACTTGCTTACATCCAGCAAAATAACTATCAGAAAGCTCTGCCAAATTTGACGAAATCTTTGGAAATTCTTGGAGGTGACGGTGGCTTATTTGGGCTGATTGGTTACTGCCATTTAAATAACGAAAACTACGGACCAGCTTTGGATGCGTATAAGCTGGCACTTGTATTTGAACCAGAAAGTCGTGACTGGCGACTAGGCCAGTTAAAAGCGCTGCAGAATCTGCGAAAATATAACGAAGTTGAAAATATCATCTACAGCTACATCGATGAGAAACCCACTGAGCCAGAATTTTGGCTGCAACAAGCAAATGCATTTATTGCACAAAAAGAGTATCTTCAAGCAGCTGCTAATTTTGAAGTGGTCAAGATGCTTGGCGGCGCAGATCGCGAGATGTATCTACTTCTTGGCGACATCTACGTGAACCTTGATGCTCCTACACTAGCACTAGAACCCTATAATCTAGCGCTGTCTACTGGCGAAGTAAAACCAGAGGACGCACTCTCATTAGCGAAAGTCATGAGTCGAAGGTTACCAGCTAATCAACTTAAGGAATTCCTAACAAAAATCACGCAAACATATAAAAATACACTCAATAAAGAAAACTCTCTTACATTGCTGACATTAAAAGCCGCCAATGCACTCTCAATGGACGACAGGGACGGAGCGATGATTATGCTAAGCGAAGTAGTATCGAAAGATCCCTTAAATGGTAGCGCTCTGCTAACCTTGGGGAGTTACTACTTACAGGAAAATGAACTTGTTAAGGCACTAGATTACTATGATCGAGCTTCAAAAGTCGAAGCAGTTCAAGTAGATGCGCTGCTGGGTGCTACTAGAGTGCTTGTAAAAAAAGGTAAGTATTTACTAGCAATCAATCGTCTAAAAGAAGCACAGGCCATAAAAGAGCAGTATTTTGTAGCCGAATATATCACAACTCTAGAAAAGTTCGTCAACTAAGTCTCAATCCTGCAACTTATTAGGATGCACTTTTTAGATAAATCGATTACCTATAATGCATGGGACAATACCATTGAACCACGCATTGAGATTGAATCCGGAGAAAAAATTCTGATAGAAATGGAGGACTCTAGCGACGGACAAGTTCGGCCTGGGCTTTCATTAGATGATTTTAGAAAAATTAATTTTGATCTGATTCACGCATTGACAGGACCTGTCTCCATAGCGGGTGCAAAGGTTGGTGATACGCTAAAGATAGAAATACTAGAATATGCGCACAAGGGATGGGCATGGCAAAGCATCAATCCAGAAAAGTGTTTCCTGCCAGATGATTTCGATGATTTTTACCTACATCATTGGGCGCTGAATGAAGATAATACGCAGAGCATGCCGGGGATTACGTTAGCGCTGCATCCATTCTGTGGTATTCTTGGTGTGCAACGTGCACAAAATGGTAGCTTCCGAACACGGCCCCCAGGCAACTTTGGCGGAAATATGGATGTGAAACATTTAACAGCTGGCAGTACGTTGTATTTGCCCGTACTCGTGAACGGCGGTAAGCTTTGTGCGGGTGATGCTCATGCGGCTCAAGGCGACGGCGAAGTCTCCATTAACGGACTAGAAGCGCCAATGGATGTAACTCTACGAGTCAGCGTCGAAAAAGAATTTTCTGTAAAAGAACCTTATATTGTAACAACTCCAAATCTTTGTCCTTCTGCATACCTAGGCTCAAAGTATCACGCTTTTGTATCTAGCGGACCTGATTTAAAAATTAATGCACAGGGTGCTGTTCGACGAGCAATCGATTATTTGATGCAGCGCTTAGATCTATCGAGCGAGCAAGCCTTTTTAACATGTTCAGCGGTTTTAGACCTTAAGCTGAGCCAAGTGGTCAATGCACCAAACTTTACAGTCACAGGCTACTTACCAGAAGCTATCTTTAATTAAACAGATAACCTTGAAACTATTTTGAGATGCTAAGCTTTTTTAAGTTCGAAGAAAATAAAACAACCCTTGGTCGTGAGACGCTCGCAGGATTCACAACTTTCGCTGCCATGGCATATATTCTTGCAGTGAATCCAATGATTCTAAGCAGCACAGGAATGGACACCCAAGCGGTCATTATGGCGACTGCAGTTGCTGCGGCTGTTGGTTGTTTTCTGATGGCATTTATGACGAATTATCCCATCGCGCTTGCTCCTGGGATGGGCACGAATGCTTATTTTGCATTTGTTGTTGTGATTGGATACGGTCTGCCCTGGCAGGCTGCACTAAGTCTGGTTTTTTGGAATGGCATTGTTTTTCTAATTTTGTCGATTTCTGGCTTCCGAAAAAAACTCGCTGAAGCAATTCCACCCGGGCTGCAAGTGGGTATTCAAGCAGGTATTGGTTTCTTTATTGCCCTACTGGGACTCAAAGCGGCTGGTATCGTCATAGCTGACCCCAATACAATCATTACCCACGGGGCTATGACTAGCCCAGCGGTATTACTCGCACTAGTTGGATTATTTTTGATATGCATACTATCTGCTAAAAAAATTCCAGGTGCGATTATGATCAGTATGATCATTTTAGCAACTTGCGGTCTATTTGTGGCAGGATCGGACGGAACTAAACTAACGGCTACGCCTGAGAGTATCGTAGCAATACCAGGTGGTCTTGGAGAGACTTTTTTACAACTCGATTGGCTGTATCCATTTACAAACCTAAGCGCGCTCAAGATCATGTTTGTTTTGCTAATTTTAGACCTTTTTGATTCGGTTGGCACAATTATAGGTGTTTCCCGTAGAGCCAACCTCGTCGACTCTTCAGGTAAACTGCCGAAAATGGACAAAGCACTGACTGCGGATGCAATAGCTACATCTACTGGGGCTATTCTTGGAACTTCAACAGTGACGTCGTTTATTGAGTCCGCTGCAGGTGTTGAAGCTGGAGGCAGAACTGGATTCACTAGTGTGGTGGTTGGTTCGCTATTCTTACTATCTACTTTTTTGTATCCCCTGATTGGTGCGATCCCCTCAATTGCGACAGCTCCAGCACTAATCTTTGTAGGGCTTTTAATGGGTCAGAGCCTGCGTGATATTCCCTATGATGATTTCACAGAAACGATCACAGCAATATTTACTGCACTTTCAATTCCGCTTTTCTTTAGCATTACGCACGGACTTGCCATAGGCATCATTCTTTTTCTTGTCATGCAGATAAGTACAGGAAAAGCTGCTAAAGTTAATTGGATGACCTATGTTATAGGCGCTATATTTATCGCCTTTTACGTAATAGGTTAAGTTCTTCCAATAAATGTCTGGACTAAAAAGCATATACCAAATCAGTATATTCTTACTCTGTGGACTTCTTGCCTGCAGTGCCGGTGACGAGCTTAAACTTCTCAATGGTCCGATCGTCACACACACAACCATGCATTCGGTATTGGTTTGGCTACAAACCAACACTGAAGGTCTAATACAACTCGAGTACTGGAAATCTGGTTCGCCTCAGACGAAGTGGTATTCTCGCGCTCTAACCACCTGCTACGAGGACGGCTATATCGCTAAGCTTCTAGCTCGAGAAGGCATTAATCCTGGCACGCGGTATGATTACAGGATCCTATTAGGAGAATCAAAAGAAGTAGCACAGCCGAAATTTAGCGATTCCTATAAATTGCAAGGAGCAATTCCTCTCTCTTTTCAGTCAAAGCCTCGCTGGCGCTGGATACCAAACAAGGCGACTAATGAAAAGCATTCCATCTTTGATTTCCGAATCGCGATGGGCTCGTGCGCATATATCAACCAAAAAGGTACGGATCGGGAGGGAGTTAAGCCGTATGGTAGGCAGTATAAAATATTTGAGTCTATTTACGAAAAGAATCCTGCTATTATGCTTTGGTTAGGTGATAATGTATACTACCGCGAAAATGATTTTGAGTCTCGTGAAGGTTTAATCGCTCGCTGGACTCATGACCGCCAGACTCCCGAATTATCACCATTATTCGGCAATGCTATTCACTATGCGACTTGGGATGATCACGATTATGGCCCAAACAATATCGGCCGAAACTACTGGCTCAAAGAGCAAGCTACGGAAGTATTTCAGCTAATGTGGGGTAACCCAAGCGCAGGCCTTCCCGAAATACCTGGAATTTTCACTTATGTAAACTGGGGAGATGTTAACATATATTTACTAGATAATCGCACCTACTTAACACCAAGCGAAAGCAACCCGCAGGCATTTGGCCAAAATAAAGCGCTTTTAGGAAAAGAGCAGGTCGATTGGCTAGTTGATCATCTTGCTTGGAATTTAAGCCAAAGCGCGAATGACTTTAAAAGCTACCCCGCGCGTTTTAACTTAATTGTTATGGGTAGCTCTGTTCTTAGTGAATCAGGCAATCCTGATGGATACAGAAATTTTCCTCATGAGTGGCAATATTTAATGGATCGAATCGTGTCTGAAAAAATACGTGGAGTAGTATTTCTGACTGGCGACATACACTCTGGAGAAGTGAACAAAATTGAACATGTGTGGCAAAACATTAGTTCGACATTATACGAGGTGACAAGTTCTCCTCTCACCGCAGGGGCATCCACTTACGGCGGACAAAACCCTACTCGGCTTGATATCTTTCCCGGAGATGAAGATCGTATAACAACACAGAACTTCGTCACCCTGGACTTCAAAGGACCGCTTAATGATCGTATGATGCTTATTCGATACTGGGATAGCGATGGTAATCTACTAAATCAGAAACGTGGAGCAGTTCCAGGAACGCCTACAGATTTAAGCGTTATTCATGCTAATGACCTAATACCGCGGGGCTAATAAGTCTACAGTTTGAGCTTCAGCACGGAACACCCATAACCATGAGTAACTGCTGGAACGTCTGCCAATATTGTTTGCCAGTTGGACTCGCTAAACTGCTTCTCGAAGAGTTCCAAGTCACGCTTGAAACCATGCACGAGCTCACGCTTTAGACTTTCTTCAGCAAAACTAAATTCATAGCTATTGTAAGCGGTGTTCTGAATTTCAGCCCATGAGAGATTGAACCGTTGGACTGCAACGAAAATTTCATCCGTAAAATTCGAATCCCACATACCCCGGTCATCGGTATTTAAGCAACAAGCAATTCCTTGGCGCAAGTAAATGGGAAAGGGATGCAAATCTAAATTTGGAACATACTCTAGTAGCTCATTACTGATCAAGTTAATCTCTACTAAAAATTTAGAATCCCGCATACGCAGTAATATATCCTCATCGGAGAGAAGATTAATGCCGTGTCCTATTCGCGTCGCTCCTAGGCGCAATGTATCACGAATATAATTATCTGGTTTTTCGGCTTCTCCTGCATGAATTGAGATCCCGATTCCCGGATATTTACGTAACATTTCGTCAAAAACACCCTTAAACCGAGCTGGATAGCCACGATTATCATCCTCACGTCCTGCCATATTAATACCGACCCATACATCGCGGTTGGCATCAATATGCTTATAATAATCACGAATCTGTTGCTCCGCATCTGAAGCAAAGCGAAGAGCAACTCCCTGCCAACGAACTTCTACTCCCGTATCCTTTGCATCTTTCTGTGCTAGTCGCCATTTCCAGTATTTATCTGATTGCTGGGCTGGTATTAACTCTCCACGCTCGTCTTTGTAACTATGCACGCGTCTTTGAATTTCCATGTAGCGTACGCCTTCAGCGGAAAAGAGCTTCATGTTCTCAACAAATAGCTCTGCTAAAACATGAATACTTGATAGCAAGTCTCCCAATCGGCTCCAAGTGTATTCAAAAAACTCATCACGCCCCTCCCCCTCTTTGTCGAGCACGACTGAGGACATCCAAGCCAGACGTTGTTGATCATTAAGATCTGACAGCAGCATGAAATCCGTTTTAAATTCTGCGCTAATGCTATTATATGTTTTTTCGTTTAGAGTTTGCCACTGGTATATATAACTTTTGCCACGACTATTTAAAATCGGGTGCATCTTCATGGTAGTAATCCTATAACGCGTAAAGAAGCGTTGCCCGCCATTACGCTTCGGATCGGTAGCTATACTATACCACATAGATGGCAAAAAGCCGCCACCTAAGTGATGATGAATATCTCCACCCTTCGGCATCAAGTATAGAAATTTGTATAATTGTTCAGGACTAGCTTCCCGCTTTATTGTCTCAAACAAACTGGTCATGTCTGCTGGTTTTCCTGCCGCAGGGGCAAATGATACTGGGGCGGAAGTGCCACTATGCCCAGATACTGCGGACATGGCTGTGCTCGTCTTAGCTGGAGCGACTAAAGGAGCCGCTAACAATGTGGTGAGACCTCCTTTGAGTATTTTTCTACGACTTGGGTCAGGTGAGTTTTGGTTGTATGAGTGTAGAGCCATAAATTTTTTAGTTAATTATTGGTAGGGAAGCATTTACTCCGATACAAATTAATATATCTTCACTGGTAAACACCATACTAACTAATTATCTTATGAAATATATATATGTTTCCTTATTCTCATTAATTCTTTTGCCAATCCACTTAATCGCTGTAATACCAATAAAAGTTGTGGTTGTGAGCATGTTTGAATATGGAGCTGATACGGGCGATGCGCCGGGTGAATTTCAGTTTTGGTTGGAAAGAAACGACGTAAGAAAAATAGAAGCACCGCTTGGATCCAGAAATTACTATTTAAGTGATAAGGGACTGCTCATTATGTGTACCGGTGGAGGCGTTACGAATGCAGCAACCTCTGTGACGGCGCTCGCTTTGGATTCTCGATTTGATTTGAGTCAGGCGTATTGGATAGTCGCAGGTATCGCAGGTGTAGATCCAGAGGATGCTTCCTTGGGTAGCGCTGCATGGGCAAAGTGGATTGTTGATGCAGACCTTGCTAAAGAAATTGATTCACGCGAGATACCAGAGGACTGGCCTTACGGGTATATCGCTTTAGGCGCCAAACAGCCAAATACATTAGATGGGGGATGGCAGGTTGATGTGGTTAAGTTTAAGCTAAATGAAGTATTGGTTGAGTGGGCATACGATTTGACCAAAGACTTCCCCCTGCCCGAGAACCAAGCCATCCAGGAATTTAGTGAGATCTATGCAGATTACCCAAATGCAATAAAGCCACCTTTTGTGATGATCGGGGGCTCTCTTTCGTCATCCACATATTGGCACGGATTCGCGCTGAATGATTGGGCAAATGATTGGATGAAATTACACACGAATGGCGAAAGTAATTTCGTTATGTCGAACATGGAAGACAGTGGCACTGCGACTGCATTGCAAAGGGTCGCTAAGACTGGAAAGGTCGACTTTAATCGATTACTTGTTTTGCGCACAGCCAGTAATTTTTCAACTCCCCCAAT
>JAYYDJ010000081.1:0-4757 GCA_036160955.1 Verrucomicrobiota bacterium | reverse complement strand
GACATCTTTGCGATACGCACTCATTGTTTCTCGTGCCACCACCTTACCTCCAACTGCTGCTTGAATTGCAATCTTAAACATTTGGCGAGGTAAAATTTCCTTTAAGCGCTCGCACAAAGCTCGCCCCCTACCCTCTGCCTTATCGATATGAACAATCGAGGAAAAAGCGTCAATTTGTTCTTGATTAACGAGTAAATCCAAGCGGCACAATTTGCCCAAATCGTAACCATCCATTTCATAGTCCATTGAGCCGTACCCATGCGTCACGCTTTTCAAGCGATCATTAAAGTCTACCAATATTTCGTTAAGTGGTACACGACATACTAACATCACTCGATTATTGTCTATGGTTTCGGTGTGTTCGCATACTCCACGCTTTTCACTCATCAAGGCAAGTACATCTCCTATAGATGTGCTTGGAATGTGAATAGACGCCTTGATAAAAGGTTCTGCAATCGACTCTATTTCTGCAGAATCTGGCAAATGAATTGGGTTATGTACTTCGATTACTTCTCCGTTTGTTTTCCTCACGATATAAACCACACTGGGATAAGTGGAAATTACGTCTAGGTCATATTCACGCCGTATTCGCTCTTGAATTATTTCCATATGCAGTAAACCCAAAAAACCACAGCGAAAGCCAAAGCCCAGAGCTACTGAGTTTTCTGACTGATAGACGAAGGCGGCATCATTCAAACGTAATTTACCCATCGATGCCTTAAGTTTATTATAATCACTGGTATCTATTGGATAAATGCCACTAAAAACCAAAGGACTCACTTCTTTATATCCTGGAAGCATGTCATCTGCTGGGGAATTGGAATGTGTTATAGTGTCCCCGAGCTTGATGTCGGCTACGTCGCGTATGTTAGTCACAATATAGCCGACATCACCTGCTTGAAGATTCTTTAACTTACTCATTTGTGGAGAAAACTTACCCACCTCTTTAACTTGGGATTTTCGACCATCGCTCATCATTAGAATTTGATCGGATGGCTGCACGTTTCCAGAGAACACACGTACGTAGCAAATGACTCCCTTATATGCATCATAGACGCAGTCAAATATGAGCACGCGTAAGCCTCTAATATCTGCCCAGCGTGGTTTTGGCATTCGCGTGACTGCTGCCTCCATTAAATTATCTATGCCTAATCCAGTTTTACCACTTGTGAGAACTGCTTCCTCTGCAGGTATGGCTAACACATCTTCTAACTGCTGTTGAATAGCAGGAATATCTGCGCCTGGAAGATCCACCTTATTAATTACTGGTATGATCTCTAGTCCTTGCTCAATTGCTAATTGAGCATTGGCGACTGTTTGCGCTTCAATTCCCTGAGCTGCATCAATTAGTAACATCGCACCCTCGCAAGCAGTCAGACTGCGCGATACTTCATATGAAAAATCCACATGACCAGGAGTATCGATCAAATTAAAAGTATAGTCCTCGCCATCTTTTGCTGTGTAAATCATTGAAACAGGGTGACTTTTTATAGTGATACCACGCTCACGTTCAAGATCCATAGAATCAAGAAGTTGGTCCTTCATCTCTCGCACCTCTACTGTTTGAGTAAGCTCTAATATTCGATCCGATAGAGTCGTTTTACCATGATCTACATGAGCAATGATACAAAAGTTTCGAGTATTATTAAGATCGGTCATATTAAGAATGCGAAATCAGTAACATCACGTCACTTTTGTAAAAATCAACCATGGATCTTAATTGCTTGAATGTATGTTTGCTACATCGACCTGAGGGGTGCAGTAATGCGGCTAAATAGGACCTTAAGAATGGTCACAAAGGCAATTCTTCGTACTCAGAAAAAGGTGAGACTTTCAAAGATTTATCGATACGTTTCGCAAACCCTGTAAGTACTTTACCAGGTCCACACTCGAATAGTTCTGTTAATGTATGATCATTTGCAGCATTGCGTAAGCAATCTTCAAAGCGGACAGAAGATACAATTTGTTTAACTAGTGCATCCTTAATTACTTGCTCAGATGTAACGCGACATCCAGTCACATTGGTATAAGCTGCAAACTTTGGAGGATTAAAATTAATATTTCTGATAAACGCAGCAAATGCATCACTTGCGGATTGCATGAGTTTACTATGATAAGCGCCTGCTACATTGAGTAGTTTACATAGTTTAAAACGTCCTTTTGATGCAGCAACAGCTTCTATTATTTTGTGCTTGTTACCAGAAATAACAATTTGTCCTGGACAGTTAAGATTAGCTATTTCGATATCAAATTCATCGCAAAATATTTTTACTTCCTCTGTAGTTCCTCCAATTACTGCAGCCATTCCACCTTCAGTTGCATCGCAGGCTAGTTGCATGAGACGACCTCTCTCGGCAACTAAGCGCAAGCCAGTTTCAAAGTCATATACATCTGCGACTGCAAGTGCAGTTAATTCACCAAGACTAAGACCTAAGACGGCAGTTAAGTCTTCTAAATGTCCGCTGTCCAGCAAGATGGAAAATAAAGCATAACCATGCACATAAAGCGCTGGCTGGCAGGCTTTTGTTTCTTTAAGAGAGGACTCTGGACCATCAAAACATACACTTTTGAAGTTCCAGCCCAAAATGTCATCTGCCCGATCGTATAAGTCCCTAGCAATCTGAGAGTTTTTGTAGAGCGAATGCCCCATTCCAACAGTTTGTGCTCCTTGTCCAGAGAAAAGTAATCCCTTACTCATACTTTTTTATATATAATTAATAAACTAATAAAATACTCATCAAATGTTAGTTATAGTTAGTACAATTATACATATGCAAGTATACAAAAACTAATTAATATTTTAAGATTATCGCATTAGGTTTGCAAGAAACCTTTGATTTTACATTAATATAATTGTGGTTATAGAGTTCCATACACTTTAATGTTTATTTATGAATACAATATGTATTAATAAGTACTGGGAAATGTTGCGTGAACAGGCGTCCGCGACTATCGATCGTGAACCAAGTTTGACAGCACTGTGCAACGAATCAGTCCTAGAGCGTGGTTCTTTTGCTGAGTGCATCGCGTATCGAAGTACCCGTAAACTCGCTAATCATGGAGCATCAGTTGAAGTATTACACGCTACTTTCTTAGAAGCTTTTACCGGCGAGCCTGATATATTAGGACAAATTGCTTGTGACATGCAGGCAGTCTGTGATCGTGATCCCGCGTGTCTCGATGTACTCACACCCCTGCTCTACTTTAAAGGCTTCCAGGCTTTAATTTGCTATCGAGTCGCTCACTATCTTTGGCGGCATGATAGGCGTGAATTAGCACTCTACTTGCAAAGCCTTGTAGCAGAGACATTTGCAGTCGATATACACCCAGCAGCAAAAATTGCCAGTGGTATTCTCCTTGATCATGCAACTGGGTTTGTCGCCGGTGAAACAACAGTAATTGAAAAAAATGTCTCTATTTTACATGAGGTTACTTTAGGTGGCACAGGTAAAGATCGAGGTGACAGTCACCCCAAAGTACGCTCTGGTGTCTTGCTTGGTGCTGGCGCAAAAGTTTTGGGAAATGTCGTAATCGGCGAATGCGCAAAGGTTGGAGCTGGTAGCGTCGTACTAAAAGATGTGCCAGCATATACAAGTGTCGCAGGCGTACCCGCTGAAATTATTGGTAAAACGAGTGAAGTATCCCCTGCTTTAGGAATGTGTCACGAGATTGAGGAGTGACTTTTTTATGCCATAGGCATTCACTATAAATTAGTAATATCAAGTATAGATGCTTAGTTTAGCAGCACTCGATAGTCAAAATGCTCTTTGGTCACTTTGCTTAGCTGTCGCGGCAGGCTGTTTTTTAACAGTACTGGCTAGGCGCTTACACTTGCCGACTATAGTACTACTTTTGCTAGGTGGTTTTGCATTTGGAGCTGAAGGATTAGGCATCCTTAATGCAGACGCGCTGGGTAATTTTTTACCTCTCATTGTCTCCCTAGCAGTCGCACTTATATTATTTGAAGGTGGACTTACCCTTGATCTAAAAGGCTTTAGTCAAACTTCAACAGTAATACGCCGCCTTTTAACAGTTGGCGTATTAATTACTTGGATTGGATCAGCACTTACTGTCTTCTTTATTTTTGATACGTCGCCTTCTATGGCGTTGCTCATGGGTAGCCTTATTATTGTCACAGGTCCTACTGTAATCGTTCCACTACTACGACGTATTCGCATACAACAACGCTTAGGAAGTATCTTGCACTGGGAAGCTGTTTTGATCGATTCTATCGGAGTCTTTGTAGCTATTTTATGCTACGAATGGGTCGTTGAAGGTGGTGGCACTGTCGCCATTCCAAATTTCTTAATTCGAATCATTAGTGGTGCTGCAATAGGAGGTATCGGAGGCTATGGCATATATTTTGCAATGGATCGCAGTTTGGTCCCAGACAACATTGTGAATGCATTTGCTCTAGCTAGCGCGATGCTTATTTTTGGTTTAACTGAGCTCATACGTCCGGAAGCTGGGTTATTAGCAGTTACAGTGGCAGGGCTTATTGTAGGTCTTAAAAAGCCCCGGCAGCTTCGTGAAATCAAGGCATTTAAGGCAGAAATTGTCGATTTGTTAATTGGTCTACTGTTCTTGCTGCTTGTATCGCGCTTGAGAATTGACCAGTTCGAAAAATTCTTTGATTTAGGAGGTGGTTGGGTATTATTGTCGGTAATAGTATTCGTACGTCCATTAAGTATCATTGCTTCTGCTTGGGGTACATCACTTAAAATTCGCGAGCGTGTACTTATTAGTTATGTTGCTCC
>JAYYDJ010000080.1:0-13229 GCA_036160955.1 Verrucomicrobiota bacterium | reverse complement strand
GTGCACCTTAAAGTGCAAGAGGGCAGTAAGACGCGTATCCAGATTTTTGCTGGTATCGTGATCGCTCGCAAGGGTGGTGGCATAGCAGAAACCTTTACTGTGCGCCGTATCGCGTCCGGTGTAGGCGTTGAAAAAGTATTTCCTGGGCATAGCCCATCGATCGAAAAGGTCGAAATCGACCGCGAGTCGGTCACTATGCGTGCGCGCATGTATTATCTGCGTGATCGTATCGGTAAGGCAGCAAACCAAGTAAAGGAAAAGCGCCTGTACGAATCCAAGTAGAAGCACCTAATTTTTATCAAAAGTGCCGTTCTAGTTGCTTGTAGCTACAGGGCGGCTTTTTTGTGTCTGCATGTTTCATTTATCTTTGCCGTAAATATATTTTAGCTACGCTTTTGTAACCCAATTAAAAATTCTAAATTCCCATCAGTTCCCTTGATGGGTGACACCATGGTACCAATTAATTGCGCTCCAGTAAGCTCATTATAAGCAAAGCTTTGAATCTCTTGGACGACGCGCTCATGAATTGCCTCATCACGTATGACCCCCTTTCCTGCGTCGACTTCTGATTTTTGTGCTTCAAATTGTGGCTTTATAAGCGCAATTAAGTGACCACCTGTTGCGCAAAAATTCCACACTGCTGGTAGTACTTTGGTTAGAGAGATAAAGGACAAGTCCATGACTATAAGTGGATAATAATCGAACGGTAAAGAACCACGCGTAAGATGCCGTGCATTGGTTTTCTCGATGTTGGTGACGCGCGCATCTTGAATGAGTTTATTGTGTAATTGAGCGCGGCCAACATCCACACAAGTCGCTTGAGACGCTCCACGCTGTAAGCAGCAATCGGTAAATCCGCCTGTAGAGGCGCCGACGTCAAGCAGATGTACGCCTTGTACATCGATACAAAACTTGTCTAAAAATCCTTCCAATTTTTCACCGCCGCGACTGACGAAGCGGGGTGGTTGCTGCACGGTTAGATTGGTGTTTTTAGAAACACTGCGCCCTGGTTTATCCATCCGCTCGGTACCACAGAGTACTTTTCCTGCAAGAATCAGTGCTTTTGCTTGAGTGCGCGTATCGGTTAAACCTTGCTCAACTAGTAGCTCATCTAGGCGTATTTTTTTGGAGGTTGCCATTTGTATCGACCATCAATGTAACGCTTACTTTAATGATTGCACGCTTGAATCATAGAAACTAGTTGTGATTGAACAGTGTCTGTTTGGTAGTTGTTTTTATGCTAGCGCAGCGAACATACTGTCGCCACTATAGAAAATGTGAATTTACCTAATTTACTTACCTTATCTCGCATACCATTACTTTTTGGTATTGCTGCGCTACTGATGCTTTCTAGCGGAGAAGATCCCGTGAAGGGTGCGAGCACCGGTGCATTGGTACTATTTATTGTCGGTGCATTAACTGATTGGGCAGATGGGTATGTGGCACGTAAGCAAGGACTCGTTTCGAATTTTGGTAAGCTAATGGATGCATTAACGGACAAAGTTTTTATGGTGGGGCTTTTTATTGCTTTGCTAGTACTCGATGTGCTTCCTCAGCAATGGGACTACAAAGGGTGGGGCTTATTTTTACTTCTCCTTATGTTAAGCCGTGAATTCTTAATTACTGGTCTACGCCTTGTCGCAGCAAGCTCAGGTATAGTACTTGCCGCAGAAAAATCTGGTAAGCACAAAACAGTATCTCAGATCATTGCAGCGGCGCTTTTACTTTCTACTATCGCGCTTCAAAATGACTTTAGTTCCTGTATTCCTCCAGTCGTTGGTGAATGCATTCATTTAGCAGGCTTACTGTTTTTCATTTTGGCGACTGTGTTAACTGTATCATCGGGTACTTCGTATATGATTAAATATTGGACGGTTTTTTCTGGGCAAGAGTCTGACAATGACAACTGAGCTATCATGCGCCTGAACTTCTTTTGGACCCAGTTTTTATCCACGCGCTTAATCGTTAATTTAGCCACGCTTGGACCCATTGGTCGTGTAAAAAATGCTCCTGGTACAGTTGGTAGTATCGCAGGCTTACTTCTTTATGCCGTGCTATTCGAAGCAGTTGGCCCGATAGAATTTCTGCTGCTTATCTCAATTTTTAGTTATTTAGCTATGGCAATTTGTGATGCTGCGGAGAGTCGCTTACAGATGCGTGACCCTGGCATGATTGTGCTCGATGAGTGTATTGCTATGCCGCTGGTGTTTTTTGGAATGGGAGGCAGTGCTGGTTTGGTTGGAGAGCATGGTGGATGGCCAGTTTTATTAGCTGGGTTTATTTTATTTCGCATTTTTGATATCATAAAGCCATTTGGAATCGTACGATTGCAAAATTTACCAGGTGGAATTGGGTGCGTAGTCGATGATCTAGCAGCTGCGCTCGCAGCATGTTGTTGTTTGCACCTCGTCTTGTACTTTATTTAGCCACAGTTTAATCTGTACTGAAACATCGCTATTTTAACTCTAGCGGGTTCCTTAACTGTTGGTCGTGCCTTCACTTCTTAAATACTCTATAATTGATGGCACAGCTTCTGACATCGAGTCCAGGCATTGACTGTAGGCTTGAATATTTTGGCCAAATGGATCTGGAATTTCTCTATTTGCTGTATCGTTGATAAATTCTCGAAATAAGTGTACGCGTTTTGGTATTACAGAATAGTAAGAATGAAGCGCATATAGATGTGCTTCTGTCATCGCAAACACTGCGTAGGCTTGTCTTAGCAAGTCATCGGTTAACGGTTGACTACAATGATCACTCAGATCGATTCCTAAACGTTTTAACGCATCCATAGAATTTTTGGAGGCGGCGTTACCATTACCTGCAGAAACTCCTGCGGATACAACAGTAAATGTATCAAGCGAATCTTCTTTCGAGTCTAGAGCATGTTGCAGTAATCGCTCCGCCATTGGGCTGCGGCAAGTGTTGCCAGTACAAAGAGTAATAACTAATTTGTTAGTTTCTGAAAACACAATTGACGATTTATGCATACCTCGATTGAGCTCTTGATGAGCAATATCGCGGCGTAAATATTTGCTCTCAAATTGTACCTGATCACACACTGAGTAGGCTATCTTAGCTGCTTTTTCTAAACTTTCTGCTTGCGCGCTAACACCTAAGACGCGGCCACCGTCTGTAATAATTGCCCCACTGCTAGTACGCTTCGTGCCTGCATGTACGATAGCAGTGCGCTCAGGGAGTGATTTAGGATAGGTAATTTTTTCACCTTTAGTATAACTGCCAGGGTACCCGTCAGCAGCGAGAACGACTACAATAGCGGCGCCTTCATGGAACTTTAATTTCTCTGGTAATGTTTCACCTTTTGCTGAAGCCAGCAAGATCGGGACGATATCGTCCTCAATCATAGGCAATAGAACCTGTGTTTCTGGATCTCCAAAACGTACATTATACTCAAGTACTTTTGGGCCGTTTTTTGTAAGCATTAAGCCAGCGTAGAGTGTGCCTCGAAAGTCGATACCATCTGCTTTTAGTCCGGCTAAAGTCGGACGTATTACTGTTGCCTCGATTTGCTGTTGTAATTCTGCGTTGATAGCACTTGTCGGAGTATACGCTCCCATTCCGCCCGTGTTAAGACCCGTGTCCCCTTCACCTGCACGCTTGTGGTCTTGGCTTTGTGGTAGGCACACAAAACTTTCTCCAGATACAATTGCATGTATGGACACTTCTTCGCCGTATAAGGTTTCTTCAATTACAATTTCGTTACCGCTGGAACCAAAAGCGCCGCCCTCAAGCATATCCTTTACTGCATTCTTTGCCTGCTCTTGATTCTCAGCCATTATGACTCCTTTACCGGCTGCTAGACCACTCGCTTTAATGACAATGGGGGCAGGATGGTCCTTTAGATAATCTAATGCAGGTTTAAGCGAAGTAAATTTTGCATATGCAGCGGTAGGAATTGCATGTCTTGCGAAAAAGTCCTTACAATATGCCTTGTTGGCTTCCAGTTCTGCACCGGCACTATTAGGCCCGTAAGCAGCTATTCCAGCATGTTGCAAGGCATCCACTAGCCCAAGGCTAAGAGGTACTTCAGGACCAACTATGACTAAATCGATTGATTCACTAGCCGCTAAAGTTACGATTTTATCAATCGCTTCAACAGCCACATCATAGCAATCTACTTGTTTTGCTATGCCGCCGTTACCAGGGGCAGCAATGACTCGTTTCGCTAGTGGGCTTTGTAGGCACTTTTGAATGAGTGCATGCTCACGACCTCCAGAACCAATAACCAGTAGATTTAGTAGAGCTGTATCTGCCATCTCGGAAAGTTCACAGAAATTCGTATAGGAGGTAAAGGTATTTTATAGGTTTTAGCCATGGTACTAATGCTTAGCGATCAGTTACCGCTTGAAATTTTTTAATTCGGAAGTGATGAACAATAATGCGATTTTATTTTATGGGTATCTGTGGCACTGCTATGGGTAATGCTGCATGTTTACTCAAAACGCAGGGGCATGTTGTGTGTGGCTCCGATACAGGAATATATCCGCCGATGTCGGAAGTGTTAGCGCAGGCAGAAATTGAAGTATTTGAAGGGTTTAGTGCTGAGCGCTTATCTAACCTAGAGATAGATCATGTCGTCGTCGGCAATGCAATCAGTAGAGGTAATGAGGAAGTAGAATGGTTACTGAATCAATCAAAACTTGATTATGGATCGTTACCGCAGCTTTTTTGTGATAATCTTTTAAAGAATCGCCAATCGATTGTGGTAACCGGTACGCATGGAAAAACAACAACCGCCACCTTAGCAGCTTTTTTATTGGAACGCTCTGGTGCTGATCCAGGATGGCTTATTGGCGGTGTTCCAAACGATTTACACTCCGGAGCGAAACTAGGCGAAGGATCAACTTTTGTGATTGAGGGAGATGAGTACGATAGTGCTTTTTTTGATAAGCGAAGCAAATTTATCCATTACCGTCCACAAATTGCGATACTAGGTAACCTTGAATTTGATCATGCCGATATCTTTCGTGATTTAGAGGACCTCCAAAGAAGTTTTCAGCATTTATTACGAATTATACCGAGCCATGGTTATGTGTTAATCAATGGTGATGACGAAAATGTGACTGCACTTTTGCCTGCACCATGGACGCAGGTAATCCGAGTTGGAGAGGGTCCTGATAATGATTTAATTCTGAGTGACTTTGTGGACGGCCCTGAAGGCTCTACTTTTGAGCTATACTGGAGAGGCGTACATTGGGCGCAGATTAACTGGTCGATACATGGTTTTTTTAATGCGCGTAACGCCGCTATGGCTGGCCTCGCAGCAGCTCTGGGAAGTGGATACAACGACCCGACTGCTTATTCTTTAGATAAGTTATCTGAGTTTAATGGAGTCGAGCGCAGGCAAGACGTACTGCTCTTCAGTGATGATTGGGTCATTGTTGAAGATTTTGCACATCATCCGACCGCAATAAATGGGGCAATTCAAGCACTTCGATCAGCATATCCATCACGGCAACTATACGCCTGTTTCGAACCCCGAAGTAATACCGCGATTACAGCTATTTTCCAGGATGCTTTCACTGCTGCGCTAAGCCAAGCAGATACTATCTTCTTAGGTGCTGTATACCGAGCAGAGAAAATTAAAGAATCGAATCGATTAAATACGTATACTATGGCGCAGGCTTTAATGATAAAAGGACGAAATGCAGCATCTTTTTCGAGTAATCAGCAATTACTGGATTCGCTAAAAGACGAACTGAATACAAATTCTAATGGATTACTCGTATTTTTTACGAATGGTTCATTCGATAATATTCAACACGAAGCGGTGACCTACTTAAAATCTAAATAGGTTTCCATACTTTAGGATGGAATAGTTAAGTCTTTGAAGTTTTGGTAAAATAACGAAGATAATTCAGTCTTGGTTAATTGCGCATCTGATTGTATTGATTGAATAAATTCGGTCATTTTAGGCGTCTTTTGTAATTTAGGATATACTCTTAGTGGGTAATCAGAACCAAACAAAATTTTGTGAGACCCTGCGCTTTCAATAATGCTACGAAAAATTGATGGGTCGTATAGCAGGGGACTTGCAGCGCAGTCATAGAACACATTTTTTAGTATTTTTCTAATGCTTGGATTGTGTTCATAAAATGCAAGTCCGCCACCCCAGTGCGCAAGTATCATGCATAGTTCTGGGTGACCTTCCGCGAAAGCGATAAATTCATTAAGCGCAGTAGGGGAACTACCAATTTGCTTCGATCCTGCCGCATCAGTTACATGTAGGTTGATGGGCCAATGATGACTGCAACACCAATCAGCTAGTGTAATCCACCCGGCATGATTTGAGTTAAAGCCTTGGACGCCCATATGTAACTCTCCAACACCACTTAGGCCTAAGCTTTTGGCGTATTCTAGTTGATCGATTACTGCGACTGAAGATGTGTTTGGTTGAATAGCTGCGTAGCCAATAAACCGTGCTGGGTGCTTTTTGACCCAACTAGCAATCACGTCATTTTGCCAGCGGCAGTTTTTTTCTTGTTCCCAGTACCAGCCTAGTAAAACAGACTTTTTTACTGCAGCCTTATCCATTGCTGCTACATGATCATCCGCGCTAGCCCAACCTTGGATGGAGGGCTTCGATTTAGGCGCTACTAATTCACACCAATGAGGTTCATTATTATGCTTCGCCCAAGTTCGCGGATCCTCCCACAGATCGGCTGAAAAGCAGTGCGTGTGACAGTCAATAATAGAAGGAGTGCTCACCCTAAATAATTGTAGAGAAAAATAACTTCATCACCGCTACGCTTACGAGTAAAAGAGAACATTACATAATTGTGCGAACCCATTGAGATTATTTATAGTCTTACAGGAATTCCGCGCTCTTTTAAGTGGGCTTTCGCTTGATTAATTGTATACGTACCAAAGTGAAAAATTGAAGCTGCGAGCACTGCGCTTGCTTTACCTTTAGTAACTGCGTCTGCTAAATGATCAAGTGTCCCAGCTCCACCAGATGCGATTACTGGGACTTCTACAGCTTCGCTAATGGCACGTGTGAGGGCTATATCGTAACCATCTTTCGTGCCATCGGTATTCATACTCGTTAATAAAATTTCACCTGCTCCGAACCGAACGACTTTTTGCGCCCACTCTACCGCGTCTTGACCAGTCGGATTACGTCCTCCGTGTGTGTAGATCTCCCAACCATTGGAGTAAGCATTACGTTTCGCATCAATTGCTATAACAATGCATTGATTGCCGAACTTTTTAGAAGCCTCTAGTACTAGATTTGGATCGAGTATAGCAGCAGTATTTAAGCTAACTTTGTCCGCCCCAGCATTCAGCATGTCGCGAATGTCGTCTACATTGCGTAGTCCGCCTCCTACGGTAAGCGGCATGAAGCACTCTGTTGCGGTACGTTGAACGACTTCATGCATAATCCCTCGCTGATCACTCGATGCAGTGATATCTAAAAAAACAAGTTCGTCAGCTCCTTGCTGTTCGTATGCTTTTGCCTGTTCTACTGGATCGCCCGCGTCGACTAAGTCGACAAAGTTGACTCCCTTAACAACTCTTCCACCATGAACATCCAAGCATGGTATAATGCGAGTGGATAACATTCTTACGCGATACGAGTTTAGGTTATAGGAAACAAAGGGTCTTGATGCAATTGATAAAATAGATGGTACATTTTATCAGAGTGTTACAACAGTGAAATATTAAAATTTATTCATCTGCAAAAGCAATATCTGGCTCAAAAGATAAGGCTAGGCGATATTGTACTGCAGGACGCATTATGAGAGGGTAATTGCGCTCAAGAATTTGCAGGTAGTGCATATTCCCGTAATAGGTGCGCAAACTTGGATCATTTGTAACTGTATCTAGTTCTTTCCACTGCGCTTGAAAATCATCCTTTATTACACTTGTGCGGTGACCCTCCGTTCCAAGTGTAGGGGTCGTACTGACCCTATATTGGCTGTGTGGGGCTGCTATAGGCATAATATAGCGCATACGATCCAGCTGAACTTGCTGTTTAACACTAAAGCAGAATTCACAATTTATTTTACTGCCCTGGAAGGTCCAAGTTACTTTACAGCTCCCTAGTCCATTCACGAAATTTTCATCCGTAGTAATAAGTTCCGGTTGATCGTATTTAAATACTAAAGAATTACGAAGTCCTATACTGGTCGTGCAGTTTTTACCATAAAAGGATGGAAGGATCACAGATTTACCAAAAGTTAGCTCTGGTAGCATGATAGGAAGATAGCGATCCACTGGCCAGTCAAAGATACCGGGTGAGTGAGGGAAGGCTAAGCTATCTGACTTATTGCGACCTTGCGGGGCACTTCCAATCAGAGGTAATTGGAAGGCGAGTCCACTGTCGGCATCTTGGTAAAGAAAGAGTCCTTGTTCCTTGCGATGGGATTTATCAAAACTAACAAATCTACCGACCTTACGCGCAGGAACAACAGCTGAAGGTGCTGAACTTCCGCCTGTTGCTCGGGCCAGCCTCGACCATTGGCATAAATACCGGGCTGCGTCAAAGTTTGCCATCCTTGTAGTGTGATAGGGAACAGTGCTTCGTTGCTCGTCACGAATGACTAAGTATCCATGTTCTTGATCTAGATACGTAGCAAAGAAGTTTACGAACAAGCGGCGCACTGTGTCTAGATACAGATCGCGCTGAGTAGGAGCTATCCAATCATCTCTTAGCGCTTGAAGGATTAAGCTGATGCAGTGCATCTGACCATAGGCGCCTATAGAGCGACCATAAGCAAAGCCAGTACCATCTTGGCGAACCATATCTGGTAGTAGCTTCAAATATTTTTCTGAGTGTGTTCTAAGGCTTGGTAGTTTGCGCTCACGTAAGTTTACATTGGCGTGCAGTTGCAGGGCTTGACGTATAAACACAAAACTCATTACTCCATAAACATCAAAGCATCCACCTAATCTAGATTCGCTCCCACCAGCATCGTCTAAGTATCCTCCACTAGAGTTCGTTTCGATGCGTTCAATAAAGCGATCAATTAAGCGCCCGGTTTCATCCTTTTTAGAAAGCCCTAGGCTAAAACGAGTCACTGCTTTAGCTATATTAAAACTTTGAAAGTGATTTTCGTAATCACTGCGCTCGAGCAGTTGTTTGTCTAGTTGATCCCGAGTAGGGTCCATTAAGCGCTCCCATACTGGGTTTCTGTCCTTTGACGGTCCGAACGAGAGAAGTCCTAAGGCTGTATAGGCGAGTCCATTTTCTAATTTTTCTTCGGTAAATGCTTGCGCTGTAATACAGCGAGCTGCCAGATCTATAAGGTCGTAGCCCCCCAAGTTGTCATCATTTGTTGCTCTGAAATACTCGCCGATTGCTAGGACTGCGTGGCCTGGTTCGTCGTAGCGAGAACTTTCGTCGGAAAAAGGAGCAATAATACCCTTTTCACTTATTGATTCTAAGTTATGGCCCAGAATTGAACGAGCCATGTCTAGACACTGATCTGCAAAATTGTCCATTATTTTGGCGTGAATACACGCAAAAGAATTGGTTTAAATGGGAGCGCACTTGATCCTTGTCAACAGGATTCAAAATCGTTGCGAACAATCTTTACTATTTGGGTTTTAAATTGACCTTATTCCTAGGCTTTATTCGTTACTTACTTGTGCGAATTTCCGGTGCCCATTTTACTCGTTCTTTACTTTAACACACTATGTCTAATACCAACACATACGAATCAATCTCTAACGAAAATCGTAAATTTTCGCCTGCTGCTAGCTTTGCTACAAACGCCCATATAGGCAGTATGGATTGTTACCTTAAAAAGTATAAAAAAAGCATTCAAGATCCTCAGGCCTATTGGGCTGAAGTAGCTGAGGATTTGCATTGGTTTAAGCCTTGGGACACTGTATTAGACGATAGTAGTCAGCCTTTTTATAAATGGTTTGATGGATCTCGCACTAATTTATCTTACAATTGTTTAGATCGTCATGTGACTGATGGACGTGGAGACAAAACAGCTATTCTGTGGGAAGGAGAGCCCGGCGATAAAAGAGTACTAACCTATGCAGATTTATTAAGCGAAGTCTCGCGCTTTGCGAATGTATTAAAGCGACTTGGCGTTCAAAAGGGTGACCGAGTTGCTATCTATTTGCCAATGGTTCCGGAATTAGCTGTTGCCTTGTTAGCTTGCGCACGCATTGGAGCTGTTCACTCCGTGATTTTTGCAGGGTTCTCCTCTGATTCGATTCGTGATCGGGTTTTAGATAGTCAAACCAGCTTGGTAATTACTGCAGATGGTGGTTATCGGCGAGGTAAGATTCTTGAATTAAAGAAGATTGTGGACGCAGGTCTGCAGGACTGTGGATGCGTTCATCATGTGCTAGTGGTTGAACGTGGAGGCGATGAAGCAATCGATTGCCCGATGCAAAATAAACGTGATGTTTTTTATAATGACGTTTCTACTGAGGTGGATGCTGTCTGCCCTGCTGAAGAAATGGAAGCAGAGGATCTACTCTTTTTATTGTATACCAGTGGTACTACTGGTAAGCCGAAAGGGATCATGCATACAACTGCAGGATATCAAGTTTTCAGCTACCTGACGGCTAAATATACATTCGATTTGCAGTCAGATGATGTCTACTGGTGCACTGCTGATGTCGGTTGGATTACCGGTCACACTTATATTGTGTATGGAATCTTGCAAAATTGTACCACGCAAGTGATGTATGAGGGCGCACCTAATTTTCCGGATGAGGGCAGATTTTGGGAAATCATTGAAAACTACAAAGTTTCTATTTTTTACACAGCGCCTACAGCAATTCGTGCATTTATGAAATGGGGCGATGATTGGGTTACAAAAAAGGATTTATCCTCACTGCGATTATTGGGCACGGTAGGAGAACCGATCAATCCTGAAGCTTGGATGTGGTACCATACTGTAATTGGAGCAGAGCGATGCCCGATTGTGGATACTTGGTGGCAAACCGAGACTGGTGGGCATATGTTGACTCCACTTCCAGGTGCAACGCCAACCAAGCCTGGTTGCGCAACATTGCCATTTTTTGGTATTGATGCGGATGTTCTCAATGATGATGGAGAATCAGTGGAAGCAGGTATTCTTGCTATTAAAAAACCTTGGCCTGGTATGATGCGTGGAATTTATGGTGATAAGCAGCGCTATGAAAGCGCCTATTGGTGCAAGTGGGGCGGACAATACTATTTTCCAGGTGACGGTGCGCGCATGGATGAAGATGGGTATATTTGGATATTGGGGAGAGTCGATGATGTTGTTAATGTATCCGGTCACCGCATAGGTACTGCGGAGCTGGAAAGTGTTTTTGTAGAACATGCTGCAGTTGCTGAATCGGCCGTAGTGGGCGTGCCTCACGAAATTAAAGGCCAGGGGTTAATTGCTTTTGTTACCGTCATAGAAGGACAAGATTGCAGTGATGATTTACGAAATCAATTAGTGTCTATGGTAGACAAAAGTATTGGTAAGTTTGCACGTCCCGAACGTATCTTATTTTCATCCGACCTTCCAAAAACTCGTTCGGGTAAGATTATGAGACGCCTGCTTCGTGATATCGCCGAAGGTCGTGAACTCGGAAATACAAGTACATTGGCAGATCCCAGCATTGTCGAAAACTTGCAATTACAATTCCAGCAAGGTTAGTAATTTTAATAGTAGACTGCGATCCATCGATAGCCTAAGAATACGTATAACTTAATTTTATGAAAATTTACTTAAATAACCAGCTAGTGGATAGTGACGAGGCAAAGATATCTGTTTATGACCACGGGCTGCTCTACGGCGATGGTATATTTGAGGGCATTCGCCTTTATGATAGTTGTATTTTTAAGTTAGATGAACACTTAGAGCGTCTCGAGTATTCGGCGAAGGCGATTATGTTGAACTTACCTTGGACTCGAAAAGATATTGCGGAAGCAGTCTGTGAGACTTGCCGCGCGAATGATTTAACAGACGGATATATCCGCTTGGTAGTTACTCGCGGAGTAGGCAGTCTTGGCTTGTCCATAAAAAATTGTGACCAGCCGCAACTGATAATTATTGCAGATACTATTCAATTGTACCCACAGGAATTTTATGATAACGGTCTTAATATAATTACTGTTCCAACTCGGCGCTGTAATGCTGCAGCGCTCCCACCAACTGTTAAATCGCTCAATTACTTAAATAATATATTAGCAAAAATTGAGGCGCAACACCTTGGTTACCATGAAGCCATAATGCTTAACGACCAAGGATACGTGGCCGAGTGTACTGGTGATAACATTTTCGTTATCCACAAAGGAGAGTTAATGACGCCTGCTTCTAGTGCAGGAGCATTGAAAGGTATTACGCGCAGTACTGTTCTATCGATTGCCGATGATCTAGGTATAACGTGGCGGGAAGCAACTCTTACTCGTTATGACATTTGGGTGGCGGACGAACTGTTTTTAACTGGCACAGCAGCGGAAATAATTCCTATTGTAGAGGTGGATGCACGTCCAATTGGTTGCGGTAAACCTGGGCCAATTACTGCAAAATTTTTAAAGCGTTTTCGCAAACTCGTCTGTAAGGACGGTATGATGTTGTAAGTTTTTATGCTGTACGAAAACTGGGTAATAAGAGTGCACCCTTAATTTGTACTAGATGACTTTGACTAACAGCTTAAGTTACTTTTAAGCATGTGATTAAATTAATATTTAATATAGTCAAATTCAATGACTTGTGCTCAAGCTTGCTCAATTGGCACTGTATTTGCATTTATCATAAATTATGTTTAATTTATACTCGTTTTTGAGACTGTTTGACTCAATTATTTAAATATTCTTATAATCTGCAAAATTTCCTAAAATGGCAAAAAATCTAAAGTGTTCTTTATGTGATAAAGAAGCGACAGTTCATCTTACGCAGATCGTTAATAATAAGATTCATAAAGTTGATTTGTGCGAAGCATGTGCTCAGAAAAAGGGGGTCACTAACCCAGAGGGTTTTTCGCTTGCCGACTTGCTAACTCAATCTGCAATGGCTCCTGGTCTAAACGATAAACACATAATTTGTCCTGACTGTGGATTTGAGACAGCCGATTTTCGCCGTACTGGACGCTTAGGCTGCGCGCAATGTTATACCGCTTTTTCGTCCTTAATAAAGCCTGTTCTTGAGGATATGCATTCTGGAGGAGAGCACACAGGTAAGATTCCAGAGGTAGCATCTAGCCGTCTTTCCACGCAGCAAGAGCTTCATCAGCTAAATAAGGCGCTTTCACAGGCTGTAGCA
>JAYYDJ010000079.1:0-5595 GCA_036160955.1 Verrucomicrobiota bacterium | reverse complement strand
TAATTACTTTTTGTATAACGAACGGACCAAACATAGGATTAAAAAAAATATTTTTCTTGGCCAATTAACTACAGCACGATTTTTGTAGAAATGATTTGGTCTTGAGCGAATCAAAGTACCAATTTCTCGGTACATTTTAGCCGCCCAGCGCACAACAATGCGCATCCTCCAGGGCAAGTAGTCAATACCAGCGCTTGAACTAATATACAGATCATCAGCCATCTTCAGTAGATGTTCCTTAGCTGTGGAAATCACTTCTAGTGTATCGATGCTACCTAATATTAAATCTTCGGTACTAAGTTTAGAGGGAAGCAACTCAGCGGGCAGATAAATCCTGTCATTCTCAGCATCTTCTCGCACATCTCTGCATATATTACTTAATTGCATAGCAATTCCTAAATTATTAGCATGTAACATTGCTTTTTTATCTTTAACGCCAAAAATTGGACACAGCATTAGACCAATTGTGCCAGCAACTCCGTGACAATATTTAAGTAACTCCTTTTCTGATTGCACCCTCACCCCTTGTTGCTCCTTAAGCATGGCTTGCATAAGTTCGGTTAAATATTTGCCGTCTAAGCCCCAGCGAGATTGCAAAAATCTATACTGGTCTATAACTGCATGCGGCTGGTTTTTTTGCCATGCATCCATTGCTAGGAGTAACTGTTCGCCTTGACCGTCATCAGCCCAGTCATCGAGAGTCCTACATACATAATACAAGCGAAAAACTGCGTCTGCCTGCTTTTTTGGTAACAATATTGAAGCAAGTGAAAAGGTCCTACTCTTAGAGCGAAATAATATCTTTAAATCATCCAAGGACTCCCCTCTAGCTGGCGGAACAATTTTTTCGATTACCCGAGCAGAGGCAATAACTCCTGGCACACCTGCGCCTGGATGTGTGCCTGCTCCGCAAAAGTAAAGATTCTCAAGTTCCTCAGACTTATTGTGAAAGCGAAACCAAGCAGACTGCCGAAAAAGTGGTGCAATCGAAAATCCGCATCCCCATAAAGTATTGAACTTATCCTCAAAAACATCGGGGCTAACATAGTGTGAGACTTCAATATATTTACTTAGCTCTGGTAGAAGAGAATTTTCTAATTGCTTCTCAATTTGCAACCTTACCAATTCTCCTGCCTTTTGCCAATCAATCTTAGCTTTTTTATTCGGAACTGGGGCAAGTACATAAAATGCATCACAACCTTCTGGAGCCATTGTTGGGTCTGTAGCAGTAGGACGATGTAGATATAAACTCAAATCATCAGAAAGAACTTTATGATCATAAATGTCTTCCAGTAACTCCTTAAATGAATCGCCCATTACTATGGTGTGATGCTTGACGTCAGGATAGGATCGACTTGTGCCGAAGTACCAAACGAATAAACCCATAGAGTAAGTCAGTTTATCGATCCTGGAGTTAGTCCATTTGCGCCGATATTTTTGATCAATAAGATCACGATATACTTTTGCAGGGTCAGCATCAAAAACGACTATGTCTGCATGAACTTTTTTACCGTCTTTTAAATCGATACCCACAGCTGATTCATCCTTAACTATGAGTTGATCAGCGCTACAGTTGAGTCGTAACTCTATGCCCTCCTCCTTCATTAATTTTACAAGAGCATCAACCAATGATCCCGTACCTCCCCTCGGAAACCAAACTCCCCACTTACGCTCTAGGTAATGTATCAAGCAGTATATTGAAGTTGTATTTAGGGGATTACCGCCAACAAGCAATGGATGTATACTAAAAGCCTTTCTCAATCGATCATCCTTTAAATAAAGTGACACTAGAGAATAGACAGACAGATAACTCTTCAGTACTATAAGAGCAGGTATCTGTCTTATCATTATCCAAAAATTATGAAATGGCTGATCGGAAAGTTTCTCAAAACCTACCTTAAAAATCTTTTTAGAAAATTTGACCAGATCCTTGTATGCTTTTCCTTCTCCTGGTGATAGACGATCAATCTCTGCGATAGTATCGTCTAAACTTCCACCGTAGTCTAACTTAGAACCATCAGCAAATTCAAATCTATACCAAGGTTCAACTGATAAAAAATCGACGTAGTCAGAGCGTTTTTTACCATATAAATCAAATAATTCATCAAATAAAAAAGGTGCTGTAATTACAGTTGGTCCAGCATCAAATTTAAATTCATTCATTTCATACACTTGAGCACGCCCTCCTGCTTGCGGATTGTTATCAACAACAGTTACTTGATAACCAAGTCTACGAAGTCTTAAAGCAGTCGCGATACCTCCAAAACCAGCGCCTACAATAACCGCCTTACGACATTTTGAAGCACACATTTAAATTCGAAAATTAACTAAATAGTGCAAGTTAAACTATAGATGACCGACATGTATTTCTTTGTCATTAGAAGCTATTGGCTTAAGCCTTACAATAGGAAAGAGTAAATCTTCTAAAAGTAGTCTTACTTTCTCTGGCAACGACTCACAGAGCTTTACTGATTGAGCAACCAAATCATCATGGTAATCTTGGATTTGAGTAAAAATTTCTGCTGAAGACATATTATACTCAGCATATAAGTTATACAGGTTAGGTCGCCCATTTTTAAGATCAGATGACAACTTACGACCTGTCTTAATACATAAAAAATCGGACTGATCATCTTTTATTTGATAAGCGACTGCCATATTTAATAGTATTTTATGCAAATAAGCTGTATGTATTTTTTGTTGTGCGAAAAGGGCTATACAACGTGCAGGTAATGCAAATAAGGCTCCAGTTTTAAGTGAAGCCATACTATAATAATTTTTTAAAATTAAAGCTTCTTCACTATTATTAAAATCAAGCTCTAAGGATGCTCCGGATACTGCCGAGCGAATCGCGCAAGAGATCTCATTTATCCAAGAAACTTTCAGGGTTGGGTCTGCCTTTGAGATACCAACAATTTCATATGCTTTTGCAATGAGTAAGTCACCAATTAATAAGGCTTTTGCTTTACCGTACTTTTTCCATATTGACAACACACCCCTTCTTTCCGAGTCCTCATCGATAAGATCATCATGAATGAGACTCGCATCATGCAATAACTGCGTTGAAGCAGCTATATCTAATAGTATATCTTCAGGTATGTTGTATGCATAACCTAAATCTAAGCATATCTTTCCACGTATGTTTTGCCCGGACCAGAAATAGTCATCGTCAGATAATTTGGCTAAAATTGGATCATTACAAAAAGAAGCCCTGAGTCGCCACTCAAGACGACTCAGGGCTGAGGTCATTATATCCATATCGGGTATAAATAACTAAGGTAATAGCTTATTCACTGTCGCTAATAGCCGCTACCCAAATCGCGAGACCAAAGGCTGCTTTGTTTACCAAATCTGCTAGATTATAAACTATATTTAATGTTTCACTGTCATTTGTACCACCGCCTAAATAAGCGAGGAAATAGCCAATAGGATAAATTGCCCAACCAAATGTTACAATAAGACGAATAGTTTTGAAGGCTGTTTGCGATGCTAAATTACCACTACTAGCATTTACCTTGGAAGCCTCACCCTTGAAAATTTCAAAGATAATGTAGAGCCATCCTGCCATGCCGAGTATGAAGCCAATAGTTGCATCTACGTAACCAACTTCACCTAGGTAACCGCCAATTAACATTACTAGTGAAGCAATTAACAGTTTCCAAAATACGCGCACACTAACTATAGTTACAGCTGCCAATATTAAATAAAATTCTACAATTTGTAGAGGAACTGTTATCAACCAATCAATGTATCTAAACACTGTTGGGCTAGATCCTGTGCTAACCCAAATGTCACGCATGTATAAGTAGTGCCAAAAAGCAACGCCCGTTACAAGACCAGCAACTGTCAAGGAAGTCTTCCACTTTCCTTTGACTCGGTCGCGTTCGATGAAAAAGAAGACTGTTGCTGCCAGCATGATTGCTGTAGCAAGCCAAAAGCTTACTCCAACAAAATCACTAGGATGTAGTGACCCTTCGTGAATGTGGGAAACAGCGGCATGGTCGCCACCGAAAGCAAATAATGCAACTAACATAGAGCTAGCTAGAGTGATTAATAATTTTTTACTGTACACTATAATATAGGGTTAAGATTTTAGAATAGCTATCAGGTATCATGAACATGATAGAATTACTAAGATAATTCATGAAAATAATTTGATACAAGTAATTTTTTATAAAAAAAAATATATTAGTGTTACTACTGTAGTATATTCAGTTATTTAGAATTAAATATGTGCTTAATTAATAGATTTGATACATACAGTATTAAATTACGTGCAAAGTCGTTAGTATATGCCTATTAGCTAGTTTAAGAAGCAATTATAATGTAATAATATTTCGGTACGCTAAATAGGGCTTGAAGCAGAAGCACAGTGTCACAGGTTAATTACGCTTATCGAAGTTACAAGATTTTATGAAGACCTATACGTTTGCAGTTCTCCCCGGTGATGGAGTCGGACCCGAAGTCATGGAAGTAGCCCTGAAAGTACTCAAAGTGACTGGCGAAAAGTTTGGCTTTAATTTGGATTATAAAAGCGCAGATATTGGTGGAATAGCTATCGACAACCATGGCCTTGCTTTTCCTGATAGTACAAAAGCGATTTGCAAAGAAAGTGATGCTATATTGTTTGGTTCAGTGGGCGGGCCAAAATGGGAAAATTTACCTCCAAAAGAACAACCAGAGCGCGCTGCATTACTGCCCATACGTAAAGCATTTTCTCTCTACGCTAACGTACGACCAGGACTACTCTATCCACAATTAACCGACGCCTCTCCGCTTAAAAAGGAACGCATCCCATCAGGAATTGATATCGTCTGCATTCGAGAACTAACTGGAGGCATTTACTTCGGGCAACCTAAGTCAACGCAAAAACTACCTAACGGTGAAGTACAAGCAATCGATACAATGGTCTACAAAACTAGCGAAATTCAGAGAATTGCACAAATAGCTATTGATACTGCCCGAACTCGTGAAGGTAAGGTATGCTCGGTTGATAAGGCAAATGTTTTGGAAACTTCGGTACTCTGGCGCAATGTTGTTACCGATTTCTTTAAGGAGCATGCCCCAGAAATAGAACTCAGTCACATGTATGTAGACAATGCTGCAATGCAACTTGCACGTGATCCAAATCAATTCGATGTACTCTTTACTGAGAATATGTTTGGTGATATATTATCCGATGAGATGGGCGTTATTTGCGGCTCACTTGGCATGCTTGCATCCGCAAGCCTAGGCGCAAATAATAACAGCCTAGGTTACCCTTTTGGGCTGTATGAGCCATCCGGTGGAACTGCTCCTGATATTGCGGGAATGGGCATTGCTAATCCATGCGCACAAATTCTTTCTGCTGCTATGATGCTGCGATATAGTTTTGGTGAACAAACAGCAGCAAATGCCATAGAAAAAGCAGTTGAGGAAGCGGTAACATCTGGAACTCGAACCAGAGATATCGCTTTTGGTCTGGAATCTGTTGACACAGCAGCCATGGGAACTGCAGTAATTACAAATCTTTAGGTAAAAATCCACTAATTTAAAGTTACGGCACTCTGATTCTAGCCATGAAATCTGCAGAGATTCGACAGTCATTCCTCAATT
>JAYYDJ010000078.1:0-15296 GCA_036160955.1 Verrucomicrobiota bacterium | reverse complement strand
TCCCCCGTCCCCAAATCCAGTTAAGCGAATCACAGTACCTGCAGAAATTGGAAAGAACTCAGTGATCGTGCTTTGCGCGCCAGCCTGACCAAAACTAGGCGCCACTGTTACCGCATCAATACCCACTTCATACGTGAAGTTCACCTGCTGAGTCACAAATTGTAATATTCGGTCTAAACTTAGGTTACGTAAACTAATATTAACTTTTGGATTACTGTCATTCGGATTAAAAAGAGGTACTATATTAACCCCTATGCGCTCCGGGTCATATTCTAAGGACAATTCAGAAAGCGTCTCGATCACCCTAGTTAATTCCATACTAGAGAAATTAACCTGTGGAATGATGATCGTAGTAAGCTTCTGCTGGACTGCGCTTGGGCCAGAACCTTGGCTAACTGATCCCTCATCATAATCATATACCTTGGGGCGCTCCCATTGCTGATCGACCTCGGTAATCATCTGCTGGCGAGTCTTGTAAAGGTTCTCGCGATGGACTGACCCGAGTACGAGTGCTATGCGCTTGGAAAAGAGCTTGGCCGCGGCGTTATTTGCATCGCGCGCTTCAACCTCTTTGAAAGTTGCTGCTGCGCCTTCGTAGTCCGCATCAATGAATTGTCGACGACCCTTGGCCATTAATTCGCGTATATACTTTCTGTTTTGAACAAATTCAGGGCTGATTTCATTAATATCCAGCGAATCGGGGTCAGATATACTGCTATCTAACTTTGCTTGCAAAGCAGCTGCCTCGCGTGAATCGCCCCCTGCCGCAGCATAGGCTTCAAGACTTGCTTCGGCTTGCTTCAGTTCACCTGAGTCCGCTTGCGCAAAAGCTTCTGTCAATATTACATCTGCTTTAGCCGCGTTTAAGCTATCGATAATGTCAACTGTCCCGGCATTTAGCGAAAGTGTAGCAGCGGAAGCACTAAGTGTTGTGTTTGCTTCTGTGTAAGCGCCTAATTCGGCGAGCTTCTCTGCCTCATCTATAGCCGCCTCGGCTGCAGCAATCTTCGCATCTTGCTCAGCCTCTAATGCTGCAATTAAATTTTCGCCATCAGTAATAGAATCTAAGTCCACTACATCAGTCATTTGATTAATAGGATCTACAGACGCCAGACCATAGATCATTTGAGGTCCACGCGCATCTATTGCATCATTAATGGAAGCGAGTAGGCGCTGCACATTAACGTCGTTCGGAGCTAACTTAATTAAGTCCTCAGCGCTTGATTTAGCAGCTATTAGATTGCCTGAGTCACGAGCGCGCAACGTATCTGCTAGCAAACGAATTTTACTCGGTGCACTCTGCGCTAAAGCCGGCATAGGCAAGGTAAGGGAAACAAAACATAATGCACAGGTGGTTAAGGCGCAAAAAGTAATGGCAATGAGTGAGCGTAAATTGAGATGTTTATTCATAGTCAAGTTTGGCAATCGTGCGATTTTTATATTAAATTTTTTCTAAAAAGTAATTATTGAAAAAGTGATTCGAGGCGCTCGGTCATAGTCGGTGGAGCTATGCTAGTATTAATACTAGTTTCGATTGATTCAGAAAATTTCTCAAGCAATAAAGTCTCAACCCTATATTCAGCTTCTTCATTGAACGGCATTTTTTTCACGGTAACGGTGCGCGCATCAAGATCAATCGCCTCGATTTGGTACTCTCCTAAAGGTGTAGAGAATTCTTCACCCTCAGCCATTGGGCGTAATACTACTGTTGGATCCTCATGCGAACGAAGCACAATGTCTATGCCATCTGCATAAAGAGCTTCGCCATGAGTTAGAGTTATCATATCATCGGTGCGAAGATCAATAATTTGTGCAGTAGCAGACTTGGTTAGACTTCCATCTTCTCCAAAATCTCTAGAAACATCAAAGCTATGCACCTTAAAAGCTGATGAATCCACAGTTGTGCCAATACGAGCCCGGACGCTGCCTCCTGATTCGATGTCATGAAATAGTAATAGTGTTTTAGACGTATCATTGTGGTCTTCTTCGATATAACCATCCATCTGAACCCTGTACAGTGGTCGCTCTAACTTAGCCAGATAGAGGCCGAAAGGCTCAACCGCAACTACGTCTTCATAAGGGGGCTTGATCGTAAAATTTCCTTCATTATCGAGAAAAATTTGTGGCGGAGTAAATACATCATATACCCAACCTGTGCTTTGCTTAGGTGCCTCAGGCCAATTAGCTAAAGTGGGCTGTATCTGAGGGATAGGCATACGCTTAAAACTTTCACCCTGCAAGGATTGGCTAATCACCGCAGCAGAAGACTCCATGTCTGGAGTAGAAATGAACATTGTGGCAATTACCACACCCACAGTTAGGCTGATTCCCCCCGCCACTAACAAAATCTTATCGTAATAATTATTCATGAAACTAAGGCGCATTTGGATCCCCAATCCCACTGATGTTCAATTTATCGTCCAGCACAATTTCTATAAACTCAAGGTCTAGAGTGAAGCGCGATATATTTTCCGATATAACTGGAGTTGTTATATTTTCTGGTTCAAGTGAAGCTAAGGACACGTCGCCAAAATTACCAAAAATTTCTTCTATTGAATCTTTTTTAGCTGCCTTAGTCCTCAGTGGAGCCTCAGGTCGCGTGACTGATAAGCTTCGCACAACAATGGGCAAATCAAAAGAAGCGAGGGAGTTTAAAAAACGACGTAGCGACCTGGAATAACCGCTGAAGGTTATCCTTAATGCTACCGTGTCTATTGCACCTGGCAAACGAGCAGAAACTGCAGGATCAATACGGTATAATCCTGACTGATTTTTATTAATTGTGAGAGCTTCGATATGTTCACGTTCAACAGAATCTATGCTGTGAGGATTTGCGGCTAGAAGAAGATTAATCACATATTCTAATATTTGGCGCTGCTTATCCAACAATAATATTGCAGAAGCAGAATCCGGCATGGTGGCTTCTTGGGCATAATCCTCAAAACCAAATGCAAAATCTTCCGCTATGACAATTGGCTTTAGAACAGTATCTTGCTCGACCGAATCAAAGCGCTCACGGCTGATCGCCCTTTCGCGTGACTCGCTAATAAATTGCTGAATACCTGCCATTACACTAACTCCATCGCTAGAAAGTGACATTTTTGAACCGCGTTGTAAGTCTTTACGAATCTCGCGTAGGGCATAGTCTAACTCCTCAACGTTACGCTTAGCAATTTGTATATTGTCAATTGAAGGTGCCGGCGAGAATTGTTGTAGGCTTTTTAGCCGCGAACCAGTCTCTCTCGCATTTTTCTGCGCTTCTGCTAATTGCCCTGAAGCATCATAGGCAAAGTACAAACCAGACATAGATAGCACGCTAGCCACTATTATCAGTGTAAAAAAAATCGGGTTTTTCTTAATAGCTGACATCAGCTTAGAGCGGTTTGGTAGTGTCTACGCTTAAATTAACCAAGAAAGGCAATACATTTAAGCCATTGTTTAATTTTGTCCAGCGTATCACTGGCTGTTTAGCTTCAATAACAAACTTCGACGCACTGAAACTCGATTGTAACTGCTTGATTCGTCGAGTCAATAAAGCGCGGTCAACGCCACCAGCCCCAGCATCGATTGATTCACGCACAAGCATTTCGCCAGACAAAGTGATAGAGTAGCTTGAATCTCCTGCTGGAGACTGAACACCTGGTTGCGTACGAACTACACTAAGCTCGTCCAGCCAAACATCTTCAACTTCAGTTAAGCTTAATTGCAATTCTGCACAGAACTGTATCCAGTTGCCTTTTGATTGAATGAGCCCTTCAACGCGACGAATGTCACCCTGAAGTCTTTTCGCAGATTCTGACAGTTCATTTAAGGCCGATTTATTGGCAGATAATGGGGCTGCAGCAGAATTAAACCTCTCCGCCTGCTGGACATAAGCTGCGGTAGCTTTTTTGTAACTCATAGCGACCGGCCATGGAGCCATCGCTAAACAAAATGCGGCAGCCAGTAAGAAAGGTTTTTTAGCAGCAAAGCGTATCTTAGCTTCCACAACTTCCGGAAGCAAATTAACCTGTGCAGGCTTCGCAATAATTGTGCTCACTGCTTCACCAATGATTTCACTAACTTTTGGCACAAACCCTTCGGCACTCTTGATGACCTCGGGACCTATATCGAAAGATTTTAGTGGTTCATAATGCCGAACATTCACCTGCTGCATAGCTTCCAGTTGCACCCCTAAACTACGTAACTGAGAAGCCCCCCCATTGAGGAGTATTGTCGAAGGAGCCGGAGCATTTTTCTGACGCCTGTAATTAACGATTGAACGCGTTATCTCTTGGCGCATGCGCAAAACAAATGCGTCGGTGCAATCTTTTAATAGTTTTGTGGTCGCATCATCTGCATCCGAACAATCACTCTCAAGAAGCTTCAGCTTGAGAGCTTCCGCTTGAGTAAAGTTGATCCCCAACCCATCGGAAATGCTCTGTGTTAGAGTATTTCCACCAAGGGCAATGTTGCGCGCGAAGAATCCATTGGCGTTGGAAAATAATAAATTGGTTGAGCGCGCGCCTATGTTTACCGATAGAAGATCTTGGTTTAATCCGTCTTCGGTATATTGGAGTGAATTATAATCTAAAATAGTTGCTGCGCTTACTGCTTCCACCTGAAGGCCTGATGCAGAAATTCGATCACATAGGTCGTATATTGTATTTGCCTTGCAGGCGATGAATAGCACCTCTGTCTCAATGCCATCATCACCAACTACTTGGCTATCCCAAACAACTTCATCTAATGCATATGGTATACTTTGCTGTGCTTCGAATGCAATTATTTGCTTACGCTTCTGCTCTGCTACGTGAGGGATGCGAATGGTTTTTATCAGTAATTGATCGCCTGGAATAATAACAGTCGCTGCGCCAGATAATTTATGCCGAGTAGTTAGTGTTTTAAGCCCAACAGTGAACGCCTCTAACCAAGAGCTTTCTACAGAATAATCATACTGTAAATCTTCTGCATATACCTTGTTAATTCGTAGCTGAGAATCCTCAACACAAACATCTGCGGCAGTGATGCTAGAGGCACCACAATTTATAATTAATCTATTAGACTTGTGTCTCATTTAAAAACTAATCGTATCTGTTAATGCTTTGGTTCCCGGCGATTGTAAACAGGTTGATTGCGCGCACCCGAAGAATATTCTATAGGTGCAAAATAAGCTGGTAGCAAAAGCCCCTCGTTATTAATTATTTGTGATTGAGCCGCCGCCCTTGATTGCATTTTTTTAAGGACATCAAGGTCACGTATCGAACTGCTTAGCGCCTCGCCAGCATCGCTGGGATCTTGAATTACTCCACCAATACTAACTTCAATGTAGTAATAATCTGGCCTTGATGGTAACTCATCTCGCTCAACAACAAGGCCAGGCATGTAAAAATAAACACTACTTTTGTCACGAGCTTCCATAATCATAACTTCTACAGAAGAGGAATAAAACTGAAAATCCCCCCCGCCCATTGTATATGCAATTAGTGGCTCAATCGTAATGTTTTCAACGAAGTCAGGATTTCTTGCATCAGGCGATGTGCTGCCATTACATAAGAGATCAATTTTTATTTGCATCCAATCGTCTCCAAGGGAGTCAAATTTAACACGCTCTACAGTTACTGCATTCTGAGCAAATAAACCATCGATGCTTACAAGCAGGAAGAAAATAATAGATAGTACTGTTTTAAACATGCTAGGGAAATAAAATCATCAATCGTTAAAAATATATAAGTCCCTAGAAATAAGGTCTATGCCAGCGTTGAAGCAACCACTAATTGAATACTTACCCCTTATATATGTAACAAATTTATAAAAATTTTAAAGTGCACTCAATAGCGAATTATCAAAAATTGTTGCGCCTAGTAATTGAATGAATTATTTCAGTGCAATATGGCGATTGCATTACCTTTCAAAATAAGTGTGCTGGTATTCATTCAAAACGATACAAACGAGCACTTACTAATTAAACGCAGCAAGGCTCCAAACAAAGGTTGCTGGAGTCCTATAGGTGGCAAGCTAGAAATGCATCAGGGCGAATCTCCTTACGAATGTGCACGCCGAGAAACGCTAGAAGAGATTGGGCTAGGATTAGTAGATTCCGATCTGCACTGCTTTGGGTACATTAGTGAGAAAAGCTACGAAGGCACTGGTCACTGGTTAATGTTTCTGTTTAATTGTAAGAAGAAAATTAACCAGCTGCCAAGGGAGATTGAAGAAGGGAGATTTGCGTTTTTTAGTCGCAGCGAAATAGCATCTCTGAGCATTCCAAAAACTGATCGTATGTTGCTATGGCCCTACTTCGATAAATATAGTAACGCATTCGTAGGCATTCGAGCCAATTGTGCACCTAGTGGAAATCTGGACATTGTAGAGGAACTTCAATTACCGCAACTGAAAGGCACCGTCTAAGACTTCCCAAACTGACCACGACTCATTAGCATCCGGCAGTTCCGTACCACTTGCAATTATTTGCCATTCTTTTGGACTAGCGCTCCAAAAGCCCGCCTGGCGCTGACCGTCCAACTCCCCAAGTACGTCATCTGCAAGTATTACAGGAGAGACTCCTGAGCTCTGCTCAAAAATGCGTGCTTGCGCCATGCGTAATGCGATACAAAAACCACGTTGCTGGCCATCCGAAGCATACTCTTTGGCACCACTAGAATGTAACTTGAAAACTAAATCGTCTCTTTGCGGACCACGCTGCGTAGAACCTATTGCTTGATCGCGTGTACGGCTTTGCTCAAAAGCAGTGCGCATGGAATCAATAGTGTCACAATTTAAGTTAGGCTTGTACTGTACTTCCGCTCCCTCATCCGCTTCAGCTATGTTTGTATAAACATCGTTCAATATTTCCTGAAGCCGTGCGATGCCCTCCTGTCTTTTTGAGACAATCTCCAAAGCATATGGCGCTAACTCTGCCTCAAATGAAGCTAATTCCGCCATACTTCCACCACTTTTTAATAGTCGATTGCGACCAGTAATGCCTCGGTGATAATGGCGCAAAGCATCATAATAACTACCGTCTACTGCGGAAAAAGTAATGTCGAGAAATCGACGTCGCTCAATAGGGGCTCCCCGTAAAAGCATTAAATCTCCAGAACTAAGTGGTACTACAGGAAAGCGTCCGATAAAGTCCCCTAAACGTGAAATGCGCTCCCCGTCTAATATAACTTGGTGCCCTTTTAGTCGTCCGTAGCGAATTTCTAATACAGTTTCACCTAAGCTTTCGTGATGTAGATTGTAAACTAAGGCATAGCCATCCATAGAATGACGACACAGCGCAGACATCTGCTGAGTCCGAAATGAGCGGCAGGCCGTAACCAGTCCCAATGCTTCTAGAAAGTTTGACTTGCCTTGCCCATTCGCTCCTAGAAGAAAACTGCGAGAAGCATTTAAATTTAGGTCAGCAAATGATACATTTCGAAAATTTTCTAAGCGTACATTGAGAAAGTGCATGAAAGAGCCAGCCCTAAAGATCTATTGCCGTTGTAAGCGATTGAGTTGCTTCTTCACTTTCTAACTGCTTGAAAACGACTCGTACTGCTTTTACTAGATCAGACCAATCCCTCGGAGAGGTTCCAGCACTAGCACTTAAACGTAAAGTGCGGCTCATTGCGCTTGGAAGATAACCCATAGCCTCAAGCACCGAGGATGGGCCAGCCTTGCCACTCGCACATGCTGCTCCCGAGCCAACTAAGAATCCGCGCACTTCAAGTGCACGAATCCAGCGACTACTAGCAAACTTTGGTGCTATTAAAAGCGCCGTATTCCATAAGCGTGGCGCGCCTAAGCCAACACATTCAAATTCTGGCAATGCCGCGATCAAATCGTTCCGCCCTTTAACATTCCCAATTTTTGCAGCCTGTAAAGCGGCGACCATAGCTAGGATGCAAGCAATGTTCTCGGTACCTGCACGACGCCCAGACTCTTGAGATCCACCATATAAAGATGTAAAATTGTTCTCAACTTCTGGCAATACCCAGAAGCCGACTCCCTGCGGTCCACCAAATTTGTGGCCACACGCGGTTACATATTCGCAGTCACCAATATCATTGAGTCGACCTTTCCCAACCCATTGCGAGGCATCACAATGATATAAAACTCCAGCATTTTTAGCCGCATTCGCAATCTCCTGCCAAGGATTCAAAATGCCTGTCTCATGGTTTGCTGCCATGACAGAAATGGCATCTATTGCTTTAAAATCAATCGCCTCTACTGCAACTGCTCCACTAGAGTCTAAAGCTAGCCATTCGACTCGTTCCCCAAAATAATACTTTGCCGATTCGATCACACTAGGATGCTCCGTGGGACTGATCCCTACACGGGCACCAACCGGCAAGGTGGCTGCCCAGTAAGAAAAAATTGCATTATTCCCCTCAGTGGCTCCTGAATTAAAGACCACTCGAGCGGAGCTTACTCCTAGTAAACTAGCTACATCGCTGCGCGCATCTTCCAACCGCGCCTTAATGCGTGCTGCTGCTCGATAGGGGCTCGAAGGGTTCAACCAGAGATTTTCTAAGGCCTCCCTCCAGGCGACTTTTGCTTCTGCGCAAAGCGGCATTGTGGCATTATTATCAAAGTAACGCATTTATTCTAGTGTACTTAAGGTATGCGTATATCTTGGCCTACACGCAGGGCATTCTCGCTAGACATACGGTCCCGATTGGCTTGATAAATATCATTCCAACGAGATGTCGTGCCATAAAACTTTCGACTAATTGAGCTAAGCGAATCTCCAGATTGCACTGTGTAAGCACGGGGCACAGCAGCAGGATCCAGTGGCAAATCTGCGCTCAGCGAACTAGATTGATCCACAGTCGAAGTAATTTGATTGCTGGCAAGCGAATCAGAATTTACTGGCATATCCGTAGATGTTAGACGCGGACCGCCTAAAATGACTTCCAGTTGCTCCACTCTTCTTTTAGCTGCAACTGACTCCCGTTTTAAAAACTCATTTTCCTTCTTCAAGCCATCGACTAAATCCAATAAATCAATACCTTTTAATTGTCCCTCGTAAGGGCTTGCAGGCAACTGCCGGACAAATTCCTTCTGCGCTGTTTCAATGAGTTGTTCGACCTGCGCAATCTGATTTGAATCTGGCTTGAGTTGTATATAGCACTTAAAATGATAAATAGCACTAATTGGGTCTTTCATTTCCTTCAAATAAATATACCCAGCCTCAAAATGAGACTCTGGCGAATCACGACGAGTATCAATGACTCGAAGAAAAGCGCTGAGAGCCTCGTCTTCACGCCCCTGAGCCTGATAATCCTTAGCGAGCTGGTATTGCTTCTCGTCAATTTCGCGGACTATTTCAACAAGCTCAGAAGAACAACTCGTTACTAGTAAGATAATAAGTGAAGCGATAAAACAAGTATGTAACAAAAGCATGATATAAAGTTAAATACGAATACAGTACTATTAAGCAAGATGCGCTAACAATCAACCCTCAACCACCGAAGATGACTGTGAAAAAACTCTACACGTGGTTGCAACGACACTGTTAAAAAAATATCGAATTAGTAAGTCGACTGCAAAGCTTACTATTCAATGATTAGTTATAAATTTAGATCCAGAGTTGCCTCCATCGACAACTAACCCAAGAAGTATTTGTTTCTATCTAACTGTTTACCACAATCTATGGAACATCCCTTTCTGAATAATGACTTTCATATTCGCTGGTCCACACTAAAGCCGGCAAATATTGAACCGGATATTAATAGAGCAATTACCCGAGCACGAGCAGAGTTAAAAGCGATTACAACAAATCGCAATAGCTCGGAATTGAGCTATGAAAATACCTTTGGTGCACTAGAGGAAGCGCTCGAACCACTAAAACGCTCATGGGGGTTGGTCACGCATCTCGACTCGGTCTGTAATACTCCGCAGCTACGGTCTGCTCATAATAAAATGATCCCATTGGTATCCGCATTTTTTGCTGCTATACCACTGAACGAAGAGCTATGGCAATGCCTCCAAGAATTCGCAGACAGTCCTGCATTTGATCATTTGTCGTCAACACAACAAAGGCACGTCCAAGAGACGCTGGCAGATTTTATAGAACAAGGCGCAAACCTTCCCATGAAACAAAAACAGCGAGCTTCTGAAATTCAGGAACAGCTCGCTAAACTTACACAGAAATATTCAGAGAACTGCTTGGATGGGATGAATGCTTGGGAGCTTATTATTAATGACGAGGCCACATTGGCAGGCTTGCCTGAATCGGCTCGTGATGCTGCCCGCCAAAGCGCTAAAGAAGCAGGGCATTCCAAAGGCAGTTGGCGCTTTAGCCTGGATGCGCCTAGTTATACAGCGGTCATGACCTACGCGGACAGTCCGGCTCTACGCAAAGATGTTTGGCTAGCGTACGCTAAGATAGGCAGAGAAGCTCCGTATGACAACCGCGCGCTTGTACTTGAGATCCTGAATCTACGTCATGAATTTGCTACACTTATGGGTAAAGATAACTTCGCCGATTATGTTACGGCTCGCCGCATGGCTGGCTCTGGGAAAGCGGCTCTTAATTTCGGGGAATCCATCTTTAATAGGGTTGAAGCCCTTTTTCGGGAAGAAGATCAAGCGCTTCGTCAGTATAAATCAATTACTGAAGGAACTAGCTCTAGCTCAAAAAACTTGCCATTATTGGAGCCATGGGATGTTGCTTACTGGGCAGAAAAACAGCGTGAGAAAAATTACGATTTTAATGAGGAATCTCTGCGGCCTTACTTCGCTATAAATAACGTCATCAGTGGACTTTTTACGATTACTGAAGAACTGTTTGGTCTAAAAATTGAAGTATGCGATACTGTTGAAGTTTGGCATCCAGAAGTAAAATTTTATGACCTCTTTGACGCGGACTCTAGCGTACACCTCGGTTCTTTTTATGCAGATTGGCATCCGCGAAGCTCTAAGCGAGAAGGGGCTTGGATGAATTACTTGCAAACCGGTGAGCGTAAAAATGATAAGCATAGTCCTCATCTAGGTCTAATTTGCGGTAATCTTAGTCCGTCAATTGGCCAACAACCCGCTCTTCTCACTCACCGAGAAGTAGAAACGATCTTCCACGAGTTTGGCCACTTGTTGCACCACCTCTGCGGGGAAGTCGAAGTAAAGTCATTGAATGGGGTCAATGTATCTTGGGATTTTGTCGAGCTTCCATCTCAAATATTAGAAAATTGGTGTTGGGAGCGCGCCAGCCTCGATCGCTTTGCGCGGCACTACAAAACGAACGAACTAATTCCACAGGCACTCTTTGATAAGATGCGCACTGCTCGAAATTATCGAAAAGCCAGTGCAACTGCCCGTCAGTTAGCATTCGGTAAAATGGATCTTGAGTTGCATATAAATTGGCCAAACTCCAACAAAACAGCTCTAGACAATTATATTAAAACGGCACTTGAAGCTTATACTATAAGCTATGCGACACAAACGCAGTCCAATGTCTTTAACTTCAGTCATCTATTTAGCAGTCCGACCGGGTACGCCGCAGGCTACTACAGCTATAAGTGGGCCGAGGTGCTTGATGCTGATGCCTTCACTCGCTTTCAAGCTGAAGGTATCCTTTGCGCGGATACAGGTCGCGACTTCCGCGATCAGATTTTGGCAAAAGGAAACTCTGCAGCTCCGGCAACATTGTTTAAAAACTTTATGGGGCGTGCTCCGGACCCTGAGGCGCTTCTTCGCCGTGATGGACTAATCGAATAATTGTCGAATCAATACGCGAATGCTGCACAACTAAAATAAAAAAATTACACCACGTAGCCTTGAAACAATTTAATAATAAAAACACCTAAATTGCTGCACGCGTGAGCGAGCATACAAGGGAAAATGGATTGAGTCGGATTCCAAGGCCCAAAGCGCACCAAGTAAAACCATAATGAATTAATAAATAATATTGATGTAGAAAATACTCCTTTTGTTGTAAAGGTAAAATCAAATCCATTCTCCGTACTCCACAGATGCCCGTGAATTAAAGCAAAAACGAATGAAAACCCTACACAACTAGTAATCAATGCGGCTCTACCCCTTTTTGATACAACCAAATAACCTCGAAAAATAACCTCTTCAATCACACCAGCAGCAAGGCTTGCAAAAAGGAAATACCACGCCATCTGACTTTGCTCACTCGAAATACCAAGAACAACCTCACCGCCAGTCTCTACAGCTAATATGAGAACTGCGACACAAACTCCAATAATTAATGCAGAGGCAGGCATAGCACTAGCCCCAGGCATACTGTTGCCGTCTGCTACATTACCAGCTCGAGTAGACCGAAAATCCACAAGATAAAGGTAGAGCACATAACCAGCGACCCCCAAATAAAGAAGTATGGCTACTGGGTTATCACTCATCGGCTAGATGTTGATGCATCCGCAAATATTGGCAAATATTGTCCGCGTTGAAAAATATAGGCAATTAAATATGCCTTGAATCTGCTTCATCTTTTTCAGTGTACCCGCTTTCTTGGCGATTATGATTCACCTTATTCTTTTTCACGTAGGCTTGATAAACATCCTCTGGACTCATGCCTAAAACCTGAGCGATTGAAATTAAAAAATGGAACAAGTCTACCACTTCAACTTTCGCATTCTGCTCATCAAATTCTTGATATTTAGCCCACCATTTCCACGGCACGGAGTCAATGAGCTCAGCTATTTCTTGCTGCATAGCACGAGTATAATTTAGCACCCACTGGGCTTTATCGTCAACTGACATATCTTCCGTTTTTACTCCAATACGAATATTTAGTGCTTTTTGCTGCTCGAAAATTTCATCCAGTTTATCCATAAAAAAACCTTAAAGTGCTTGTCATGCTCAAGCAAGCATGAAGCAACTTCATGGAGTAAAGATTCAGAATTACTACACCAAATAACGCTCATTTTAACCTGAAATATTCGTGTTGTGATACTGGTTTTTAGTCGCTAAAAAACTTAACTCTTGCCCCGCTAAATTTCCTTCTCTAATAAACATTTCTCATCCACAAAGTACCATCTGCTGCTGCGCTCACCTGCGATCTTTATTGCTCGCTACAATCAGTACTATAACGCTGCAACAGGTCACCAATGGATTTAAAATACTGAGCTGTCACTATGATTGTTCGAGTGCCAGTAATATAAAAATAAACTATTAAACGCAATATTAAGATGCCAGAATTCGAGGAAGTAAACCAAGAGACAAACCCCCAACACAATTACGTACCTAGCACCGATGCAAAGCCTCGCTCCCGTCGACGCAGTGGAGGGTTTAAGAAAGAATTAAGTTCTGCTGCTGACAGTAAAATAGGTGAAGTCGACCCAACAGAAATACTTCAAGAGGAATTTCTTAGTGGGTCGAATGAAGAAAGTACACCCGCCGAGACTGCCGATTCAACCGGTCCTACAATCGAAAATGAAACTAATGCAACCGATGAGACAGTTACTGTGTCACCACGCGAGCACTCACAACACGAACATACGAACTTCTCTAAAGTCGCTCCAGAACCTAGCGCCCAGACACTTGCTGCCATAGAACGCGTCAATGCACGATTAGCCAAACGTAAAGCCGATCGAGATGCTAAATATACCGCACGTAAAAAAGCGCGGGAAGCAGGTGATTCGACTTCCATAAGAGATAGGCAAAGTCGCAGAAAGTCTGTGCCAAAAAGAAGTTTCCTTGCCGCTATTCTAAGTATTTTTGGCATCGGTACAAAAAAACCGAAATCCAATAGAAGTAAGGGTCGCAGGCGCCGACCTCAGGGCACAGGCAACAATCGCAGCAATCATAACCGCCGAAGAGGCGAGCAAAATCGAGTGCACCAAAACTACCGCTACAAATAATCTAGAATTTTGTCGCCCAAAATTATCTAACGACTGTTTAAAGTAGACCTTTTGCCGCCCTAATTAGATCCCTGTTAATTAATGGAAGTTTTTAGAGTTACTGGCAATGGACCGCTCCAAGGGAAAGTTACGGTAAGCGGCGCCAAGAACGCTGCCCTACCCCTTTTAGCCGCTTCATTACTTAGCGCCGATCCAGTTCGCTTAAAGAATGTACCTAATTTGAGCGACATTCGCTTTATGATTGAGATTATGCGCCATATTGGTGCTAAAGTAACTCAATTAGAGTCAGGAACATGGGAAATACATGCTAGAGACCTCACTCATGTAGCACCTTACGAATTAGTCCGTAAAATGCGAGCTTCTGTCTGTCTACTTGGGCCACTAGTGGCGAGATTACGCAAAGCAGAAATATCAATACCTGGAGGCTGCGTTATCGGACCACGCCCTATCGACCTTCATCTTAAAGGACTAAGCAAACTTAATTGTAAAGTCAGTATTGATCGAGGTTACGTGCTCGTAGACGCGTCGAAGATTAAGGGCGCACCTATTTTTCTGGGAGGTCGCAGTGGTTCCACTGTGACGGGCACTGCTAATATAATAATGGCTTCCACATTAACTCCGGGACAGACACGCATTGAATGCGCGGCATGTGAGCCTGAGATTGTTGATCTGTGCCAAATGCTTATAAAAATGGGTGCGCAAATTGAAGGTATCGGTAGCCCAGAACTAACAGTGACTGGAGTCGTTTCATTAAACGGCTGTACTCACAGTGTCATTGCTGACCGGATTGAAGCAGGTACTTTTGTTGTTGCTGCTGCTATCACTAAGGGAGATGTAACTGTTAATGGAATAGCTCCGAAACTTCTTAGCGCTTTTTTAGACAAACTTGAAGAAGCTGGCCTGCCAATTGAGCTCGGCACTGACTTTATCCGCATCAAACCATATAACGGATATCTTAAGCCCGTTGACTTGATCACGCTACCTCATCCAGGATTCCCAACAGACCTGCAGGCACAACTCTGTGCTCTTATGACTCAAGCTGAAGGCCTTTCTATTATAACAGAACGCATCTACCCAAACCGCTTTATGCACGTACCGGAACTGCAGCGTATGGGTGCAGAAATTGCCATCGAAGGACCCAGCGCAATTATTACAGGCGCCTCGCAACTCTCAGGGGCACCTGTAATGGCCTCGGATTTGCGCGCTTCCGCAGCTTTAGTACTCGCAGCGCTTGCAGCTACAGGAGATACCTGGATTCAGCGAATTTACCACCTCGACCGAGGCTACGATCGATTCGAGCAGAAACTTACTACCATCGGCGGACATATTAAGCGACTCAGTGATACCGCCATGCCTAAGGAGCTACTTACCGAATAAATCCTCGATTCATACGCTTACATACTATTAATCTTTAACTTTATAATGACACTCTCTTCAGAAGACAGCCCAGAAAGCCCAACAGCAGCAGAATTCATTTAAGGATGTCTCAACGACTCCAGC
>JAYYDJ010000077.1:0-50796 GCA_036160955.1 Verrucomicrobiota bacterium | reverse complement strand
TAAGGGACAACACCGTTGCGCACATGCACCAAGAAAATTTGGAGATATTATTGAGCATAAAAAAAGGGACTCACATTTGTGAGTCCCTTAGAAAATTTAGTATTTATTGTTTATACAAGCTTAGAATACATAAAGAAGCTCGACACCGTAACCTGATGTCTCGCCATATTCTCCTGAGTCTTCATCACTGTACTCTACTCCAACTGCAACATTATCGTTTATTGCGTGGAAAGCAGAGACTGAGATCTTGTCGTAGTCACCTGTAATATCGTATTCACCATCAGCAGAACGTACGGCAAATGTGGTGTCGCCCATGCTGTAAGCAACTGTAATAGATGTAATGTCAAGGTCTGCATTAGAATTAAATCCTGATGAATCAACATCTTCTGCCATGACTAAAAAATCACCGAACTCATAGGTGGCCATGATATTAGTTGTTTCACTACCACCTTGATTATCAGCAATAGCTACTGCAAGAGTTAAGCCCTCGATGCCACTGTAAGCTGCGTAATACTCTACTGCTTCGTCGCCAAGGGCATCAGTCCATACTCCAAGTGTGATACCACCTGCGCTGTAGTCAGCACAAATACCGTCAGCATAGTCAGCAGAGTATAGATCTCCGTATTTACCGGCATAGCTAATGAAGTAGTTGTTAGGTGCATCGTCACTTTCTAAACCCATGTAGGTGTAGACTTTACCAAATGTGAATGACAATGCATCACTGTATTGGTATGTAATTGCAACAGTTTCGGTAGTCACTTCTTCTGCAGCATCAAATAAACCAATATCATAGGATAGTTCAGCAGTTGCAGACCAGTCGCTTTCAGCAGGAGTGAAGCTAAGTCCTAACTCGAACTCGGTAGCCTCGTATCCACGGTCTTGACCTTCTAAGTCAAATGCGTTTATATCAATATAACCTGAAGCGCTCAAGCCATCAGCGAGAACAATCTCAGCATTTGCAGTTGCGCCGAAAAGAGCAGCTCCTGCAAGTAAGCATGTAATTTTGTTTTTCATAGTATATGTATTAACTTGTTTGTTTGTTTAATTTTTGTGCACGGAAGTGACAAAACAAACATATGTATGGTACCTAACCAAAAAAATGCAAGAAAATTACACCTTTTTTAAATCCCAGTTAGTGCATTAATAGTAGTGGAGTGCTGGAAAAAAAGTGACTAAATGTAGTTTTTTTTTCAAATAATTACTTAAGCTACTGCATATGAAAGAGATGTATTAGTTATTCACAAACATATTTACCAGTTATTCACAGCAATTAAGCACAAACTTTCATAAAAATTATTTTATATTTTAATAACTACGGCCTTTAAAGTATTTTTTATAAAATTTAGCATTTTTTCGCGACAGTCCCAGCGCGTAGCACATCACTAACGTCAAAGTGTAAAATAGACTTATTTTCGAAATATGGGTCCTCCATAAAGCCGTCTAGGCCTACAGTTAAGCGAGGATCGATTCCTAGTACTGCTAATTCCTCCGTTAATTCCCCGCCTTTCCAATATAGAACCCCATTTGCGAGTGAATTACGCTGCCCGTGGCGCAAATTACCTTTAATCCAGCTAATGAACTCCGGTAAGTTTTTGACAGCTCGGCCAGTCACAAAGTCAAATTGCTTGTTCACGCTCTCCGCTCGGCACTGCCGAGCTACCACGTTCTGCAGGCCTAGTTCACTGACTATAGACTGCACAACCATGATTTTTTTACCAATAGAGTCCACCAAGGTGAACTGCGCATGCGGGTAAGCAATCGCCATTACAAGCCCAGGAAAGCCACCGCCAGTCCCCACATCTAGGACTCGCGCGCCCTGCATTAGCTTTAAATGATTCGTTATTGCAAGACAATGCGCAAGATGCCGAAGCTCTAAAAAATCGATGTCTTTACGCGAAATAAGATTAATCCTCGCATTCCAATCACGTATAAGCTGTGACCATTGCCCTAAGAGCGTCCATTGATATGCCTCTACGCTCGGAAACCGAGGCCGTAAGGATGCCCATGGCTCCTTTGTAAACATGTTAATTAGACCCCCTCACCCGATTCCGCCACTGACTGCTCATTGTCTACAGCAGCGCGTTCGCTAATTCGCCTATCTGCTTCGGTGATAATCGCCTCGCAACCATTAAACTTATGCGCATCTAGAGTGAGGCGGCGTTTTTTATCGCCTACCCTGTATACTGCATAGGCAATGCCCTTGGACTTCCACTTTTTACGGTCTATTTCTTCAATCGAATCGAATTTGACCCGCTGTCCTTTGGTGCCTATAATAGTATCTGACGATGCACTTACGCTCAAGCGGTGATTCCATGCGACCCACGTAGCGAAAAGGACGCTAACAATGAGGAGAACCCATGCAATATTGCGCTGCTCAGCAATTGCAGCCTCAGTTCGTTCTTTAGGTACCTTACTGCCCTTGTAACCAGCCTCTTTGGCATGTCGTTGCCAAGCTAGCTGTACAGAAGAACTATCGGCATCCTTAGCGTTCCCTGAAGCGACTAGACTATCCAAGATTTGCATGTAGGCCGCATGGCGCTCTGCCTCTTTTGGCCAGTAATGATAACCATCGGAAAAGAACCACGCACTAATGCCAAAAAGCATAAAGAGCATGAAGAGCATACGGCGGCGCCACTGCTTAGAAATACGAGCCTCAACATTCATACTTCTAGCGGTGTATCAAATACTTGAAACTGCCAATCTCATTTTTTAATTATTCGATGCTCTCCGCTATTTCTCACAAAATAATACAACTAGAATAAACTGTAGTCTTCACTTGCAAAAACATATCAAGATATAATGATATCTTGATAATATAATGAATACATCTACTTCCAGCATTCCACTCTCGAAGAAGGGTCAACAATTAGCAGCCCTCTTTGAGGAGCGCATCGTCTTTTTAGATGGCGCGATGGGCACCATGATTCAGCAACATGATTTACGCGAAGAGGATTTCAGAGATACCAGCTTGGCAGACGCACCCGGTGACTTAAAGGGCAACAACGATTTACTTAGTTTAACGCGGCCAGAATTGATTGCAGATATACACCGATCTTTTTTTGCTGCGGGTTCAGACATTGTAGAAACCAATACCTTTTCGAGTACACGCATCGCCCAAGCGGACTACGGTCTCGAACACCGTGTGCGTGACATCAATATCGCGTCAGCAAAAATTGCGCGCGACGTTGCCGATGAAATCTCGAAAAAAGAAGGAAGGCCTACTTTTGTAGCTGGCGCAATTGGTCCGACCAATCGAACTGCATCTATGTCGCCTGATGTGAACCGACCGGAGTATCGAGCGACCAGTTATGAGGAGCTATACACTGCATACTACGAGCAAGTCGAAGCACTGGTGGAGGGCGGGGTTGACCTACTGCTCCCAGAAACAGTCTTTGATACGCTTAATTTAAAGGCATGTTTGCATGCAATTGAGGACTTTTTTGAGACGCAAACGGAGCAATTACCTGTCATTATTTCTCTTACTATAACCGATCAATCTGGTCGCACACTATCGGGTCAAACAGTCGAGGCCTCGTGGAACTCGATTCGCCATGCAAAACCCTTATGCGTCGGACTCAACTGTGCGCTCGGCGCCGATCTAATGCGCCCCTTTTTGACCGAGCTCTCCCGCATCGCCGATACCAATGTGCATGTGTATCCCAATGCGGGGCTGCCCAACCCCTTAGCGCCTACCGGATATGATGAAACTCCCGAGCATACTGGAGCTGCAGTGCGCGGATTCGCCGAAGACGGACTCGTCAATATGGTTGGCGGCTGCTGCGGCACCACGCCAGAGCACATTCGCGCAGTCGTAGATGCCGTCAGCCCTAATCAGCCGAGAGTACTGCCAAAAATTGCGCCGGCTATGCGCCTTAGCGGACTGGAGGCCTCGACTATACAATCGCCCCAATCTTTCGTGCTTGTCGGAGAGCGCACCAACGTAACCGGCTCCCCGCGCTTTAAAAAGATGATCACGGAACAAGATTGGGATGGCGCGCTGCAAATTGCTGCCCAGCAGGTCGAAAATGGCGCCAACATTATCGACATTAACTTCGATGAAGGCCTGCTCGACTCAGAGGCCTGCATGACCAAATTCATGAATCTTGTCGCATCCGAACCTGCCATCGCCCGTATTCCTATAATGGTGGACAGTTCGAAGTGGTCGGTCATCGAAGCAGGACTACAATGCGCGCAAGGAAAATGCATTGTAAACTCGATCAGCCTAAAAGAAGGCGAGGCTAGCTTCCTGGAGCAAGCGAAGCTTTGTCAGCGCTACGGAGCAGCGGTTGTAGTCATGGCTTTTGATGAAAAAGGGCAAGCTGCCACACGCAGCGATAAAGTTCGAATTTGTAAGCGCGCCTATTCGCTTCTTACCGAAAAACTAAGCTTCGATCCAAATGACATTATTTTTGATCCCAATATCCTGACAGTAGCGACTGGAATGGAGGAGCACAACAATTACGCCGCTGACTTTATTGAAGCGGTGCGCGAAATTAAGGTCGCTTGCCCAAGAGCACTCACTAGTGGTGGCGTCAGCAATATTTCTTTCTCATTTCGTGGCAATAACACTGTGCGTGAGGCGATGCACAGCGCCTTCCTTTATCATGCAATTGAGGCAGGCCTTGATATGGGAATCGTCAATGCTGGGATGCTTGAAATATATGAGGAAATTGAGCCTGCGCTACTTGAGAAAGTGGAAGATGTTCTCCTTAATCGTAATGCCGAAGCTACCGAAGCGCTGATTAGCTTTGCTGAAAATGTAAAAGCAAAAGACAAGAAAGAAGACGACACGAATAAACTCGCTTGGCGTGATGGCACTGTCGAAGAGCGCCTAGCACACGCACTAGTGAAGGGCATCGTGGATTATATTGAGGACGACACTGAACTAGCGCGCCAACAACTAGGGCGACCCCTTGAGGTCATTGAGGGGCCCCTGATGGATGGGATGAAAATAGTCGGCGACCTATTTGGAGCAGGCAAAATGTTCCTTCCACAAGTCGTCAAAAGTGCCCGCGTTATGAAGCGTGCCGTCGCCTACTTGCAACCATTTATGGAAGCAGAAAAAGCCGATAATCCGAATACGCGCGCACAAGGAAAATTTCTTATCGCAACAGTTAAGGGGGATGTTCATGATATCGGTAAAAACATCGTAGGCGTGGTCCTTGCTTGTAATAATTATGAAGTAAAAGATTTGGGTGTCATGGTATCGTGTGATGATATTTTAGAGGCTGCCGACGAATGGGGCGCCGACATAATCGGTCTATCCGGACTGATCACTCCGTCACTCGATGAAATGATTTTTAACGCGCAAACCATGCAAAAGCGCGGCTATAAACAGCCCCTACTAATTGGTGGTGCGACGACCAGTAATGCACACACAGCTATCAAAATAGCGCCACACTATGATCAACCAGTCATACGTGTCGGGGATGCCTCCTTGGTAACGGAAGTATGTAACCACTTACTCAACCCAAAGAAACGCGAGGCATATGTTGAAAAACTAGTTCACGATCAGGTAAAGCAGCGTGAACGCTTTGAAGCAGGCAACCAGTCAGCTGAGTTTTTATCACTACATGAAGCGCGTGCGAAGCGCTTCACTTGTGACTGGTCGAATGCACATCTAAAGGCACCTAATGCACCCGGTCTCACTGTTGATGATAACATTTCGCTGGAAAAACTAGCAGACTATTTTGACTATTCACCATTATTTTGGACCTGGGGCTTAAAAGGAATTTATCCGAAGATTTTACAACATGTAAAATACGGGGAACAGGCACGAAATATTTACAACGATTCGCAAAAATTACTAGATCAAATTATTTCGGAAAAACGTTTTCGCGCGCGCAGTGCTGTTGGATTATTTGCTGCGAATTCTTGTGGAGATGACATTGAACTTTACAAGTCTGGCAGTGATCAGGAAGTACTACACGTACTGCACAGCGTACGCCAGCAGCAAAAAAAACCAAAGGGTGATACCTATTACGCGCTTGCGGACTTTGTAGCTCCCAAAGAAAGCGGCCAAGTCGATACTTGTGGTGCATTCGCCTGCTGTATCGAAGGAGTGGATGCTTTTGCGCAAGAACTAGAAAAAGAGCATGACGATTATGGCGCTATTATGGTCAAGGCGATTGGCGACCGCTTTGCTGAAGCGCTCGCAGAGTACACGCATGCCCGTGTGCGCAAGGAGCTCTGGGGGTATGCCCCTGAGGAAGCTCTGAGTAATGAAGCGTTAATTTATGAAAAATATCGAGGTATACGCCCTGCTGCTGGTTACCCAAGTCAGCCCGACCATACCGAGAAAGCCATTATTTGGGAGGTTCTAGATGCAGAGAACCAAACTGGCGCTATTCTGACAGAAAATTTTGCGATGAGCCCAGGAAGCACAGTAAGCGGCCTATATTTTGGGCATCCAGAAGCAAAGTACTTCCAGGTCGGCCCAATGGCTAAAGACCAGTTTGAAGACTATGCTAAGCGTAAGAACCTAAGCTTGGCAGAGTGTGAAAAATGGCTTGCGCCAAACAAGGGCTATTAAGCGCATGCCGCCTTTTAAAGCACTTGCATATGTGGCAAGCTTTTTTGCTTTCACGCTAGCATCCTTAACTGTTATAGAAGACTGTTAATGACACTTTTTCAAGCCACCCTTCTTACTGGACTATTTTTAGTGGCCTTCGGTACACACTTTTTATGGCATGGCATGGCTTCTGAGGCATGCTGTAAAGGCTTTCCGCGTTCAAAAAATGCTACCTGTGTACTTATGGGGCTAGCATCTGTATGGTTTTTGTACCACATCTGGCAGCTAGGGCCTGCTGATTTTGGACAGTATAAAAAAATAATTTTTGTTCTCTTTTTAGTCGCAGCGATAGGATCTTTTTATTTTGTGCCAGACTTCCTGGCAGTTCGTGGGCTAGCGGGCCTTATACTGCTCAGTGCTAGTGCGCTCCTCGATGCCGCTTATATGCAAGAGCCACAAGCTAGACTCTTTTTAGTCAGCTTCGTTTATCTAGCAATAATTGTCGCTATCGTATTAGGTGGTAGTCCATACAGGCTGCGCGATTTTTTTGATTGGCTTTACCGCCACCCAAAACGTCCGCGCATGTTCGGTTTTGTGTTTACAGCATATGGACTGCTGTTAACAGCCATCGCCTTCTTATACTAGCTCAAACGGAATGAACCCATTTGGCATATTGCTTATAGTATCTGGGCCCGCAGGGATTGGAAAAACAACAGTCTGTGAGCGTTTGTTAAAAGCAACTTCTAACTTGCAACGCATCATAACAACAACCACTCGAAGTGCGCGTGGAAACGAAAAAGATGGCGTGGATTACCACTTCATAGACCGCGCTAATTTCGAAGCAAAAATTGCCGGCAAAGAGTTTTATGAGTATGCGCGTGTGCACAATCAACTCTACGGCACATTAAAGAGTGCAGTGCATGAAAAGCTGCAAAGGGGCACTGATTTGTTACTCAACATTGATGTACAAGGTGCTGCGCAAATGCGTGAAATGGCCAAAACCGACCCTGTACTCAATGGCCGTCTCGTAACTGTTTTTCTCATGCCGCCTACCCTTGAAGAGCTCGAAAAAAGACTACGCGGCCGTGGCACAGACAGTGCCCAAGAAATCCAGCGCAGAATGCAAGTTGCCAAAATAGAAATCGAAGAATCTATCCACTACGATTCGGTATTAAAGAGTACCAATAAAGAAGCGGACTTCGAACAGCTGCGCACAATTTACGCTCGCGAAAAACTAAGGCTCAACTAATTTCGCTCTAAGATCTCGGCAAAATCACAGAGTATCTCCACTGCCTGCTCAAAACGCTCTCGCTGATGATCTTTAGCAATCAATCCAAGTTCAGTAAAAGCTAGCGTGCCTTGCCCAAGGTAGATAGTAGCTCGAGTTCCCACTAATAATGATGCAATTGCTCGTTGACCTGTAACATCTAAATGCATCGCAAGTCGAACCCCATCGTTGGTGCGCACATCTACTACTTGATCAAAATTTGCATCCCCACTAAGCCACCTTTTTTTTTGTTTGCTGCCTCGTTGGCGCAAACTTCCTAACATACCATTTGTTGTCATCTGCACAGTAAAGCCACCTAGATTCTTTAGTGATAATTTAATTACGGTCTCGGTCTGACGTGTATTTTGAATGCCTTTACTTGGCGCCGATATAGAAAGCTCTCGTCCTCGGTAGTCTCCGTGTACAAATGGTTCTGGCCGTATAAATCCAGCGAGTTGAGGCCGCGCTTCGGTTAATTCCAGCGAAAAATGCTCCGCTAATTTATGATACTGTTCGATTATCTTTTTTGAGGCTTGCTTAACCAAGTACCAAAATAAAGACAATAAGGTAATCACTAGTCCTATAATTGTTAGGCTCGTTACAATCATATAGTTTTCATGCATCCGTACGTCGTCTATTGCGAGCACGAAAAAGGGCTTGAGCATAATGAGTTGCACGATATGTGCAGTCTGCTAATATTCAGTATTAGATATTTCATCCGCACCATGCCAAAGAATTCAAGATTTAGTCAAGATTCCCTACTTTATAAACTCTGCTGGGAAGACCTAGACTCTGAATATCTACGCCAACTTATCGGCCTTGCTAAAATTGAAGACTTGGCCGGAGCGGGACTTGCGAAACGACCGACTCGTTTGGGCGACGTAACAACTGCCTTGATGCCAGAGGGCGCAATCGGAGAGGCTCAAATTACCGCGCGGGAGCCCATGGTCGTTTGTGGCTTAGGTATCATACAAGCAGTTCTCAATGCATACGGTGAAGGCTGTAGTTTCACCGCAACAAGCCAAGACCAAGCAGTCCTGCGAGCGGGCGATTCACTTGGAATAATTCATGGTCCTTCCAAAACCTTGCTGCAGGCAGAACGTATTATACTTAACTTTCTCCAACACCTCTGTGGCATAGCAAGTGAAACGGCAGGCTATGTAGCTGCTTTAAGTGGAGGCGATACTGCTCTTTTAGACACACGAAAAACACTACCGGGCTATCGTACTTTACAAAAATACGCATTTGCTTGTGGGGGCGGTTACAACCACCGCATTGGTCTATTTGACAGAGTCATGCTCAAAGATAACCACCTTGCCGTTGCCGGTGCGACAGGTGAGTTAAAGCTATATGAAACAGTGTCGCTTGCTCTCGCAACATGCGGTGAATTGCCGGTCGAAGTAGAAGTTGATCAAATTGAACAAATTACTCCGGCGCTTGATGCCGGTGCAGATATTATACTGCTGGATAACTTTACTGTTGAGGCCCTTAAAGAGGCCATCGATTTAATTGACGGACGAGCTCGAACAGAGGCAAGTGGAGGCATTAGGCAGGCGAGCTTACAGCAACTCAGCGTCCTAGGCCTCGATTTCATTTCCACAGGTGCCCCGGTGCATCAAAGCAGGTGGAAAGATATCGGATTAGATTGGCAGACAAATTAATACACTTGCATGGAGCAAACACAAACAACGTATCGACAAGTAACAATCAATAGTGATGAGCAAATCATACTTAATGCGTTGCTGCTAGCTGGAGACGCTTTTGTTTCCGGCAGTCGACTAGCAGAAAGGCTCGGGGTATCACGTCCTGCAATTAAGGGGAAATTAGAAAAATTACGCACAGCAGGTTTTGATTTTGAGGCTGTGCGAAATCGCGGATACCGGCTGACAAAAATAACAAGTGTTTTACATCCAGGCTTGCTGCAGCATCATCTCTCTACCCCCATTGACATTCTCTGCTTTCACGTCGTCGACAGCACTAACAGTGAAGCCGAACGGCTCCTCTCATACGGGCAGAAATGCCCTTTTGTCGTAACTTCTAGCTGTCAAACTAATGGGCGTGGACGCATGCGCCGAGACTGGTATAGCGCTTCCGCAGACAATTTATATTTATCGGTTGTTTTTGAGCCCAACTCGCCACCTCAAATTCTGCAGCACTTTACTCTAAACGCCGCGATTTTCCTCTGCAAAGCCCTACAAAAATTCGTTCCCAGCGCTCCACTAAAAATCAAGTGGCCCAATGATTTACATTGTGAGGGTCGTAAGTTTGCAGGCATGTTAACGGAAGCAAAAATGGACGCAGATGGGTTAAAGGCATTAATCTTTGGAATTGGTATCAATATTAACAGTAACCCTATGGAGTTACCAAAAGAGCTGCGACAAAGTGCCACTAGTTTGTATGCCATAAAGGGCAGCGAGTTGCCTATTAATCTCCTCACAGCAAAAGTGATTGAAGCAATTTATAATGCTTACGAAAGCTGCCTTGCAGGCCATTCGGCAACGAACTTAAAAAAGGCCTGGGCTTGTCTTGATTCACTACACGATAAATTTGTGTGTGCCGAAGTCGGTGATCGCGAGATTTCTGGTATTGCCCGTGGAATTGATAAGCAAGGCGCTCTGCTAATTGACTGCTCAGGCCATATAGAGCGAGTGCTCGCAGGAGATGTACGCTTAAAAAAGTGGGCGCAATGATAGTTTTACTAACTGTATATAGTGCCGTAGATTACCATATATTCTTTATATAATTTCGCTTAATTTATGAAAATTCTGTGTATCGATATCGGTAATACTACCACCCATTATGGCCTAGTCGAAGGCCGATCAGTCGAGCATCTTGGTGAGGTAAGCACCACTCTTTTAAGCAAACAATTTACTTCGTCCTTTCAGCAGCACTTCGCTCAGTTACTGCCCCTCGCAAGCGGTGTGGCTTTTTGTTCGGTTGTCCCTTCCGTTAACAAGCTAATTTTAGAGCAGTTACAAAAGAGTGCTCAACCGCTGTTTCATCTAACCCACCAAAACTGTAAAGGCCTCAATTTAGTCTACCCAAATCCTACAGAAATTGGTCAAGATAGGCTCGCTAATGCGCTTGCTGCACAGGCATTTTATGGAGCCCCTGTAATTGTTATCGATATGGGCACTGCTGTAACTTTCGACATCATTAGTCGACGCGGATATGAAGGCGGCGTCATAGCACCCGGACTTCAAGTGATGACAAGCTACTTGCACGAGCAAACCGAACTTCTGCCAAAGCTTCTACCGAAAGATTTAATTAGTAAAAATGGGGCAATTGGTAAATCTACTGTGCACGCAATGCAGTTAGGAGTTACTGTAGGCTTCTCCGGCATGATTGACGCATTAACTATGCGAGTTAAGGAAGAATTAAAGGTGCAAGAAAATGTGGATCCAATAATACTAACGACCGGCGGAAGCGCCGCTAATCTGCATAAAGAATGGTCGAGCAAAAGTCAATTTATTGAAACCCTGACCTTACAAGGGCTTGCCGTTGGATTCAACCATGCGTATCGAGAACAATAATCACACACTAAAGGATGCTGCCACGTTTTAACCGCGGCGACTGCGTCCTTTGGCTAACTTCTGCGCAATAAGGTAGCGTACGCTTGAATTTAAGCGCTCCACTTCGGCAGGATCCATTCCTTCAAGCTCAGCCTTTTTAAGGGCTTCCTCAGCGCGCGACTGTGCGGACTCTACCTCGCCAAGATCAATCTCGCTTACAGTTATAGCCGCTTCGGTAAGAACCGATAAAGTGTCCCCTAATACTTTTACAAATCCATGATCCACTGCGATCGATTCAACCATACCATCTTTTGACACCTTTAGTTCTCCAGCAACTAGTTTAGTTACAAGGGGAATGTGGGTAGTACGCACACCGATTTCGCCAGATTCAGTAGGTATCTCTACTCCATCTGCCTGCGACGAATAAACCTTCGCGTCAGGGGTTATAATTTCCAGTGTTAACATATAAAGAGTAATCGTTATTAGTTACGTAGTGCTTTACAAAAATAGCAATCAAGGGTTCGTACTTCCTTCAACGGTATCCATGGAGCCCTTCATATAAAGGTCGTTTTCGGCTAAATCATCACAGTCACCATCCAGAATCATCTTGAATCCCTTTATCGTATCGGCAATCGATACATACTGCCCAGAGATGCCAGTGAAGACCTCCGCAACGTGGAATGGTTGTGAAAGAAACTTCTGTACCTTTCGAGCGCGATACACTATCTGCTTGTCTTCAGCAGAAAGCTCATCGAGGCCTAAAATAGCGATAATGTCCTGCAAGTCCTTGTAGCGCTGTAAGACGTTTTGCACCCCACGAGCGACCTTATAATGCTCCTCGCCTACAATTGCTGGGTCGAGTGCATTCGAAATTGAAGCTAGCGGATCTACTGCAGGATAAATGCCAAGCTCTGCGATGGAGCGCTCTAATACAATTGTCGAATCTAAGTGAGCAAAGGTATTTGCGGGAGCGGGGTCAGTCAAGTCATCTGCCGGTACATACACCGCCTGGAAAGAGGTAATGGACCCCTTCTTCGTCGATGTAATACGCTCTTGAAGGTTGCCCATTTCGCTGGAAAGCGTCGGCTGATAACCCACCGCAGACGGAGAGCGACCAAGCAATGCGGATACCTCAGCACCTGCCTGTGAAAAACGGAAAATGTTGTCCACAAACAAAAGAACATCTTGGTTTTTTTCGTCTCGGAAATACTCCGCCATTGTTAGGCCTGATAGCGCAACACGCATTCGCGCACCCGGTGGTTCATTCATCTGTCCATAGACTAATGCCACTTTAGAGTTAGGAATGTTTTCTTGGTCAATAACCCCCGCATCAGACATCTCATGATACAAATCATTCCCCTCGCGTGAACGTTCCCCAACACCAGCAAAAACCGAATACCCGCCATGGCCTTTTGCGATGTTGTTAATGAGTTCCATAATAACGACCGTTTTACCCACACCGGCTCCGCCAAATGCTCCAACTTTACCGCCCTTTGTGAAGGGACAAATTAAATCAATAACCTTGATCCCCGTTTCCAGAATCTCTGCTTCAGTCGCTTGGTCTACCAATTCAGGAGGCATGCGGTGGATCGGGCGACGCTCGTCTGTAGCTACCGGACCTTTCTCGTCGACCGTATCACCGGTTACATTAAAGATGCGACCCAAGACAGCCTCGCCTACAGGCACTGAAATAGCTGCTCCGGTGCCCTTTACTTCAATGCCTCGAACCAGACCATCGGTTGAAGTCATAGCTACAGCTCGTACTAGGCCGTTACCAAGGTGCTGCTGCACCTCAAGCGTGATTGTTTTCTGCTCACTGCCGACAGTATAGTCGATAGTGATTGCATCGAGGATATCTGGGATGTTGTCCTCCGGGAAGGCGGCGTCAACAACGGCGCCGATAACTTGTACAATTTTACCATTAATGCTCATAATAAGAGAAGTATGCGTTAAATTTGGTCGTTGGTTAAATTTACATTAATTCGCCGCAGAAGCTGCGGCAATTTCGAGAATTTCTTGAGTAATCGCTGCTTGGCGCGCCTTATTGTAGTCCAATGTTAAGTCATCTACCAATGTCGATGCATTGTCCGTTGCTGCTTTCATGGCAACCATCCGCGCGCTGTGCTCAGCGGCCCGGCTTTCCAACAGTAATTGATGAATGATTACTTTAACATAATGGCTAGGGAGCTCTTGGAGTACTTCTTCTGGGCTCGGCTCGAAGCTCATTTCTCTTTTATCACTGCGCGCCTCGATTAATGCAGCCTCTTCGCCAGTTCGTTTACTCAGCTGCTCAAGAACTTCTTGCAAGTCCACGATAGGCAACAATTTTTGCAAGACTGGTTCTTGTATCAACACATTAACAAAGCTCGGATAAGCAATCTCTACTGTATCAATCTCTCCCTTGTTATATGCGTCGATCACTAGCTTAAGCATGGCGCGTATTTCGCTATAACTAACCTTATCAGATACAGTAAAGTCGGCGACAAGATTTCGCTGCGTACGAGAGATAAACTGGGTGCCCTTACGCCCAACAGTAATAAATTTAGCATCCCCTTTTACTTGATCAATTACTTCACGAAAAAGATTGGTGTTGAGCGGTCCGCAAAGTCCCTTGTCCGTAGAAAGAAGAATGATGCCGCGAGTTTTAACCTCCCGATCCTCAAAGAACGGATGCGATAGTGTTTGTCCGCTAAGCTCTAACTTTTCTCCGACGGTATCCAGTAAATCTGCAAGTAATAAAGCATACGGACGCCCAGATACTGCAGCATCTTGGGCGCGCTTCATCTTGGAGGATGAAACTAGCTGCATGGCGCGTGTAATTTGCCGAGTATTTTTAACCGATTTTATTCGGCGGCGTATGTCGCGTAGATTTGCCATGTTATCTTAAATGCCTGATTACACCCCTTCGACCTACTTTAGGCAGATTGCCCAGCCTTCCATTCTTCCAAGGAACTTTTCAAGCCTGCCTCAACATCTTCGGAAAGTGCTTTCTTTTCGCGAATCTCATCCATCAACTTGGCTCCACGGGTATCGAGAAACTCGCGTAAGCTAATGGTGGCTTCGACAACCTTAGAGGTGTCAACCGAATCGTAAAACCCATTTTGTACTGCCCAAATTAGCGAGGTTTGCACTTCGACAGGGATTGGATTAAATGCATTTTGTTTAAACAATTCAACCACGCGTGCACCGCGCTCAAGCTGCGCCTTTGTCTTTGCGTCTAAGTCAGAGCCAAACTGCGCGAATGCCGCTAACTCACGAAATTGGGCGAGTTGCAATTTAACCTTACCAGCAACCTTCTTAATCGCCTTAATTTGAGCTGCTGAACCCACTCGTGACACGGAAAGACCAACGGAAACGGCAGGGCGAATACCTTGGTTGAATAAATCCGTTTCGAGGAAGACCTGTCCATCTGTAATCGAAATAACATTCGTAGGAATATAGGCAGAAACATCACCTGCTTGCGTCTCAATGATTGGTAGCGCAGTAAGTGATCCATTGCCATTGTCTTCATTCACGCGAGCAGAGCGCTCCAGCAAACGTGAGTGCAAGTAAAAGACGTCGCCCGGATATGCCTCACGCCCTGAGGGTCGCTTTAGTACAAGGGAAATTTGACGATAGGCTACCGCCTGCTTGGACACATCATCATATACAATCAATGCATCCATGCCGTTATTCATAAAGTACTCACCCATAGATGCTCCTGAGAAAGGGGCTATGTATTGATTGGCTGCATTGTCGGCAGCTGGCGCTGCAACAATAATCGTGAACTCCAGTGCACCAGATTTTTCTAATACATTAATCGTGCGAGCAATATTTGAATTTTTTTGACCAATCGCTACATAAATTGAATACACGGGGCGAAACCCTTCTTGATAGGAGCCATCTTCGTTGCGGTGCTGATTATTAATTTTTGCCTGATTAATAATCGTATCGATAGCGATAGTAGTCTTTCCAGTGGCGCGGTCGCCAATAATTAGTTCACGTTGGCCTCGACCAATTGGAATCATCGAATCAATTGCCATAATTCCGGTTTGAAGGGGCTGGTCGACAGATTTACGCGGAATAATGCCAGGGGCAATTTGGTCCACTGGATAGGTCTGCTCAGAGCTTATTTCACCTTTCCCGTCAATCGGGTTTCCAATCGCATCAACGACTCGGCCGAGAAGACCCATGCCTACTGGCACAGAAAGTAATTTTCCGGTAGTCGACGCCTCGTCGCCCTCTTTAAGCTTGGAATAGTCGCCCAAGATAACGCAGCCAACTTCGTCCTCCTCAAGATTTAAGGCTAGTCCAAAAACTCCAGAGCCAAAATCAATCATTTCATTATACATGACCCCAGACAAGCCTTCTAGCTTCGCAACTCCGTCGGCTATGGTCACAATTTTACCTGTGTTGGTTTGTACAGCGCCTGCTTCAAAAGAGGCGATTTCATTTTCGATTTGTTCGACTATTGAGCTCATGAGAAATTATAGGTAGATATTAAAATTATAAGAATACAAAGGAAAAAATTACTAGTTCACATGATGGGCTATGCGGCTTAACTGCCCAGCGATGGATGCATCATAAAGATCATCGCCTACACGCACACGCACGCCTGCGATTAAAGATGCTTCTGTAATGGATCGCGCGCGAATGGAGCGCCCATAAATAGTACTGTAATGCTGCTCTATAGCTTTTAGGGCCTCCTCGCTTAGGGCAGATGGAGCCGAGACTTCGGCTGTTTGTAAAGCAAGCTCGCGGCGAATGTGCTCTAAGTAGCATTTCAATAATGAGAGATAGTGGCGTGGCTGTACTTGCTTTAAGCCTGACAAAACTTGGTCAACTTTGCTACCAGTAATAATTCCTTCGCTGTCTTTAGAAAGTGCGACTAACTTTTTAGCTAGTTGAGAAATTTGCTTGTCGCGTTTCATGATACTAAAAACTCAGTCGCTTAATTTTGGCTGCTTGCCAATTCTTTTGCTGCTGCCTCTGAAAAAGTTGCTTTTTCACTGTCCGATAAATCGCGGCTTAAGACCTTACCTGTAGTAGCGACAACTAAACGAGCCACCTCTTGACGCACTTCAGACAACATCTTTTGTCGCTCGAGCTCGGTCGCTTCACTTGCCTTACGAATAATTGATTCCGCCTGAGCGGCTGCCTCTTGGGTCTTCTGCTCGATTATTTCTTTCGACTGTTTCCGTGACTCGCTAAGAATGCGTTGCGCCTGAGCGGCCGCATCTTTTACCTTTTCAGCTCGCTCACGCTCTGCTTGTGCTAGCTGCGCCTTCATCTCCTCGGCATACTGTAAACCTTCAGCAATTTTTTGTTGACGCTCTTCAAGCGTTGCAGCGATTGGCTTCACTGCAAATTTATATAAAACTCCTGCGACTAGTATAAAATTAACAATCTGGGCGATCAGTGTGGGCCAGGTAACGCCAAACTTTCCTGCTATATCAGCAATCACACCTTCGGTAGCAACAGCTTCTTGCGGTGCGGCTGCAAATAACAAAGCTGGAGATAGTAGCGTGATTAATAGGGCGGCAGTGCGAATCTTCATGATGTTTACATTAACAAATAAATTATCGAATGCTGGTGACTGTTAATGCAGTCACCAGCAATACTGTTTACGCTACTTTACCGAGGAATATAGCGAAGAAAACAATCGCTTCGGCAAAGGCCATCGCGATAATGGATTGAACCAGTACTTTAGTTGCTGCTTCTGGGTTACGGCCAACACTCTCACAAGCTTTTGCGCCAATTAGACCAATCCCGACAGGAATGCCTATGGCTGCTGCTGCTACGTGTATGTTGCCCTCAATGGCGGCTAGAGTTAGATCGAACATAGTATATATTTATTGGATGTTTTTGTTTAGTTGTGCAACGCCCACGGTTTACTTCATGGTCGCGAATACAGATAGAATGTAAAAGTTAATGTGCTTCTTCGTCATGATTGGTCATTAGACCGATATATATTGCTACTAGTAAGGTGAAAATAAGCGCTTGTATGACGCCAACAAGAACTTCGTAGAAGTAAAATGGAATGGGCACTAGGTATGGTACCATGCCCGTCATGCTTGTTAACAAATTCTCACCACCAAAGACATTACCAAAAAGGCGAAATGATAATGAAACTGGACGAAAACAAATGGAAATTATTTCGATGACGCCAACCATCATAAAAATAGGCGCTAACATTACATAAATAAGCGCAGGCGTTTCTTTCTTGTCGGCCTTATTTCCGAAAAGCTCCCAAACAAAAAATTTAGGCCCCGCAATTCGTAAACTAATAATGAGCCAAGCTAGCATTGCTACGAGCGCCATGCCTAACGTAGCATTAAAATCTGCATTGGCTGGACGCATCCAGTATTTGAGATGACCCGTAGCATCATAAAAACCAAAAACGCCAACTCCAGGTAATAGTCCACTCCAATTGTGAATTAAAATAAAAACGAATAATCCTGTGAGCAGTGGGAATGTCATCGAAAAAGCTTTTTTTCCCACAATAGGCTCTAACAAACCTTTAAGGCCCTCAACTAAGCTCTCTAAAACTGCCTGCCACTTACTTGGTATTAATTTTGGAGAACCAACGAGCAATCGTATACATACAATCAAAAGCAATGATATTGCCCAAGTCGTTACAATAGAGTTGGTCAGCGGCAAACCAAAGACTTCTGTAAGCACATAAGGCGATGGGCTGACACCTCCACCTTCTGCTGCGCAGAGAGCTGAGCTAAACCCTAAAGAAAAAAATATTGTGGCGAATAATTTGTACACAGAAACGCTTTATAAGAGATACTTAACCGCGGCTAAACTAGAGCTGAAAATTGATGGAGTGACTGTCTTTACACGTCAATAACTGATTTACTCTATGTTATACAGGATTAGAAAAACTAATAGCACTCATGCCTTTTAATATAGCTCATGGCTTGCAATTTATTTGCTGGCATCAATCATGGAGCTAATGGCAAGTCCTAGAAATTTAACTGATCAAATAACGAAATTGCGCGCTCGCGAAGGTGGCTTTCGCGCAGACATGGGCGCTGCAACTGAACCGGCAAAGGCCTCTCTTCCGGAAAGGAAATTAGCTCCTGACTTTTTTATGCTATTTTGTTACAGCTTGTTCGTTATCGCTATAACTGCTCAACTTATACTCGTTATCTCTCTGAATATCCTTTAAAGTATGCGACGCGCTATCACTGACGAAAACTCCGTCATTAGATTTTGAAAATACGTATCCGACTCGTATGGCCACTTAGCGCCTGAGTCTATATTCCATAAGGGATGCCTCTCCAAGTGCTCGATTGTCCAGTCATAGTAGGCTCTGTCATCCGAACGAAAACAAAAAGTCCCCCCAGGATCCGTCCGAACTGCGATACTGTCTAATAATGCAGTTTGCACCATTCGGCGGCGGTGATGGCGTGCCTTTGGCCATGGGTCAGGAAAAAGGAGTATCGTTTGGTCAAAGCGTATATGGGCGGGTAGTACCTCTAAAAATTCACCTAACTCTGCCTTAAGAAAATAGATATTATCTAACTTGCGCTTCGTGGCTTTTTCTTTGCCTTTGCAAATGCGATGAGAGATTAGATCAATACCCACACACACTTGCTTTGGATTGGCTTGTGCATAATTAGTTAGCCAATGGCCGTGGCCGCAACCTGGCTCAAATAAAATACGTTTCGTATGCAATAAAGTCGATTCGCAAATATCTAGCAGATCTGCTTTGCGACGCTCCTGCTTAGCCAGCTCTTTAGCGTATTTTTCGGAAATCTCCATAGTGAGGCGTTATGGACTCTCCACTGCGCGCTGGTCAAGCACTAGGTTGACCTGTACAGTAGAAGTCTAGGTTCATTTGCGCAAATAAGGCAGCTTAAAGTGCATCTGTGTTCCCTTGCCTGTTTCGCTCTACACAGAAACCTGACCGCTGTGTAGCTGCATCAATGCTCATCTAAATGTGGATACAATTAAAAAGTTCCAAAGAACCTTCGTCATTTTTGTCACAAGCTATTGTTTGGCAACATGTTTTGTAAATTATTCACTTCATGGTTTGTTGTACAAACATCGGCACAATGTCGTAACAATAATGTTAGTATTAAAGCCTAGAAATAATTACTTTTTAGGTGTGGGTTCTTCTTTTACTTTGCGCGCCTCTAAATAAACCATCAAAATACTAATATCTGCTGGGTTCACGCCACTTATACGACTCGCTTGCCCAAGAGTCCTCGGTTCTATTCGCTTTAGCTTTTCAGCGCTTTCTCCCCGAAGTCCTTTAACTGCATCATAATCAATATCTTCTGGGACTTTTATGCGGTCAATGTGCCGCATTTTTTGAATTAGTTTTTCCTCTCGCTCCAAATATCCGCGAAATACAATCCGATAAAACACCTCGTTTTGTATGCTCATCGATTCTTGCTTAAGGCCTTCTGGGAAATCTACTTGCTTACGCGATCGTCTTAAAATATCCGCGTACAACTGTCCCCCACTACGCTCTTTTTCTAATTTTTTAACCCATTGATTGACAGTCGCTTGCTTAATTTGCATACGAGCAATGCGATCCGAATTAACCAGTCCTAAGCGTTTGGTATGTGCCAGCAGACGTGATTCCGCGCTACCGTGATTGAACAGTAGACGATGCTCTGCGCGGCTTGTAAACATTCTGTAAGGCTCTAAAGTACCTTTGGTAACTAGGTCATCTATTAAAACTCCGATGTATGCTTCATCTCTGCCAATTATAAGAGGTTCCTCTCCACGGAGCTTCAAGGTTGCATTCACTCCAGCCACTAGACCTTGGGCTGCTGCCTCTTCATACCCAGAAGTCCCATTTATTTGACCCGCAAAAAACAAATTATTTACATGCTTAGATTCCAAGGACGGATAAAGTTGTGTAGGGGGCGCAAAGTCGTACTCGACAGCATATGCAGGTCGAAGCATCTGGACTTTTTCTAAACCGGGTATACTTTGAAGAATTTCCAACTGCACAGTAAAAGGCAAGCTGGTAGAAAGTCCATTTATGTACCACTCATTTGTATTGCGCCCTTCTGGCTCAAGAAAAAGCATATGCCTGTCTTTATCTTTAAATCGCACAAATTTATCTTCTATACTTGGACAGTATCTTGGGCCCGTACCCTCGATGTCTCCAGTGTACATAGGAGAAAGGTGCAGGTTTTTATGCACTACTTCCTGTGTGCAAGCGCTCGTGTAGGTAACCCAGCAAGACACTTGCTCGAACCCAGGCAACCATCCAAGCTTGCGCTCCCCCTTCTGTTCCACGTGGAACAGGGCTTCGGTTGCTTTAGCCGATTTTTGCGACTGTTCCACGTGGAACGTTTCGCTAATACCACGGGTGTCATAGAAACTAAATAGAGTAGGGGTTGTGTCCCCCAACTGCTCTTCTAGCTGACTAAAGTCTATGCTGCTACCAAGAATTCGGGCAGGAGTACCAGTTTTTAAGCGCTTCAGCTCGATACCAGCCTCTAAAAATGAAGCGGATAAGCCCTTGGAAGAAAAATCGCCCATTCGGCCACCTTCATTCTTATTTTGACCTACATGCATAAGACCCCTCAAAAATGTACCTGTGGTAACAACGACGGAATGTGCATAAAAGTCGACTTCTAGGTTCGTTCGCACACCTATGACTGCGCCGTCTTTATATATTAAGGAATCCACTGTTGCTTGAAACAAATCTAAATCTTCTTGGAGCTCTAGAACATGCTTCATTCGGTATTGATAGGCTTTTTTATCGCACTGTGCTCGAGGGGCTTGTACGGCTGGCCCTTTGCTTGCATTCAACAAGCGAAACTGTATAGCCGTCGTATCCGCATTCATTGCCATTTCCCCACCCAACGCATCAATTTCTCGAACCATATGACCCTTCGCTTGTCCGCCAATAGCTGGGTTACAGCTCATCTGAGCAATTGTATCTAAATTTCCTGTTAATAGCAAAGTCGCTGCACCTAAGCGTGAAGCAGCCAACGCTGCCTCAGCGCCAGCGTGACCACCACCACATACAATTACTTCGTACGGTTGATTTGGCCCATGTCTTAAACCTGCACTCATTTTCCTATGCAAAATTGCTTAAAAAGACTGTCTAACATACGTTCATTATCTACTCGTCCCACAACTGCACCGATCGACTCCACCGCGCTACGCAAATCTGCAGCTATTAATTCCGGCAATTCACCCATCCTAAGCTTATTTGCTGCCAACTCAAGAGCTTCTACCGATTTTGATAACGCCGCAGCATGTCGCGCGTTTACAACTATGCCCTCTACTGAAGAAGGGGTGCTAAGCCCCGACTCAATTAACGCAAGCCATTGATCTTTAAAGTCTTCTAACCCTTTTTTCGTCTTTAAAGATACTGCACAATGGGTCAAATCTGGAAGAAACGCTGCAAGTGACTGCGCCTTGTGCAAATCCATTTTATTTTCTAAAACCAAGGTATTCGAGGAACTCATGTGTTCGAGTAATTCTTCTGGTAGAGTGGGGAATGGCTCTGCTGCGTCGAGTACTAATAAGAAAAAGTCTGCCGTTTCAGCCTGCTCCAGAGTGTTTTGAATACCAAGCTTCTCAATCTCATCACTTGCCTTATGTAAACCAGCCGTATCAAGTATCTCTATGCGGTAAGACCCAAGCATCATAAACGAAGCAATGAAATCTCTGGTTGTCCCAGGCGTATCACTAACAATCGCGCGCTGAGATCCGGTTAAAACATTTATTAAGCTACTTTTGCCGACATTAGGCTCTCCAACTATTAGAGTTTTAATGCCCTCATGTAAGATTGCAGAATATTGCTGAGTCTGTATTAATTGATTTAATTGCTTAATAACAATTCCTAGCTCCTGGGACGGTCCTGCTACATTCTCCCCTGGTAAATCCTCCTCAGGAAAATCAATGTATGCCTCTACCTGTGCCATTATCGATAATATATTGTCGGTTAATTCGCTCATTTTCCTTCCGACAGAACCATGCAGTTGTCGCTGGGCAATTTCGATCGAGCGGTCAGAACGCGCACGGATCAAATCTGCTATAGCTTCAGCTTGGCTTAAATCCAGCTTACCATTTAAAAAAGCAGTACGAGTAAACTCACCTGGTTCTGCTGCACGGCAGCCGCGCGCATAAAGGTCCTCTAATATGTTCTGAACAATAAGAGGGTTTCCATGCGGGGTGATCTCCAATGTGGGATTTCCAGTGAATGAACGATCATTATCATAGTAAGTAACTACACAATCATCTAAGTGTAAGCCATTGATACTGTTGTACTTAATAAGTTTTGCATGGCGGGGCTTTAACCCTTTATCGACGCCTGTCAATGACTTGATAAGCATGTGACACTGCGGACCGGATATGCGAATTACCGCAAGGGCAGATTCACCTACAGGCGTAGAAAGTGCAACAATAGTATCAAGCGTAGACATAAACCGCTACGATCCAAGAAACGCGGCAGGCGTCAAGTACGTTGCAACAATGTATAGTGAGTGTGCGCAAAAGTAATTATCTATTGCGCGACCCTATCCGAGAGCAACCTGCCCTCTAAAACTAAATGTCTAGCTACAAAAAGTCGTTTTTAGCGACATTACTAACTTCTGCTTCACTGATACCGTTTAGTTAGTTTCCACACTTTCAACGGCTTCTGCTTCACCTGTGAGCGATTCTCCTGCCTTGGGGTGGACTTTCTCCATGATTAAGTGTGTTAACTCATCCGCAATTTCAGGATTATCAATAAAGTGCTGCTTTGCTGCCTCACGCCCTTGGCCGATCATTTCTCCGTTGTAGGCAACCCAAGAACCCTTCTTTTCTAGTAATTTATGTTCTACGCCTAAGTCTACAAGTGACCCAGAATGGGAAATTCCTTCGCTATACATTATGTCAAATTCACAGTCCGTGAAAGGTGGGGCTACTTTATTTTTGACTACTTTAAGGCGTGTACGATTCCCGATTACTTTGCCCGAAGACTCCTTAATTTGCCCAATTCGGCGAATGTCCATCCGAACAGAGGAAAAGAATTTGAGCGCTCGTCCACCTGGTTGGGTTTCTGGGCTTCCAAACATAACACCTATTTTCTCGCGGATTTGATTGGTGAAAAGCACGACACAATTTGTTTTGTTTATAGCTCCAGCCAATCGACGCATCGCTTGACTCATCATCCGTGCCTGCAGTCCCACAGTCGTATCGCCCATTTGACCATCTAATTCATTTTTAGAAACAAGTGCTGCCACAGAATCAACTACTATAACGTCTACTGCGCCAGAGCGGATCAATGTTTCTGTTATATTGAGTGCATCTTCACCACTTTCTGGCTGAGATACCATAAGATTATCCAAATCAACACCGACAACCTTTGCGTAACGCGGGTCTAGCGCATGTTCAACGTCAATAAATACCGCATTGCCGCCTTGCTTTTGGGCTTCAGCTATAACACTTAGGCAAAATGTAGTCTTTCCCGAGCTTTCGGGACCATAAATCTCACAAACTCTTCCTCGAGGCAAGCCACCAATGCCGAGCGTTAAATCAATTGCAATCGAACCGGTAGAAATCACATCGACTTCCATCTTTGTCGCTTCACCCAAACGCATCAAAGCACCAGGTCCGAATTGCTTATTTATGCCAGAAATAGCCAGATCGAGATTTTTACGATCTCCCTCTGGACTGCGTTCGTTCTTTTTAATTTGTGCTTTTGCGGCCATGCTTATAAATGTTAAATATGGTAATAATTATAAATACTGTTATATCATTTAAGGGCTTAGGCAAGAATAAATGCTAATTTGTTCACTATACTACTTTATTTAGCTTAAACACTGCCTTAGATCCCATTATTTAGAATTTAATGCCACCAATTTACATGGAATCTGCAGAATCTGAAGCGACATCTCGGGCACAAACAATACAAAAAAGTCTTTGCTACGCTCGCTTGGCGGGCAGAATTCTTGGACTTGGACTTATTCTCTGGTCTATTTTTCTATTTTTTTTGCATGCAAACTTAGCAGGTTTTGGTAGTTTTAAAGCTACTTACTGCCTTCTATTTGGGATTATTCTCCAAATTCCTTTCAGAATACTGCGGACAAAAATGTGGAAGGTCTCATTTGTTGCACTAACTGTTCTCGCGGCAGGCTTTGTTTTTGTTATGATTATTTCTGTCATGTTTGATTATATGGCGTCTGCAGAGCGCGGAGAGCGGCTAGGGGTTCCAGGCTTAGAAGGCACCTTAATTTTTCTCTCACTGCTACAACCACCAATAGTTTTGTTTCGCCAAAACCCAGACTTGCTAGATTAAAACTTGGGGAATGCGATACAAACATATCATTTGGGACTGGAACGGCACACTGCTGGACGATACGCGACTGTGCGTAGAAGTCCTCAACGAATTGCTACTGTGTCGTGGCAAATCTGCAATTACAGAGGCCGATTATCGCCAAAATTTTAATTTCCCTGTTATCAATTTCTACAAATACTTAGGATTTGATACTTCTTCAGATAGTTTTGAATCTATCAGCCATGAATTTATCCGAACCTACGAAGCTAGATGGTTATTAGAATGTAACCTTCACACCGACGCCAAACTAGTTTTAAATGATCTGTGTTCGCATGGGTACAGCCAATCTATCTTATCTGCTGCAAAGCAAGAAGCTTTAGAATTCGGGATCCGCCACTACGGGATCCATGCTCATTTCACAGAACTCGTTGGATGTGATAACATTTATGCCCACGGCAAGATTGCGCAAGGACAGCAATGGCTGCGGCAGGGCAAATGGTCCCCGAATGATATTGTCCTAATAGGCGATACGCTACATGACTATGAAGTCGCACAATCAATCGGAACGGACTGTATTTTACTAACCCATGGACACCACTGCTCCTCGCTATTGGCCTCCTCAAAGGCGACTACAGTTAGTCGCTTGACTGAACTTCCTAGGCTACTCTACTAGTTCAACTTTTACGGGAAATTCACCATGATAGACCAATAAACTGTATGGATGCTGCTATAGTAACAGGCGCGGATACACCTCTAGGCCTAGAAATCGCCAAGCACCTAATTTTACAAGGTTTCCGTGTTCATGGCATCGGCAATAATTTTTCCAATCTTCACTGGGTTGACGACGCATTTACTGCTCACCCAATTGATCTAACCGATATGGATAGCGTTGGTAAAACCGCAAGAGATATACTAGAAAAAGAGAATCGAGCAGATTTATTAATACACGCTTTAGATGTAACGCCAGGCGCAGCTTTTGAAAAACTCCCGATAGGTAACCTTGAAGCTATTTTAAAGGTAGGCTTACTTGGCCCTGTATTACTTACGAGAACCTTTTTGCCGAACCTGTTGCGTTACCGCGGTCAACTCATTCATGTTATTCCCACCAACAAAAGTGGGCACACCCAAAGCGCGATTAACGCGCTGATTCTTGGCGGATTAAGAGATATGAATCTTGCATTGTTAGATCCATGCCGCGATCAGGGTCTACGTGTCACTAATATAATTATTCATACCAATGAAAGCCCTCCAGAATCTGCCAAGGCAAGCACAGAGCAATTACAACAGTCTCAAATCAACACCACCGGAGTACTACGCAGCATAGAGGACCTGCTGAAGCCCCACGCTACAAATATACCTAGTGAAATAACCATTTACCCGCAACTTAGTCCGCAAGCCGCCAAAGAGTTAGCAGAAGCTCCTCTTCCAATAGATCCTTACATGCGTATTACATTACCACCAAAAGAATATTACCCGCCTGAACCTGAATCAATTCCCACTCAACCTGTAGAAAAAATTCAACGAGTTATTCCCTATAGTGATGAAGAGATGGAAGAGCGAATAACAGCAGCCATTGAAGATTTTGATGCCCATCCTGAGCGGTACAAAGCAAAAAATATGTCGGCTCCCAGTAAGGGGAAAAAGAGCTCCCGAAAGGTTAATCACCAACAAAAAAACACAGTAGAGAAAAAGGGAGAAAATAGCCGAGGCCTACACGCAAATCATAACAGAAAGAACGAAAAGCTCGCCCAAAAGAGTTCTGACAAGAGTATTAATCCCGCACGAAAGAAATCCTCTCCTCGAAAGTTAGCCAAAAAGAAGACCGCTAAAAAAAGCATTCCTACCAAGCAGGTCGTAAACAAAAAAAGTACAGCTAATCCTCGGAAGAAAATTAGCCAGCCCCGCGCCAAATAGATCGACGGGCCAAGCCACTAGAATACGCAAATCTATTCAGCTTAATCTAAATAAATTCCAACAGAACAAAGAAAGACACGAGTAATAATTTCATGTCACTTACTGTTTGGATGTACCCGGTCATCACTTAATCTGCTATTCACATTAGCATCTATCCATGCATCAAAGACTCTTTGCAGATCCACAAAACTAGTAGACTGTGTTTTCGAAATTGTTCGAGCTGCTGAGCGATATTGATCCATCATAGAGCGCATTGGATCGTCCAGGTTTGACTCTAATAAGAATGGCGACAAAATGCACATTTCCTTGATAAGTGGTTGAGTTTCACGAATAAGGGAAGACGGCTTCTCCGAATACGCTTCAAGTGTTACTTGCTTTAAATGAGGGGAATCAGACTGTCGCCATACGTCATTGACGCCAATTCAAAGAACGACATAATCTGGTTTATGTGCTAGCACATCGTTTTGCCACCGGGATTCAAGGTCTATTATTCGACTTCCAGAAATCCCGACATTTACTACTTTACAATTTATCTGTGTAAGTTGGGAGCGTAAGTGTAAATCCACCTGATTGACAAAACCACTTCCTAAATCGGTGCCATGAAGACTGCGATCTCTCCCACAATCGGTAATCAAATTACCAACAAATAATAATTTAAAGGAGTGATTCTTTTTGAGTAACATTATTGGATGCTTTTACTATACTGTGCCACCCCCAACAAGTGCCTATTGATTGTTCAGAGTAGTATGGCAATGTATCTGTTTTCTACAACTTCGAACTATCGTCAGAATAAAATAGTAGTCCAAAAAACAAGTAGACTATAGGCAAATTTTTATGAGTTTACATAGTAAGATGAATCGACAGTATGCGCTCTCCTAATGAACCGGGTTTATATCAAGACTTACGGGTGCCAAATGAATGAGCGTGACTCTGCAGCGGTTGCGGCGATGCTGCGTGCAAAGGGTTACAGCACTGTAGAAAGTGAGTTAGATGCAGACGTAGTTCTTTTAAATACTTGTAGCGTTCGAGATCAAGCGGAGCAAAAGGCAATTGGTAAAGCGGGACACCTAACCAAGCGCAAAAGAAAGAACCCCAATTTAATTTTGGGTGTTATGGGTTGCATGGCACAAAACCGAGGTAGCGCCCTGCTAGATAGTTTACCAGATCTTGATTTAATCGTCGGTACTCAAAAATTCCATCGAATTCCCGATCATTTAGATCACATGATTGCTACACTGAATGGGCAAGGTCCGAAACCTGACAGCATTGTAGACTTAGAAGAGGAAGCGGGTTCGCAAAACACCATTAAGTCTCACGATGAAAGCAATGTTCAGGTCGCTGCATTTGTTAGTATCATGCAAGGTTGCAATATGAAGTGCTCCTACTGCATTGTGCCAAAAACCCGTGGAGTCGAGCGCGCACGCCCCATGGAGGACATAATAAGTGAAATTAAAAAGCTCGCCGAAAATGGCACGCGCGAGGTCACTTTACTTGGGCAAATTGTAAACCAATACGCCGTACGAGAATTCCCATTCGTCCATAAAAAAAGTCCATTTGTGCAGTTATTGGAGCGTATCCATGAAATTGATGGCATTGAGCGAATTCGATTTACTAGTCCTCACCCAGTAGGCTTTAGGGATGATTTGATAAACTCCTATGCGCGCCTACCCAAGTTATGTGAATACTTACACTTTCCTATGCAAAGCGGTAGCAATCGAATTCTAAAGGCTATGCGCCGACCCTATACTATCGAAAAGTTTACAGAGATTATTGGTAAAATTCGTGCGGTTCAACCTAATGTTTATATCTCCACAGATGTAATTGTTGGCTTTCCTGGGGAAACAGATAAAGACTTTGAGATGACTCGTAAGGCTTTTGAAGCGATCGGTTTTGATATGGCATACTTATTTAAATATAGCATGCGTCCAGATACCTCCGCTGAATGTTTGGGAGATCCTGTATCCAAAGATATCAAAGAGAAGCGAAATCAAATTCTGCTGGAACTACTCCGCAAACAATCACTACTTCGTAATGAAGGCCTAATAGGGACAATAGAAGAGGTATTATTTGAAGGACCCGCAAAAAAAGGAAACAACATCTTTACGGGTCGCACTCGTGGACATCGAAAAGTATTTGTCCAAGCTACACCACGACTCATTGGACAATTAGCTCCTGTAAGAATTACAAATGTCACCGCAAGCACACTAATGGGTGAACTATTACTAGAGGGAGTGGAGCCGATGAAGAAAACTTTAGCAAAAAGAATTAGCCATGTGAAAAGTGTATGAAATTCAAACTTCGTTCTTACGGGATAGAATTACACGAACACGGAAGCAAAATATTTTTGGTGAAATAATCACACCTTACTTTTTAAATCTTTAAGAAGTGCCTCTAGGGGACGTAATTTTGAAGATGGAAAAAAACTGTTTACGCGCTCAATTACTTGTTGAATTAGACCATCTGGGCAAGAGGCTCCTCCAGAAAGTAGTAAATTGATCGGCTTCTTTGCTTTAGGTAAAAAGGGGCGTAAGATGTCGTCTTCAATTGGTCGATTCCGACTTATATCTGGGAAAACATAATGGCTGATTGTATCCATAGAGTGTATGTTTTTCTCCGATTGTATATAGTGTGCATTTTCTCCAAAGCGTTCTGCGCAAACCCTATACAGTTGATATGTGTTGGAGCTATTGCGTCCCCCAACTATCACTGCAACATCTATTTTTTCAGCACAAGCCAACTGCAAAGCATCTTGGTTCACTTGTGTTGCATAACATAATGTATCCCCTTTTCCTTTCGACCATATATGTTGCGATATGTTATCTTTACCGTATTTTTGGCCAATAATTTTACTTAAATATTCAATTATAGTAAGTGTTTCGTTCCGTAGTAAGGTAGTTTGGTTGACAACCGCGATCTTTTCTAAATCACAATGTGGATCAAAACCCTTGGAATGAAGACCCTGAAACGAGGCTCTAAAAAGCTCTGTTTTAGCTTTTCCATCTGCTTGTATAATTGCCGCTAAAGCTTCTGCGTGGGTGTGGTTTCGCAATATTAATGCTGGGCCATAACGGGAACTATTAGAGAAAGTTGCTTTTGTTTCTTCGTGCTCGGATTTTCCATGAATGAGTACCGTAAAGCCTTCTCTTGCATAACGCTTTGCTGCCTTCCAAACTTTTTCCACCAACATACAAGTTGCATCGTGTTCACGAATAGAAATACCACGACGTATTAGGCGTTCTTTATCTTCGTTCGTCGCACCAAACGCAGGAATAATCACTACGTCCTCTGCCGTTAATTGATTCCAAAGCGCACTTGGATCTTCTGGTCCATACGCTTGCTGACCATTACCACACAAAGGAATGCCCTTATCTGTTTGTAAGTAACGTAATCCCCGTGCCAACAAGTCCCCATTAACAAAGGGGTTGTGAATCAACTCACTTAGCATAAAAACACGTCGTGCTGGATTGGAGGCAATTGCTTCGTAACCGCGCTCAATTGCATTTTGAACTCCTAAACAAAAACCAAAATGGCTGGGCATTATATAGCGGATTGGCCCGAAATCTAAAATTTCTGGTTCTCCAGGTTTTTTTTCTTTAATCCTACGAAGTTCTTTAATTAAAGAACACAACTCACTTTGATACAATCCTTTTGAATGAGTGTCGATATAAACGGATCGGTTGCGTTGTTTAGGGGTTCGAAAGCTGTAGATATATTCATTTTCTCCTTGTCCTAAATACGGAATTCGTACGAGCTCAGGCTCGATGCTAGCTAAAACTTTTTTTAAAAGTGGCGTGATTATACCGTCCTCGTTATCTATATCTACAAATAATTCATCCAAACACTTATAACAACTGCCAGCAGGGTGCTCCTTAACACAAATACAATAAATGGGTATATTCTCCTGCTTGTGGGTCAACTCACTAAGCTTATGTAATTGTACGCTATCTCCAAAGGTAGTACTTAAAAACTCTGTTACGTTACATTTTTCATTACTATTATCTAGAAAAGAAGGCGTGTATTGGCCTTTGTTGTCTTGGCTTAACAATAAACGATTTTGTTTATCAAAACTTAGAAGTATCCACTGCATCAGTTATATTAAGGTTATCTAAATTGATACAATGCTAGATGTAGTATCCAGTCAATAATGGCTAACCTTGAAAAGGTTCTTGGTTGCGCCCCCATAAAAGCTCGCTCATGGTTAACTAGTTGTTTTTTTGCAATTACACTACTTATTATGTTTCAGGTTAATTTCAGTGAACAGAGCATGTTTGAGCTAAACAAGCTAAATACGCGCTCACAAATGCTCTTAGTAGAAGTTATAAGTACACTAAAACAAGAACAGCTCGATAATCCAAATGAGGTAATTGGTAGATTCAACCGTGGAAATAAAACTTATTACAGAGTACGGGCGGGCGAATTTAGAGTTTATTTCGAACAACAGGACGATGCCCTCTACGCGCATTACATCTTACACCGAAATACTTTTGCTGATTTTGTGTTTCGTAGCAAACTACCTGTCTCTAAAGATTTTTTAATTGAACAAGATGATTCTTTCTGGAAATACCTCGATTCAATTCGGCATAAAGAAGATAACGACACATAATGGAAGTACAAAATAATAGAAAACCTTATTATGCTGATGCCAATGAAGCTAGCCATATTTACTTACTTCCTAATAGTTTAACGGCAGGTAATTTATTTTTTGGATTCCTCGCGATTCTTCGATGTATACAGGCGAATTATGCAAGTGAACCTTCTGTTGTTTCGCAGTATTTTTCACAAGCAGTTTGGTTCATACTCTTTTCTGTAGTATGCGATGCCCTCGATGGTCGAGTAGCTCGTTTGGGAGGTCGTGAATCTTTGTTCGGCAAAGAATTTGATTCTATTGCTGATATTGTATCGTTTGGGATAGCCCCTACATTGATGATGATATTTTTGATTTTGTCACCAACGGAACAATATCCTTATTTTCTACAAATTGGTTGGTTAATAGGTTTTGTTTATCTTCTTTGTGCTAGTGTTCGTTTAGCTCGGTTTAACGTCTTAACAAATCCGCTTTTACCACCCTCTAATCTTATTCGAGCCAATAAAGACTTTATGGGATTACCGGTACCGGCGGCGGCTGGGATGATAGCGTCTTTGGTATTAGTACTCAACAGTCTCGACCTTCGTAGTTGGGCCCTTTTAATGCCACCTCTTATGCTAGCTATTGCTACTTTAATGATCAGCAACATACCTTATCCAAGCTTTAAGGAAATTGGTTGGCAAACAAGTACGCGTTTTCGCACCTTTATCTATCTCATCATTGCTCTTGGTGTTGCTTTTGTTTTTCGCGAGCTCTTCTTTGCTCTTAGTTTTTTTGTGTATATTATCTACGGTCCTGTAAGATACTCGTTTCGGGTTTATCGGGCCAAAAGGCGCGCTCAAAGGTTGGGTGTTAAGAACTTGTAATTGATGTGTGAATCGTTCGTTTTTTTTGTGATAATTAAAAAAACTTTTCCACATTTCCCACATCAATAATATTTAATGAACACACTTTTTCATAAATATTTATTTTGTAAACCTAAGCTGTTCTGATAGATACTTATTTATTGTAGTTACTCACCCCATATACTGATATTAAGAGATAAATAGATCTAAAGAGTACTCTTATATAAGCATTGCAACGGCTGGTAAAAAAAAACAAAAAAACATTATGAAATTTAAGATTATCCAAGACCACTTTAGCAATGGCTTACAACAGGTCCTCAATGTTGTTGCTACTCGCTCAACTATGCCAATTTTGAGCAACGTATTAATTGAAGCACAAAAAGGATACATCTCTTTGACTACTACCAACTTAGACCTAGGTATACGCTGTCGTATAAAAGCCGATGTTGAAACACCAGGCGGGATCACTTTACCAGTACGTAAATTAGCAACGATTGTTCGTGAATTACCACAAAACGATGTGTTTGTAGAAGCAGGAGATAACAAACAGGCAAAAATAACGTCCGGTGGTTCGATGTTTAAAATAATGGGCATAAGCACGGAAGAGTTTCCTCCACTGCCGAGCTTTGAAAACAGACATGTTTTTGAACTTAGTCAGGATGAAATCGTTAGCATGTTAAAAAGCGTCTCTTACGGGCAATCTACTGACGAAAACCGTTATATTTTAAATGGTGTTTATTTTAATTTTGCAGATGAAAAATTGACTTTAGTTGCAACCGATGGACGCCGATTAGCGCTTACATCATTGGATATAGAAATTTCAGGAGACAACACAGGAAGTTTAATTTTACCAGCAAAGACGGTTGCAGAATTAGAAAGACTTTTAGGCAAAGGAGAGAAAGTAAAAATAGCTTTTAATGCACGTCAGGTTGCTTTTGAAATTACTATAGAAGAAGAAGCCAGTGGGTTAGTCGACCAACTATATTTAGTTTCTAAAATAGTGGAGGGTAATTACCCAAATTACCGTCAAGTAATACCGAAAGAAACAGAACACCGCGTGAAAATCGAAAGAGAACTAATGCTAGAATGTGTGAATCGTGCAGCTCTAGTAACTTCAGACAAGAGCCATTCGGTAAAACTAAAGATTAGTAAAAACTTACTAGAAATATCTGGTTCTTCTAGTGAATATGGCGAATCTCATGAATCTATGGCAATAGCATACGATGGCCCCGATGTACAGGTTGCATTTAATCCACAATTTCTGATGGAGCCATTAAAGGCATTAAGTAAAGATGAAGTATTCTTTGAATTTAAAGATGAGCTTAGTCCGGGTTTATTTAAAACATTAGACAATTTTATCTGCGTAATTATGCCCCTGCGCCTTAATTAGAAAAAACAGACTATTTCTAGCCGGTTGCTTGGCGTGATACAGCTTTCTGTGTTTGTTTTATATATATATAGGTTTTTAACGCGTTTATTTTTAACATGATTTATGTTTTATTAGCGCTGCTGTTAATATCGATACCCTATGTATCAAAACGGCATAACTTACCGGTCCTAAATATCATTTACCGATGGTTCCGTTGGGTTTTTTGCGCAGCTCTTATGGCTGATATTCTCGAGGTTTTTCTATTATCGACCCGACCCTTTTTTGTACATTTTGTCACAGGTCTGGGGGTTTATTTTATAATAGAAACTGGGTATAATTGGGTCGTAATTAGAGCGCTAAGTGGTAGCGATTTACCCCTGTTTCCTAGGTATAAAACTAATAAAGATGGTGACGGATGGCCCGCAAACCCGCAGACAATTAAAATAAAAGAGTGGATACGCAAAGAAAAGTTTGTGCACCTAGAGTCGTTTAAAGCCGAGCTGTATGCAGGTATTTATCTGAGGACCTCTATCTACCAAAATACTGAAACAAAAACACGTTTACAAATACTATTTCTTCCTAAAGGAAGAGGCGAAACTGAGCCAAGCTTTATTTTAACCAACGTAAACAAGGAAGGTGCCTTTATCATCACAGACAACTATAATATGCCCTATGGAGGGTTCTATCCCGACACATGGAAACATGTACGAAACCCACTAGAAGGTTCTCTGGTTAAATTAAAACAACTCCACGACCAACGCTTAAAAAACAACACTACAGAAATCGTTCCATTAGGTGACGAACCACTAGAGGATTTATTAGAACAACAGCGTACCCTAGAAGAAATAAACATTAAAAAGGGCTTTTTGTTTCCTCCCAGAGAACAAAACGATAAAGGAAAAATAACCGAAGAGGGACGCTACCGCCTTTGGAAGGAAATGTGGTGCTTGGCATACTTGGGGAAGCCAATTTATAATCAAAAAAAGTCCTAATGTTAATAAAGACAAGAATCATAGTTTGGTTTGTGGACGATCTGGCATAGGCCAATCAATATGATAAAAATTGCCACGTGCTTGGTCTATTCTTTCGTAAGAGTGCGCGCCAAAATAATCACGCTGCGCTTGCAATAAGTTTTGTGGTAGGCGCGCAGTACGGTAACCATCATAGTAAGACAAAGCAGAACTAAATGTTGGTACGGAGACACCGTGCTCTGTAGCCAGCGATATCACCTTTCTCCAACTCTTTTGGCACACATCAATCGCATTTTTAAAATATGGGTCAAGTAGAAGGTTGGCTAGTTCCGGTTCACGGGCGTAAGCCTCGGTTATTTTTTGCAAAAAGGCTGCTCGTATAATGCAACCACCGCGAAATATTTGCGCTATGGAACCAAAATCTAAAGACCAGCCGTATTCTTTTTGGGCTTCGCGCATGAGTTGAAAACCCTGTGCATAAGAACAAATTTTTGAGGCGTAAAGTGCTTGTCTAATCGCTTCAATTAAATCATCTGAATTACCGGAAAACTTGGGTACGTTCGGTCCTTTTAGGATAGAGGACGCCGCCACTCTTTCTTCTTTTAATGCAGACAGACAACGGGCAAAAACAGCTTCTGATACAGTCGGTGCTGGTGTGCCCATATCGAGTGCGTTAACAGAGGTCCATTTACCGGTCCCCTTTTGCCCGGCAGCATCTAAGACTATGTCAACAAACGGCTGACCTGTTGTTGGATCGATTTGTTTTAGAATGTCAGCCGTGATTTCTATTAAGAATGAGTCAAGCTCCCCAAGGTTCCATTCGCTAAAAATGTCGCCCATTTCATTGGGTGATAAACCAAGTATATTCTGCAGTAAATCGTATGCTTCACAAATCATCTGCATATCACCGTATTCGATACCATTATGTACCATTTTAACATAATGCCCGGCGCCATTAGTGCCAATATAGGCAGTACAACTAAACCCACCCTCAACTGGCTTACCGGGAACTGCTCCCTCTAGCGGCTTTCCGGTTTCTGGGTCTACTTTAGCAGCTATTGCTTCCCATATCGGCTTTAATTCGGTCCAGGCTTCGTGGTTGCCACCCGGCATAAGTGATGGACCAAAACGAGCCCCTTCTTCACCGCCAGAGACACCCGAACCAATAAAACGTAAATTTAAATCCGTTAGTTCTTTTTCGCGGCGTATTGTGTCATCCCACCTAGCGTTACCACCATCAACAATAATGTCTCCCTGTTCAAGGAGCGGTACAAGGCTTTCTATAACCTTATCGGTTGCCCACCCAGCTTGGACTAAGATAATTATCTTGCGGGGCCTTTTGAGTGATTCCACAAAAGCTTCTAATGTTTCATAACCAATTAAGCCACCAGGGGTGTTTGGGTTATTGCTAACAAAATCCCGGGTTTTAGAAGTCGTCCTGTTAAAAACAGATATTCTAAAACCATGGTCGGCTATATTGAGAGCCAGGTTTTGTCCCATAACAGCAAGACCAATTAGGCCGATTTCAGATATTGAATCACTCATAATAATTTGAATTGTAAATTTGCCCCCTCGCCCGAGGCAAGGGTGTAGTGTATCCGTTTAAAATTAATGTCAAAAAAAGTTGGTTTCTTTATTCGTATACAAATAGCTTTAAACTGACACTAGTATTTTTGTTTTACGCAAAAAATAACTATAAATTATTTATATATGCGTAGAAATACAGAGCAGTTGTCTTACAATAGACTCTGCTGTATATTTTTTAAGCACAGACTTCTGCAATTCTTGGAATATGTTTTCCACTAACATGTAAAGAATTGCTATACTCTTAAGCTTGGTGTTATGAGTTAATGATTATGGCTAAAATTCCTGATATTGCGCCCTTTCGCGAGAAGTTAGCAGAGCTAGATACGCAGATGTCCGAGCCGAATTTTTATTCAGATCAGCGCCATGCTGCGGAAGTTTCTAGAGAGCACCAACACGTGAGTGGACTGATTGAAAAATTTGAAGCCTTTCATGCAGCCCAGAGTCAAATTACAGAAAATCTATCACTTTTAGATGATCTGGAAATAGAGGAAGAACTTCGTGAAATGGCAAGGGAAGAGGTGGAGACATTACAAGCGCAATTACAAGAACTAGAAACTGCTGTATTACGTGCAATGATTCCACCAGATCCGACCGACAGTCGTAATTCCGTAATGGAAATTCGTGGTGGAGCGGGCGGTGATGAGGCAAATATTTTTGCTGGTGATTTATACCGTATGTATGCGCGCTACGCAGAGACGAAGGGTTGGCGGGTAGAGGTTATGAGTACAAGCCCTGCAGAAACAGGCGGCTATCGCGAAATCATCTTTAATATTAGCGGAGAAAACTCCTACAAACATTTGAAATTTGAAAGCGGGGTTCATCGTGTGCAGCGAGTCCCAGTAACCGAGACGCAAGGACGCATTCACACCTCGACCGCTACGGTAGCAGTATTACCCGAAGCAGAAGAAGTAGATATACAAATCAACCCACAAGATTTAGAGATTTCTACAATGCGCGCTTCTGGAGCTGGAGGACAGCATGTTAATACGACGGACTCAGCAGTTATGATGGTCCATAAGCTTACTGGTGTGACAGTTTATTGCGCGGACGAGCGCTCACAAATTAAGAACCGAGCAAAAGCACTCACAGTTATGCGTTCTCGATTACTTCAAGCTAAAGTGGATGAAGAAAATGCAAAATATGCGGCGGAGAGAAAAGGTCAGATAGGGACAGGCGACCGCTCAGAGCGTATACGCACGTATAATTACCCGCAGGGACGACTTACCGATCACCGTATAGGTATGAACTTATCTTTGCAGTCGGTCATTGATGGAGATTTAGATAGCTTAATTGAGGCTCTTTATAATGTAGACTACGAGGCGAGGATTGAAAATCTACTGAAGGCCCAAGAGCGGTGAGTTAAATGCGAAGCATTCGTGAAATTCAGCAGCGCACTATTGCTTATTTTGAACAATACAGTGTCCCAAATGCTAAACTAGATACGGATTTAATAATCGCCCATAGTTTAGGAGTGAAACGTTTGGACTTATACTTAGATTTAGAGCGCCCCTTGACAGACTTACAATTAGATGCGCTACGTCCCTTAGTGAAGCGCCGCGCATTGCGAGAACCGTTACAATACATCATCGGCTCTTTGGAATTTGCGGGCGTTACACTTTCCGTCGATAAGCGGGCATTAATACCACGTCAAGAAACCGAAGAGCTTTTCACGTATGCATGCGAGCATGCTCGTGAGCGCCCTCAAACAATTCTAGATCTGGGAACGGGAAGCGGAGCGCTTGCCATTGCTCTAGCAAAAAAATTTCCGGTGGCACAAGTTACTGCTGTCGATGTCTCACCCGCTGCATTATCATTAGCACAAGAAAATTCCTCTGCCAACGCATCAGAAAAAACAGTTCAGTTTATAAGAAGCAATTGGTATAATTCACTGCCTGTGGATGAGAAATATGATTTAATTATATCCAACCCTCCATATTTAGGAAAGGGTGAGATGGTAACAGCAGCGCCTGAAGTTATTAAGTATGAACCGCGTATAGCTCTCCAATCTGGCGAAGAAGGCCTAGATGATTTACGAATCATTATAGCAGGAGCGCACGATCGTTTAGCAACTGGCGGCTTATTAGCTCTTGAGGCAGGCATTGCTCATAATGAAGCCCTTATGCAAATAGCAAAAACTGCACAACTGGAAGGCACATGCATTAATGACCTTAGTGGACGACCGCGCTTTTTCTTAGCAACTAAATGCTAATTAAAAGACGATATATAAAAAGAATTATTCTGATCCGAGCGGGCTACTTATTTAGACGATAAAGTAATCCAATCAGCCATGATGCGCGCACTTTCTCTTAGTGGAATGTCAAAGGCTGGGGTATCATCATCTTCGGTGTCCTTATCTTCTAAGGCTGCTGTTTCAATCGATGGGTTTATTTTTTCAGTGGTGTCGGATGTCACTTGGTTTTTAAGTGACAGCGTCTCTTGTTCGGCGGAAATTTTTGTAACAAATTCGACTGTCTCATAGCTGATATCATTAAATTTTTTGAATTCTTCATCAAGCGCTTCCACGTACTTTTGCTCATGGATTTTTTTATCGATACGTTTCTGAAGTTGCAGAGAAATAGCTTTTTCTTCATAACGCTCTTGCCTCCAATTGATCTGACGCACTAAAAAGTTAAATTCTTTCAGCTCTTTTTGCCGAGCCGTACTCGCTTGTTTGAGTGAATCAAATAATATAGAATTAGTTAAATCGTTAATCTTGTTATTCCACGTCGATCCTAATTGTGTGGCTGGAATTTGATCCCAGGCTAGGGCGTGGTCGAGGTCTGATTCACCGATCCGTAAGAATTCGTTAACCGACGGGAGAACGATATCAGAGGCTACTCCTTTAACTTGTGTAGAACTTCCGCCCGGCAAAAAAAACTGCTTTATAGTAATCTTAGTCGCAACTGGACGAGTTGTAGCTATTTTTTGTGGGAAGAAAGAAAAAAGCTGCCGATTTGCCATATGATAAACCTCTTGAACGGTACCTTTTCCGTGTGTCGAACTATTACCAACGACCAGTGCGCGACCGTGATCTTGTAGTGCTCCTGCCACAATCTCAGAGGCGGAGGCACTGAAGCGAGAAGTTAGGACAATGAGAGGTCCACTCCAAGCCACTCTCGGGTCACGATCGGGTATGACATCAATGCGGCCAGCTTTATCTCGAACTTGAACGATTGGTCCGGTTGTAATGAATAACCCAGCTACGCGCACTGCCTCACTTAATAATCCTCCTCCATTCATGCGTAGATCGAGAATAATTCCTTTCGCGCCTGCTTGCTCTAATTTACCCAGTAATTCAGTGATATCTTCAGAGGTTGTTGTAAGGGTATCGCCAGCACCAATATTTCCGTAAAATGAGGGAAGTTTAATAACCCCTACTGCAATAGAGCCATCTGCTTTATGTGGTACAGTAATGAGCTGGGCGGTTGCCAAATTAGCGGTTAACTTAACCTCGTTACGTATAATAGAGACCTCTTTACGGGCGGATGGGTCAAGGGCATCACCTGGGCGAATCAGCAAACGTACCATTGTACCTTTCTTTCCTTTAATTTTACGCACGATATAGCGTAGGCGCATATCGATAACATCTTCAAATTCACCATTACGACCCTGTGCAACACCAAGAATTTTATCTTCCGGGGCTAACTTACCACTAGCTTCTGCAGGTCCGCCAGGCAGAATTTCTTTTATTACACAGATGCCGTCATCATCTTGAAGGAGCGCACCAATTCCAACAAATGAGTTTTGTACTGAAGAGTTGAAACTTTCAAGTGTATCTGCAGAGAGAAAAGTAGAGTGCGGATCAAATAGTTGCGTCATGGCATTGATGTAAGCTTCTTGAATCTCGGTATCTTCTTTCTCTAAAATATAGTTTAGATTGCGTTCGTAGCGGCGGTTAATTTTTTTCTTAGCTTCAACTAAGGTGGTTTCATAAAACTTTGAATCGTTTTGTAAGCGCAGTAATTTATTAGGATCAAAACTATCTGTATCCTCGTTTGAGGGTTTTGTTGTATCGCCTAAATTTAGTGGATCCTTATCGGATTCAGAGGCGAGAGAGAGAAGTTCGTTCAATAGCTCATATTTTAAGCGGTCTTCCCATAACTTATCAGCAGCAGATTTATTTATGGGCCAATCTGCATCGCGGCGGTCGGGCGTGAACAGTGCATCAATAGTAAAATCAAAAGTTTTATTTAAGCGTTCTTTTATCCAGTCTGTACGAAGTTGAGCTTCTTTAGAATATGCATTGTATATTTCAAATGCAGCATAGAGATTTCCTTTTTCTAGGAAAGCTTCCATGGATTCACTAAAGCGAAAGTTAAAAATATCAATCTGCGGCTTCAAAAAATACATTCGACTGTAGTCGAACGACTCAATATAAGCTTCGACTATCGCATGACCATCGAGAATACCTATACTGTCTTTTAGATAATGGCGGTCATTGATCGTATTGACGACCCAACGAGTTTGATTACCCATCTCTTGAGTTGGCTCCAGATTGCTAAGTACCCTCTGAAACGGAGATGAAAGTATTAGCAAGAGCGCAAATAACCGTAAAAATATTTTGTAGTCTGTCATAGAGTAGAAGAATTCGCTACCAGATATTTATTTTCGCCTTGTATATTATTTACTTAAGAAATCCTTAGCACGCTCAAGCGTTGCTTTTTCCATATCGGTAAGCGAGCCAAATCCTGAGTTATTGATTTTATCAAGAATTTGATCGACTTCCTCCTGAAGTTCATTGCGTGATGCTCTATTGACGGAGTAGCTGAGATTGTTGGAGTCATCTTTTTGTCGGCGCTTCATCCAGTTAGGCGGACTAATCTTTACTTTATCTATTCTAAATATTGAAAATAGAGATTTTGTTTGAATCATTGTGCGATAAAAAAGTACGCCAAAAAGGATACCTCCAAGGTGTGCCGAGTGAGCCATATTCGATCGATTTGGCAGCTCATATAAAAGCAAGCCTAGCACAGAAATTACGCTACTACAAAGCAGTAGATAGCGCGGCTTTATCGTTACAGGTAAAATAAAAAACAATAGGAGCGTAATGGGACGATCCGGATGAATTTTACAAAACACCGTCATTAGTGCAAATACTGCAGCCGAAGAACCGACAACTACTGTCATGCTGCTGAAGTGTACAAATAAATATAACAGGCCTCCAAATACAGCACCAGAGAAGTATAAAATTAAAAATTTCTGGCGACCAAGCTGCGGTTCCAAAATGCGCCCAATGAAGTAGAGGCCGAGCATGTTGCCGATAATATGCATAAAACCCTGTGTGCTGTGCAAGAAGCAGTAAGTAAACAGAGTCCATACTTTAAAGGAACGAAAATTTTCGCCACTAAGCGCGAACCATTTGGCCATAAATGCATTCTCTGTGCCTGGCAAATAGGGACTTGGAAAGAGGACATTAAATAGTTGCTGTAGAGCAAACACACCAATGGTTATAGCCATTAATATTGTAACGGTGGATTTGTGCTGCGCGCTAGTTGGCTTTTGTGGTTCGCGCATATAGGGACGATCGTATAACATGAATTAAAATATTACCATTTTGAAGAGCTTTGCCAAGTTTCGAGACAAATTATTGCTGTTATCGTTTTAATCCCTTACCACTTGACTCCACCAACATTTCAATAACCATACTTACATGGCAGATAAAGATAGTAAGTGGCCTGAAAATGTGAATGGAAAATACTATGTCGATGAACAGTGCATCGATTGCGATTTATGTCGAGAGACTGCTCCGAATAATTTTACCCGTGACGAAGACGGCGGGTACTCTTTTGTGTACAAACAAGCAGAGACTGATGAAGAAATTGAATTATGTAACGAGGCTATGGAAGGCTGCCCTGTCGAAGCGATAGGTGAGCACGGCGATTCTTAATTTGTTATATAAGTATTCACAATAATCTCATAACCATTAGGTGTGTCCTATCAGGCTTGTATATCTGTATCTAAGAATATCGCTTCCAAACAGATGGAGCGAAGAGCACAAGTACCGCATACAATTCTAAGCGACCCAAAGTCATGAGTAATGTAAGAAACAACTTGGTTGAACCACTTAAAAAGTGGTAATCTTTAGTTGGGCCGATAGCGTCAAAGCCTGGTCCAATATTAAAGAGCGTAGATTGAACGCACGAAAATGCAGTTAAAAAACTAACTTCAGGCTCGTTGGCAGAAACTAGCAACATGGCTATTATTTGTATAGAGCCCATAAGTAAAATGAAGATGATAACACTTTGTATGGCCCGTTCACTTAAAGTTCGTCCACCCATTCGAATAGGCACAGTTATGTGCGGCCTAAATGCATGGATAATACTGCTGCTTACCGCACGCAGGGCGATTACGACCCGTACAACTTTTACACTCCCGGCAGTTGAGCCAGAACATCCTCCAACAAACATGAGTATAATTAGGAGCATTTTTGCCGGCGGTAACCAGTTATCAAAATCTGTCGATGCATACCCAGTTGTGGTCATAATTGATACTGCCTGAAATGTGGCTGTGCGTAAGATCTCATGATTAGGCAGTTGCCCATAGAGGTCCATCAAGTAGAGGGTAAGTAGCGCAGTTGCAGCAACTAGGGTGCCATAGAACCAAAAAACCTCGTTAGTTTGTCGTAATACTGTACGTCGGCGCCCCCCACCAATAAGGCGTATAACGAAAATAAATGTGGTTGCACTAAGAGCCATAAAAATAATGGCAATCCACTCTAAGGTGGAGCTATTAAAGTCCTGGAAGCTACCAGACTCAGTACTAAAGCCACCTGTAGCCACAGTGGTCATTGCATGGTTAATTGCCTGAAACCAATCCATGCCACCAAGCTTGTAGGCGAAAGAACAGGCGGCGGAGATGCCCAGATAATAAAGCAGTAGGTTTAAGGCACCTTTTTGCGCTCGCCCTTGGTCAAAACCTGAAGCCGCACCGGAAGACTCATTACTGGAAAGAATTTTTGCGCCAGCTCCTAGTGAAGAAAGCAAGGCGACAAAAAACACAACAACTCCAAGGCCGCCAAACCATTGGCTAAGGGATCGCCAAAACAATAAGCTCTTTGGGAAATGATCAAATCTTTCAAATGCAGTAGCCCCTGTGGTTGTCAATCCTGATGAGGACTCAAAAATCGCATCGCTTAAATGGCAATTATCAACAGTAAGGGCGTAGGGGAGCGCACCAACCAAGGTAGCAACAAACCAAGAAAGCCCGATTGCACATAGAGCTTCTCGACGATACAGTTTACTGTTTCTTTTGCGACCTCTCCAGTGTAAGATTGCGGCGAGTACTAGGCTAATTATAATTGTCATTCCGAAAGCGTGGATGGAGCGGTCCGAAAGACTCTCTCCATTGATTAGCCCGACAAGCATACACAGGCCAAACGCGCCTGATAGCACGAGCAATACCATGCTAAGCAGCCGAAAGATTATTGCAGCATTCACAATTTAAATAAGCCGTTTTAAGAGTGCCTTTTCTTGGTCCTTGTGTACCAGAACAATCACGTGATCACCAGCCAAGATAGTATCCTCTGCTGTCGGTACCTTGGCTTTAAATTTATGCTGTAATGCTACAAATAAACTATTCGGAGGAAGGGCGACATCTTGTACTAAAGAGCCAACGATTGGGCTAGAGTGGCTAATCTTTACTTCTAAAATTCGTCCTCCTTTTGGCAAGCTAGCTAATTCTACTACTGATTCGCTCGATAGTGTACGACGCATAAACTCTGCAGTTGCGCTCCGCGGAGATACAACTAGTTCAATTCCTAACATAGTTTTGAGAATCCCCAAAAGCTGATCATAATCTCCCTTATTGATTACTAACTGCACGTGATCTGCGCCTAGCTTGGCAGCCTGCAGACAAGTCAATATGTTCTCTTCATCGTCTTTTGTGCAGGCTACGAAATAATCGGCTTCACCGATCTGCTCTTCCTCAAGTAGGCGAAGTGATGTAGCGTCACCATGAATGACAGAAATATGTGGAAAACGTTCAGCAAGATCACGGCATTTATCAGGATCTTTTTCAATTACACGCAATTTAAAGCGAGGGCTGCGTAGCAAACGAATTAGGCTAATTGCAGTTTCGCTACCTCCAAATAAAACAACACGAGCCAAATCAAACCTCTGTTTTGGGTTGAAGCGCTCGCGTAAACCAAATAGCTCATCTGGCTTACCAAACAAAGTTACGCTATCCCCAGCTTGCAAATGTGAGTCAGCGCTAGCGACCTCACCTCGCCCTTCGCGTTGGATATAACCAACTCTAACATTTGCGCTAAGTTTTAGCTCACGAAGTTGTTTTCCAATGAGCCGAGAACTTTCATCTACGCGAAGTTGTTGCACTTCTACTTCGCCGCGGGCGAAATTTTCAACAGCTACTCGGCCAGCATTACGTATTGATTTTGCTAGCTCAACCGCACATATCGCTTCAGGGTTAACGAGTAGGTCGATGCCAAAGTGTAGCTGATAGTTTATTAATGAATTATCACTGTATGTATCATCGTGGATACGAGCGATCGTATTTCTAGCTCCTAATCCTTTTGCAAGTGAACTAGAAATAATATTTGTGCGGTCATCGCTAGTCATAGCTAAGAATGCATCACAGTCACTCACATCGACTTCGACTAGTTGTCTTGCAGAGCTGCCATTGCCAGTCACGATACGAGCATTTTGTTCTTCATCTAATCGCTTACACAGGGAAGCAGATCGTTCGATAAGTGTAACATCATGCCCGCTTGCAGCTAGCATGGAGGTTAGATTATGGCCGACTTCGCCAGCGCCAATGATGATGATCTTCATATGGGAAGCTTTAATTTAAAATGTTTAGCCTGACATCCTGCTCGTTAATTTCGAGAAGTTTTTATTCCGTCAAAACGGACAATAGATTTATCTTTCTAGAGTCTAAAAGCTGTTATACTAATGGGGATTCCTTTATAAAAAGTACCCTTATTATTGTTATATACTACTTTAAATCAAGGAAACTTCTACACCAAAGGTTGCGCTAGAGCCCGCATTAACAGCATGTAAGCCTTTGCCGTGTTCGGAGCTGTTGGGCGGCCCCATCCAGGGCTCAATGCAGTAGAAGGGGCTTTCAGGAGATTCTGTCCAAACTAAAAACGAGTTCCACGCAGAAAGTGTAGATTCGTCATTCAAGAAACGAATTCCGATATCTTCTTCGCCTCCATTAGGCCCAAATCGAAAAGTATCCCCTGTAAGTCTTGTATAAATTCGATCTGAATTCTCCAAATTCCCAAAGCTTAGGTCCTTTTCCCAGCCCTTTATGACATTTTGTAATGAACCATCAGGTGCATGCGTAAAGCATTTTTTGGCGGGTACTTGATAGCGATAGTCCTTGCGAGTGAGGCCTTCATGCCACGGCAGTGTAAAATAAAAGTGGTGTCCTGCCGACCATAGCAACACCTGCTCTCCGTGGTTTTCTAAAGTTAGGTAAACCGTGAAAGCGATATCCGTAAATTCGTAACACACTTTAAAAGTATAATCAAAAGGGTAAGCCTCGATTGCTGCAGCTTCAGGGCGCAACTCCGCAATAAAGCCCCGCTCTGTTGCACTAGTTAACTCAAAGTGGCTGTTACGAGCAAAGCCATTTCTGGGCATCGGGCGTACGGTGCCTTGTCCATCACGCCAGTAGCCTACCTGTCCTTTATGAAAGCTGCGCCCAGCAAACGGGAAGAGTATTGGATTGCCACCACGAATTTTAGAGAACGGTGTCGATCCGACATTTACTGGCCAATATATGACGTCTCGATATGTGCCATCAGACATGCGTATATTCCAACCAATTAGCCTCGCGCCTTTTTCTGGGTCAGCAAAGAAAGAGGAAGGTCCGCTCTTCCAGCGCAATAATTGTATGCCGTTGTAATCGATCTTTTCCATTTAACGACAACACTAATAGAAAATCTGTGACTGAGAAGCCTCAACTCAGCTTACAGTAGAAATCAATTCTGGAGAGCTTGCCTTATTCAAATGTACTATTATTGTTTATAAAATGTATTATACACAAGGTGTGTGGGCTCGATTAGCTGTACTATTGGTCTGTACAGTAAGTGTGCTTGCAGGTGAGTTGGTTCTTGATCGATCAGAACCCGAGGAGCAGCGCAACAGCGTCGATGTTTATGTCATCCCAATTCAAGGGATGATCGATAAGCCAAACCTTTATATCTTACGCCGGGGACTAAAAGAAGCGATTCGCAATGATATAGAGATGGTAGTCCTAGATATGGACACTCCGGGCGGGCGAGTGGATATATGCCTAGAAATGATGGAAGCGCTAGACCGATTCGATGGAGTAACTGCTACCTATGTAAATGAAGACGCTATTTCCGCCGGTTCATTTATCGCTGCGTCGACCGAGGAAATTTATTTTGCTCCACGAGGAAAAATCGGAGCATCTGCGGTTGTTCAGGGTACTGGCGAGGATGTTCCCGAGACTGCTCGATTAAAAATGGAGAGTTATTTGCGTGCAAACATACGCGTTATGGCTGAGGACAAGCCACAGCGAGCAGATGTTATACGGGCTATGTTGGATGCTAATTTCGAACTCAAAATTGGTGAAGAAGTTATTAAGTCGAGCGGTGAGTTGCTAACTCTAACAGCAAAGGAAGCAATGCAGTTGTATGGAGACCCAGCAGTGCCATTATTAGGGTCGGGAGTCTACGCAAACTTGAATGAACTACTAGATGCAAAGCTTGGATATGGAGCCTATCAAATAAGAGATTTTAAAGTCACCTATTCGGAGAAATTGGCTAAATGGCTCAACACATTTGCGCCAGCTCTTTTAGGGTTGGGGATGCTTATGCTCTTTGTTGAATTTAAGACACCAGGCTTCGGATTCTTCGGCATCGGTGGCATTGTTGCGATTGCGACCTTCTTTATAACTCAGAATATCGCTGGACTAGCAGGCAATGAAGTCGTCTTACTTTTTATTATAGGCGTTATTTTAGTATTATTGGAATTGTTGTTTTTTGCAGGAGTCCTCGTATTTGCTGCATCTGGAATCTTGCTAATGTTTGGTGCTTTGTTGTGGGCAATGATTGATTATTGGCCTGCTGGAAAGACAGTAATTAACGCAGAACTGTTTTTAGGTCCAATGATAAACCTAATCTTTGGTGCGATAATAGCTATCGGTGGTGCGCTTTTGTTATCAAAGATGTTGAAGGGTTCGTGGTTCGAGCGCCGTATGGTTCTGCGTGATGCATCGGCAAGTTCAGCTACCTGTGCTCAATCAGCTAGTGTGTTATCATTAGTCGGTAGCGAAGGAATTGTAATAACTCCACTGCATCCAACTGGGAAAATTGAGATCAATGGCGCGCGCTATGAGGGCAGTTGTGTAAATGGGTCGATTGATCTTGGTGTAAAGATTCGAGTTACTGGCAAAAATGATTTTGGCCTAATTGTTGAGGAAGTTGCTAAATTATGCTGATAGCGTGCTTAATAGTGGCATCATTGGTGCTGACCTTTTTGGAGGTACTGCTTCCAGGTGGGTTACTCGGAATATTAGCAGCAGTATGCCTAATTGCCGCTACTGCTATAACAATGCAGGATTATAATTTTTTTATTGCCGCGATTCTTTTTTTTGCGACTACCATTATCGCGCTAGGGATGATTATCGCAGAGTTAAAGATTTTTGCGGGCACCAAGTATGGAAGACATTTTTTTCTTAGTAGTCAAATACAAGGGCGCTCCAATACATGCCAGGCAGGGGCATCGATTATCGGCGAGACTGGATCTACATTGACTCCCATGGTACCTGGTGGGAGAGTGACCATAAATGGCAAGATATTTGATGCAGCCTCTTCGGATGGGTACATTGAGGCCAACACGCCCGTTAAAGTAATTTCTCAAGACAGTTTTAAATTAACCATACAAAAATTATGAATATTGAACCACTCACACATATCTTAGCCTTGTCAAGCACAGGATGGCAGGTAGCGATCGTATTTGTTCTTGGCATTATACTGCTAGTTTTCGCATTAATCTTTTTTGCCTATATTGGACTTTTTGTGAAGTCCTTCTTGTCTAATGCTACGGTTGGCTTTTCAACGCTTATTGCGATGCGCCTAAGAGGTGTGCCCGCTTCGTTGATTGTCGACGCAAGAATTACAGCAGTCAAAGCTGGTATCGAAATAGGTTCGAATGAGCTTGAGGCGCACTATCTAGCAGAAGGTAATGTTATTCAGACGGTGCAGGCTTTAATAGCCGCAGACAAAGCGAATATAAGCCTTGATTGGCAGCGTGCTTGCGCAATCGATTTAGCAACAAAAGGCACTGGAAAGTCAGTAGTCGAAGCGGTGCGAACATCAATAAACCCTAAAGTTATTGAGTGCCCCAATCCAGAGAGTGGGCGTGCAACAATCGACGGCGTATCCAAAGATGGGATACAGGTCAAAGCACGCGCACGGGTAACAGTACGCTCTAATTTAGATAATTATGTGGGAAGCGCTTTAGAAGAAACTGTGATTGCTCGCGTGGGAGAAGGCATTGTCACAACTATTGGTTCAGCAGAAACCTACAAGACAGTGCTAGAGTCTCCAGATACAATTTCTAAGGTGGTGCTAGACCGCGGCCTTGATGTCGGCACTGCATTTGAAATTCTTTCGATCGATATTGCGGACGTGGATGTTGGAGAAAATATTGGAGCGAAGCTCCAGGAATCCCAAGCCGAAGCAGATAAAAATGTCGCTCAGGCGAAGGCGGAAATGCGCCGCGCTGCGGCAGTTGCTGCAGAGCAGGAAAACAAAGCGAAAGTAGAAGAAATGCAGGCAAAAGTAGTGGAGGCCGAAGCACAAATCCCACTTGCTTTAGCTGAAGCGTTTCGATCTGGAAATTTGGGCGTCATGGACTACTATCGCTTAAATAATATCAAAGCAGATACCGACATGCGTGATTCCATTTCGAAAGGTGAGGAGTCATCGTAAAAGAATATTCGACCCATAAGCGCTAACTGTATAATATTATGGAAAGTTTACTCGAAGTGCTATTCCCGCTTATAATAGCCGGGGTTTATTTTTTTGGGAACATACTTTCTAAAAAGAAGGACAAAAGAGCAGCGCCTTCGCCGCTCAACCAAGAAGAGGTATCGCCCGCCGAGCGTGAGGTGCAGGAGCAGATTAGGCGAAAAATAGAAGCCCGCCAAGCAAGCTACGAGAGTTCAGAAAGTGAACTTCTTACGAAGACAGAACAGGATAATTCTTACAGCCCTGAAGATCTTGTCAGCGAGCAATTGAGAAAAAGGCGTGGTTTTAGTAGAGTTGGAAGGCAAGTATCCCAATCTCGGGACATTGCTGCTCCTGCACAAAGCTCCAAAGAGCAAAGTCAAGAATATGCATGGCGACTTACTGAAGCTGAAAATAACTATGTGCAAGAGATGGAAAATCGCCGTAAAAAGCTAGAAGACACACAGAGAAAAGCTCAAGCTCTGCGCAAGAAGTCTAAACAGGGCGCTTATAGCATGAAGCAAGTAATTTCGGAGCATAGTGACCGTTCTTCACAAACTAAAGATTTATACGCAGGGCCGATACGAAGACATTTAAGAACTCCTAGCGCTGCCCGAGTAGCATTTATTTACAGCGAGGTTCTTGGTGCACCAATAGCGTTAAAAAAAGGTTCTTCACTACCTAATTAAACTAGCTAACCAACGGACCCAAGGCAACTGTATGAGTGAACATGTAGTATCTACCGCTCATAATTAAGGAAGCCGAATTTTACTTGTGCCAGTAATTCCAGACTCTGGCGAATGAAACGTTTGGCCATTCGCACTTATAATAATTTGGTCGGCTCTAGTAAAGACGACTTCAACAGGACCAATTTTTTCTAACACTATTTCTTCTCCTGCGCTGAGGGTCCCTTGAAAAAGATAGTTGCGGTCGGTTAAATCACGAGCAGCTACATAGACCTCACTGCTCGCAGTGATTTTAAATTCTTTTATAGTTGTAGTAGGCGTAGTAGTTGAATTCAGGGCGGAAGATTCTATCACCGAGGATTCTTGTATTGCTACTACACTGGTAATGTCATCGGCAGGACTGCTTATTAAGGCACGGACTAAGCCAAATAGTACAAACACGAGCGCCAAGGCGCCTAAAAGTATGAGACCAACTTTTAGGTAAAACAGTTTTTCTCCGGCGTCTTCACTTGTCTGGATAGATGAAGAATCAAAATCTTGTGTAGGCTCCTTTGGCTTAGCAGTGATACTACCAAACGAGGGGGCATTTTGGCCTAAATCCGCGTCATTCATAGATACAGCATCGACTGCACTATTACTGCCATATTCATCATCTTTAGCATCCATGCTGCCAAACCATTCCGCACCGCCTTTTTTGTTGCGCGTTTTACTGAGTATTTGCGCGCTGTAATCATTGACTACTTTTTCTGGATCGAGCTTCAAATAACGGGCGTAATTTTTGATAAATCCGCACCGGTAAATTTCTGGCAGTTCGAAGTCAAAATTGTTCTGCTCGATATAGCTAAGGAAATCACTACGTATCTTGGTATCCTCGGCTGCTTCTCGCAACGAAATACCTTTGCGCTTGCGCGCATCTTCGAGTCGTTCCCCTATAGTTTGCATATCAATTTACAAATTGTGGCGCTAGCCAGTGAACCGCAAGCACGAAAAAGCGACAGATGAGCTCAGTTATAATTTATCTCAATTTTATTAATAAATCGGACCACTCCCCATCATTGCGAGATTCAAGTGTGACAGTATTCCGGGGTCTTAGTTTCGCAAGTTGCTGTGCATAGCAGCGCTCCACCGTATCAATCTCTTTTGTTAAGATTCCACTGAGCGCGATGCAACCATCAGACTTTACAGCATTTACCAATGCTTCTGAATTAGTAATAAGCACATCGGTTTGAATGTTAGCAAGTAAGAGGTCTGCATTACGATCTAGCAGCCCGACGTTAAGATCGGCTACTTCAAATTGGGGAGCCTGAATGTGTGGGTTTTCTTTGGCGTTTGCACTGCAAACACGAATAGCCTCAGGATCTACATCAAAACCAATAATATTCGA
>JAYYDJ010000076.1:0-7271 GCA_036160955.1 Verrucomicrobiota bacterium | reverse complement strand
TCTCTGGTACCATCGGTTTTGATCCATCACAAACCCTACTAATAGTCGATGAAGCGCATAATTTGCCACAGCGCGCAGCTGAGGCACTAAGTATAGAACTATCTGCTACAAAACTACTATTCGCATACGAAGAATTACGTGTATCGGGTGCACCAAGAAGCTTTTTAAGACCACTAAAAGAATTAAGTACACGGATTAATAAGCTCAGAGTAAATCAGACCTTAAGTAGCAGCACCCACTACACCCTGCTAGACCTATGTGAGGACATCGAACGACAAATTGCTCTATTTCATGTACATTGGAATTCAATGCCCCCCTTCGTTATTGAATCAGTTTGGCGCGTTCCACCTCTAGCTAAATGCCTAGGAACAAGCCCTCAAAAATGGCTACATTGGTCTCCATCGAACGGGGTATTACGAGCTACCTGCCTAGATGCCCGTGAGTGGATTTCTGACTGCATAGCTCCTTATGGGGGCACTATATTGATGTCTGCCACCTTATCACCAATCGAACATTTTAGAGAGGACTGTGGTATTTCTAGTGCTAATTCAATAATCGCACCTGGCTATGCCTCTTGGCGAGAGGAAGCGTATGATGTGGCGATCGATACACGCATTGATACACGATTAAAAAAACGTGGCGATAGTTACCTAACAACCGCACAAACAGTTGCAACAATGATTAACGAAAGTACCGATGAACCAATCGCAGTATTTTTTTCTTCATACCAATATGCACAGAATATTGAAGCCTACTTGAGCAAGCTTCATCCAGAATATAAAGTTTGTATTCAGCCACGCAAAGTAGACCTAAAAGAACAGAAACTATTTTTGGAGAATGGGCTCAATTCTGCAGATGCACTCTTTTTGATACTAGGCTCGAGTTACTCCGAAGGAGTCGATCAACTCGGCGGACGTATCACAAAAGCCATAGTCGTAGGCCCAGCATTACCTGAAGTAAATTGCGTGCAAGAAGCGCGCCTAGACGCTCTTTCCTGTTACCATCGAGAGGTGCGCTTTCAACGAGTTTTTATTGAGCCTGCCATGCGCCGAATTCATCAAGCGCTTGGACGACTTGTTCGTGCACCTGAACACAAAGCTAAGATACTCTTACACGGTAGACGCTATGCTGAAAATGCTTATTATGATCAGCTCGCAGAAGAATATAAAACAGACCAGCGAATAACCAATCAAGTAGATCTAATAAATTGGCTCCGTAGAAAAACTATTTTTTAATATAAGTTGGAAGGTTTACTCACACAATTTAAACGACTGTAAACAACTGCCAATTTACTTGCCCTTTACTTCTACTCGGACACATTGGGGAATTTAGAGAGGTGATCTGTATTTTGCATCTTGACTAAAAAAACATGAGCAAACCCCTTACTTGGAATCGTAAAGACTTAATCGCCATCGAGCCGCTAACTCGTGACGAGATAGAAACAATTTTCTATGTGGCGCGGGCCTTTAAGACTGCTATGCAAGCAGAACGCTCAAAGCAGCCTTATTTGGACGGTCGTACAGTGGTGAACCTTTTTTTAGAACCTAGTACGCGCACGCGCCTTGCCTTTGAAGTCGCTGCTAACAAACTTTGTGCAGACACCCTTACTATGACAGCAGAAGCTAGTAGCTTGTCCAAGGGCGAAACATTAAGGGATACAGCCCAAAACATGCAGGCTCTACAAGCTGACATTATTATTCTTAGGCACTCCGCATCTGGGGCCGCACACTACATGAGTAAAGTTGTAGATATTCCATTAATCAATGCTGGAGATGGCTCTCACGCGCATCCAACCCAAGCATTATTGGACTGTTTTACATTAGTTGAGAAATGGGGTACTCTAAAAGGTAAAAATGTCACAATTTTAGGAGATATTCTTTTTAGCCGAGTCGCCCGATCTAATATTTATTGTTTAAAAAAACTCGGTGCAAGAGTCACCATTGCAGGTCCTAGCACGCTTGTCCCTGAAGGTTTTGTATCCATGGGGGTAACTGTCTGTAACAATCTACAAAAAGCCCTTGAGGATGCAGATGCTGTAATGTTACTGCGCATTCAACACGAACGTCAGAGCTCCTCTCACTTTCCATCAATTGGTGAGTATACTAGTTCATTCGGTTTAAATAATGAGCGCGCTAATTGGTTAAAACCAGATGCTGTAATCATGCACCCAGGGCCGATCAATCGGGGAGTAGAAATAGATACTAACCTAGCAGACTCCAAACGCTCAGTCATTCTAAATCAGGTCACTAATGGTGTTTTTGTTCGTATGGCTGTGCTACACCTCTGCCACAGCTATTATCACAAAAAGGAAATCCATCTACCCGCCTAAATAAACCATCTTGTATTATGAGTAACATACTTTGGATAACTGGAGGACGAGTTATCGATCCTGCCAACAGGCGCGATTGTCTCGGTGAAGTTTATGCTGTAGATGGTTTCATCGTAAAGAGCCTGAGCCAGTCTCAGCAGAAAAAAGCGAATAAAATTGACGCAACCGGTCTAGTCGTGGCTCCCGGTCTAGTCGATATACATGTACATTTCCGATTCCCTGGACAGACACATAAAGAAAACATTCGGTCAGGAAGTGAAGCAGCTGCAGCTGGTGGATTTACTACGGTTGTTTGCATGCCAAATACAAGCCCAGTTTGTGACAACGCAGGCACCATACAACGGATCATGGATAAGGTTGATCGTGAATCTGTTATTAAAATATACCCAACGGGTTGCTTAACCATGGGAATGAACGCAAAGGAACTGGCTCCAACGGGACAACTTAAAAAGGCTGGAATTGTAGCAGTTACCGACGATGGAAAATGCGTACAAAGTAATGAAATTATGCGCAGAGCCGTCGAATATGCGCATATGTTTGATTTACCGATCATGGATCACTGCCAAGATTCTAGCTTAACTAAAGGAGCTGTTATGAACGAGGGCGAATGGTCGCTAAAATTAGGTTTACGTGGCTGGCCTAAAGCTGCAGAAGATATTATTGTTGCGCGCAATGTTATTTTAGCCCGCCTAACTGGTGCGCACATTCATATGCAACACGTTAGTTCAGCAGCTTCTGTAGACATTTTAAGAGCTGCCAAAAAACGTGGCATATCCGTTAGTGCAGAGGCTAGTCCACATCATATAGAATTCACTGATGCCAACTTGCATGAATATGACCCTATATACAAAATGAACCCTCCACTGGGAACGGCGGAAGACCGCGAAGCTTTAATTGAAGGTCTTTGTGATGGCACCTTAGAGTGTATTGCAACAGATCACGCACCCCACTCTCCTAGCGAAAAAGACTGTGAACTAGAACAAGCTCCCTTCGGTATTATCGGACTGGAAAACTCACTAGCTAGTACTTTGGGAACTCTCTACCACAGCGGCCGCCTCTCTTTAGGGGAAGTAATTGCGCTCATGAGTCATAAGGGAGCAGAAATTTGTAATCTCGATGCTGGCACTTTAAGCATTGGAAAGGCAGCCGATATTTGCCTAATTGATCCAGACGAAGAGTGGACAGTACAAACCGATAAGTTCTTTAGTCGTTCAAAAAATTGCCCATGGCAGGGGCGCGTATTAAAAGGACGGGTCAAAGCTACCTACGTGAATGGCAAACAAGTGTTTGATGGAGCTGTAATTACTGGATAGCTATGCTAGAAGAAATGGATTTACCAGCAGTGCTTGCCACACTGCTTATTGTGACTGCGCTTGGATTAAGTGCTGCTCTGTGGTTTGCTAGATGGCTATTACCAAACAGTTCTATACAACAGAATAATCCAATTCCACCTTGGTCTATAGGATGGGTAAATTTTGGAATCTTTATTTGTGGCCTTGTAGGCGCTGTGTTTTTAGCGCAAGCGCTAACTGCACCCATAGTTTCCGAATACACTACATCCAATGAAAGTGGGCAAATCGAGCTTACGCCTTGGTTAGCAGTTGTATCAATTATTCTACTACAATTACCACTTCTGTTGGTTTTCTTTATATGTCGGTGTTATTACCCAAATCAGTTTGCTGGAAGAATCAATAGTGAGCCTTACACATTTATCAATGCGCTGCTTCGTTCAGTTCCAATATTCTTACGCTATCTACCCATTATTTGGGTAGTCAGTCTAATTTGGAATGGATTACTCAAATTTTTTCAAAAATTTGGCTGGATTGGGCCAACTCCTCCTCAAGAGTTAATTCAATTATTTGGTAACGGTGGAGATCCAGTAGCAATTGGATTATTAGTTATTTTTGCAGTTCTGCTAGCCCCTATCGTTGAAGAAGTTATTTTTCGTGGCTGTATTTATCGCTTCTTAAAAAGCCTTACACTGATCCCTTCAGCACAGGTAATTAGCGGTATCATATTTGCTCTGCTGCATGGCAATCTAATGTCATTTGGCCCTCTTTTAGTTGTCGGTATTTTACTAGCGCATGTTTACGAGTCGAATGGTAATCTAATAGTGGCAATTAGTTTCCACGCCTTATTTAATAGTTTCAGCTTACTTATGCTGCTTCTTATCAATCAATCTGGTAGTTTAATCTCTCCATAAAACCATCTTCTCTAGTTAACCGTTATTTATGACTATAAAAAGTATGACAGGATTCGGCTGTAGCACAACAGAAATTAGTGGAACCGACCTACAAATTACGATCGAAATTAGCTCGATTAATCGTAAAAGCTTAGATGTTATTACCAATGTCCCGCGTGAATGGAGCGGCTTGGATCAACTCTGCGCTAAGTGGTTAAAGCCACATTTTCAGCGCGGCCGTGTAAACATTCAGATAAAAGCTGAAACGCCCTCAACTACGACGCACGGACTTCGGTTTTCAAACGAACAGCTAGAACAGACTCTGCATAGGCTACGTGAATATGCTAGCATGCACAACTACACATTTGAAATAGACAGCCATATTATACTAAACCTCGCCAAGTCTCAGGAATATAAACAAGCACTCCCAGATTGGCGTACTTTGGAAAAAGTAATTAAAGAAACATTCGAACTAGCCTTAAAGGATATTAACGGCATGCGCCAATGCGAAGGTAAGGCTTTAGCCAATGACTTAGAGCAGCGCATCTGCGCACTAGAAGCTTTAGTTAAGAAAATTAAAGAACACGCATCTGGCGCAAGCAATCGATACAGCAATGCACTACTTGAGCGACTAAAACAGCTCAACCTAGAAATCAATTTAGACGATGCACGTGTCTTAAAAGAGATCGCACTATTTGCTGACCGAGCTGATATTAGTGAAGAATTAACTCGTTTGAACTGTCATTTGGAACAATTTAGAGAGCTCATTTCGAGCAACGAAGTAAGTGGGCGAAAAATGGATTTCTTGTGCCAAGAAATCCACCGTGAACTTAATACTACCGGAAGTAAATCCACTCAGATCGAAATCACTCGAGCTGTAATTGAGGGGAAAAATGAGCTCGAGCGTATTCGAGAGCAGGTACAAAATATTGAGTAAGCCATCGCAAAACGCTTTAGCGAAGCATGCGGAAAATAAAAAAGTACGTGCATAGTGGTATTTATTACCTAATATAAAATAATGTCTACCGAAGTGCTCTGTCATCCGGGTCCCTTTCGACCAGTTCTGCAATTTTCAATTCACGCAGATAATAAGGTTGGTCGCCTCAATGAACTAGTTGGATTGATGAGTGAGCATCAGGTTCACATAATGGCGTTATCCATACTAGATACAACAGATAGCTCCGTGGTACGATTTATAGTGGATTATCCACAAGAGGCAGAAAAGCTTTTAACCCGACACCAATTTTCTTTTGTTCAAAGTGAACTAGTTGCAGTCGAGTTAGATAAAGAATCAGATCTTAAGCAAGTGACCCAAGCCCTTGTACAGGCGGAAATTAACATTCACTACGTATATCCGTTTCTTATTCGTCCTAATGGAAGCTATGCGCTCGCACTACGGCTTGAAGACAACGAATTAGCAGCTGATACATTACAGCGCCACCAGTTAAAAGTAATTGGTCAGAACGATATTGCGCGATAAGTAGCGGTTCACGCTGAATAAAACTTTTTAAAGAGCGACTGCGTCTAAATTGAGCTCTTCTCTATTGACAAGCAAAACATGCTGTTGCTGTGTAAAGGCATCCTTAGGGGCGACCTGGTATGGGTCTGAGATACTTCCTTGTTTCGGCACAAAGTGATCCCTTCGAACCTGATCCGGTTGACACCTGCGTAGGGAAAGGAGCAGTACGTCTTTTTCTATGTACTATCCCATTCCATCGCCAGACACCGGATCTCAACTAATCATGATAGAGATCCATATGACGAAACTAAAAACATCCCTACTACTCTCCGCCTTTGCAAGTGGCTTGCCTGCTAGTAACGAAACGTCTGCTTATCAAGCCGAAGCTATTTATGAATTACCCGACGTAGTCGTAACCGGCTTACTTTGGGAATCTGAACTGCAGAGTACTACTGCTAGTGTTTCTGCAATCGGCAGTAAATCAATCCAGCGCAGCGGTGCGCAGCACTTCGAAGATATTATTAACAAGATTCCGAATCTTACTTGGTCTGGTGGCTCATCTCGCCCGCGTTTCATCCAGATTCGCGGTATCGGCGAGAATTCACAATTTGAGGGTGAAACACCTGATTCCTCGGTGCGCTTTTTAGTCGATGATCTCGACTTCACCGGTCTCGGCACTATCGGCAATTTATTTGATGCGCAACAAGTAGAAGTACTGCGTGGTCCGCAAGCAGGCGCCTTTGGTGTAAATGCAGCAGGCGGTGTAATTAAAATCGTCTCCAATGATCCGACCCCTTACTGGACAGGTCAAGCAGAGGCCACAATTGGTGAGGATGCTCTATTTGCAGCAGGCTACGCAATTGGTGGCCCTTTGAATCAAGTCGATCCTGAAAGTATAAGCTTTCGCTTATCAGTGCATCAGCTAAATCAAGACGGATTTCGTGATAACGCATTCTTAAATCGTAGCGATACCAATGAGCGTGACGAGCTCACCACACGACTCAAACTTCGCTGGAAGCCAAATGCAGACTGGCAGTGGGATGGCACCCTCTTCTACGCAGATGTCAATAATGGCTATGACGAGTGGACCCTTGGCAACACAGACTTCACGACTTACTCCGATGAACCAGGCCGAGATCAACAACAGAGCTTTGCAACCAGTATCAGTAGCAAATGGACAGGTCTAAGAAAGGTAGATGTTAGTACTACAACCAGCTTATCAGATACGCAATCACTGAACAGTGCTGATGGCGATTGGACGAATGCTCTATCAGATGATTGGAGCTACGACGCCTTCATTA
>JAYYDJ010000075.1:0-4123 GCA_036160955.1 Verrucomicrobiota bacterium | reverse complement strand
TAGCTAGCTTGGGTTGTCCTGTCACTATGGTGGAGCGCGTCCCCGAAGTGCACGCTTTGCTCGACGACGGCCTTCGTGTCGCAGGTGCGTGGGGCAGCGCTAAGGACCAAACACTTATCGCGATACTCAAGAGAATGACACTTGTTGAGTCTGATGCGGCTAAATACATGCAAACGCTTGAAGATACTAAGAAGCCTGAAGTCGTTTATCTCGACCCCATGTTTCCTTTACGCACTAAGAGCGCCCAAGTAAAAAAGGAAATGCACGTCTTACAACAGTTAATCGGCAAAGATGTCGACGCCGACTTACTTCTGCAAACAGCCCAAGAATGTGCGCAGAAACGTGTGGTCGTTAAGCGCCCTAGGATAGCACCATTTTTAGCAGGACTTGAGCCTAATTATACCTTGGAAGGAAGGAGCAATCGTTACGATGTTTACTTAAACCACTAGTGTAATCGATTTATTTTTTTAGCAGTTTTTCCAAATATGGGTTTGGGTAGCGACGCGATGCGGTAATAGCGTAAAAGTTTTCGCGGATTTCAGGAATTTGGTAGAGCTCGATTAAGCGACCGTTCTTAAGTTCGTCTTGGACTACGACTGGTGGGACTATAGTGATGGCCTCTGTCTCGCGGGCTATCAGTCGAAGCATGGCCATGGCGTCTACTTCGGCTGCAATGAGTGGGCGAATGCCCTCGCGCTCCATGATTAGGTCGAAGCTTGCTCGAATATTACTTTCCAAGCTGGGTAGTATCATGGGAATATCTCTCAAATCGTGCGGGAACTTAAAATTGCGGCGCTTTTTAAAAGAAGGCGGGGCAACGAGACTGACTGCTTGTTCGGCCAGTAGTTGGCAGTGTATGTTCGATTCGTTATCGCGTAGCACGGGATTGTTCGAAAGCACGAGGTCAACCGTGTGTGCTTTTAACTGGGTCATCAAATTTTGTAAACTGCCAGAGTGTATTACAACTTCGAGGGCTTGGTCATCCAAGGCTTTCTTTAAAAAGCTGAGCTGGAAATTTTTAGAAAGTGTCGAAACAGCGCCAACACGTAATACATCACGGTATCGCTTTTTTTGGTTATGAAGGGTGGCTAGCATTTCATCACCCGTACGAAAGATCGTCTCTGCGTAATCGAGCACCATTTTACCTTCCTCCGTCAATGACAGTGTTTTGTGCTGGCGGTCAAAGAGGGCGCATTCGAGACTATCTTCTAATTTTTTTAGCTGGATGCTCAGGGCCGACTGGGAAACATGAAGGCTTTCTGCCGCACGAGTTAGAGTGCCTTCGCGAACAATTGCATGAAAATATCTTAGGTGATGGTAGTTGAGCTTATTCATATATATTTTATAGAACAAAAGTATAATTTACTTATATTAGATAAATTCAAGAAAATATGTTATATTCATGCTATGGACATATTTATCAGCTGTCTGACAATCTGGATCGCACCTGCATCGCTCTTGTGGGTTATGCTTACTTCTAAATGGCTCAATGCTCGAGCATTCGCAGTTGGTCGCTTAGCTGAGGTTATTGCTTTGGTGAGTGTAGCCAGTGCGACAGTTGCCACCGTGCTATGGGCGCTGTTTGCAAAAAGTCCTGTCGAGATCTCTATAACAGGTGCCAATTGGATCGGTATTCGCTTCGATGCGCTCTCCGCGATCATCCTATTATTGGTCTGTTTTATGGGGGCCATCATTCTACGCTATTCGAGAAACTATCTCGCTGGAGATGAAAATCAGGGATACTTTTTTAAATGGATGTGCATTACACTAGGCGCTGTCATTGCCATGGTGCTCGCTCCGGGGCTTGTGCAGTTTGCCCTAGCATGGGTTGCTACTAGTTTGGGCTTACATAAGCTATTAATTTACTTCCCTGATCGCTTGGGCACGCTTCTTTCGTCGCGAAAGAAATCGATGGTTAGTCGGGTAGGAGACCTTTGCCTGATCGCAGCTTTCTCGGGTATCTACATGATCTACGGTGTTCAAGACTTCGGTCATATCTTTGAAGTCGCGCAGATTAAGGGTAACTTACTATCTAATAACACTTGGATTGGTTGGTTGGTTATTTTTGGTGCGATCCTTAAATCAGCTCAGTTCCCTTTTCATACTTGGCTGCCCGACACGATGGGCGCACCTACACCCGTGTCCGCGCTTATGCACGCAGGTATTATTAATGGCGGCGGCTACTTGGTGGTTCGTCTGAGTCCTGTGCTTGTGCATACACTCGGTGCACTTCACATGCTGGCGATCGTTGGTGCCCTCACTGCAGTCTATGCCTCAATGGTCATGCTCTCTCAGACCAGTGTGAAGCGTGCACTCGCTTACTCCACTATCGCTCAGATGGGTTTTATGCTTTTGCAATGTGGTCTCGGCGCCTTCCATCTTGCGGTGCTTCATTTGGTCGCACACTCGCTGTATAAAGGACACGCATTCCTTTCCTGTGGGTCTGCCGTCGAAACAGCAAAAAAGCTCAATGCGAAGCCGCATTATGCACAGCTAAAGCCGAGTCGCATTTGGCTTGCGATTAGCATCTCCTTCGCGATCGTAATTGGTCTAAGTATTCCTTTCAATGTCAGTCCATCTGATAAGCCAGGAATGCTGGTGCTGAGTATGGTGCTTGTGATGGCGCTCACTCAACTTCTCTGGACAGCGATGCGGCGGGGCCAATCTGGTATCGCTTTCGCGGGAACTACAGGTGTCGCCAGCAGTATCGCCGCACTTTACTACTCACTTGCGATGGTTGCTGAAATGTTGTTATCCTCTGCGGTGCCAGCTAAGATGCCAATAGCACCAGTTTTCGAAACTAGTATTGCTGTGCTGTTGCTTGGTTTCTTGGTCACGTCTATCCGCTTCCAAGACGGTGAACCCGGATTCTTAACGGTTGCCTACAAACGCCGTCTTTATGTCCATGCGCTAAATGGTTTTTACATGAATACCTTGGCTAACCGTCTTGCTCGTGCTATCGGTCTCATGCCGAGTAAGCGGTAGACGCCATAACTAACTTCGTACGATGGATAACATTGAAAACGTTAGGTCATTCACACTTTCTAGTCAGATAGACTCAGCGACTTCTAAAATCGCACCGCTTTGGCCGCTTTCGCATTTTGTCGCGGTAAACCCTTTTGTCGGTTTTGCTGACCATAACTTTGCTTACACCGCTGAGGTGCACAAAAGGGTGCAAGGATCGGACTTGGTGATGCCGATTACTTGGTTTAAAGAAAAGTTTGAATCAGGTTATGTCAGGCTCGAGAATCTTCGCTTTGCCGTTGCAGTTGCCGCTCCTGAAGTTGTTGAGAGCTTTAAATCAGCTGATCAAGAGCTTTCCGCTGAAAATGTAGTGGCACTGCTATCTAGTTACGAAAAAGGCGCTAATCTGCTTAACCAAACTTGCTCCTTCAGTGCGTATCTCGATTTGCGTGGAGATACTCAGTGGCAACACGTAATACGCGAGGAAGTAGCCAAGTGGGTTGCTGCTTACGACGACGAGGGGCAATCTTCCTGGAAGTTCCCATGGAAGAATCTCAGTCTTTTTGAAGGATGGAAGGCTGCCGCTCAGATCGACCGCAACCCAGAGCTGAACGGACTGACTGGTTTTCGCAAGTTCGTTGCCTCACTGCCTGACAATCCACACGCCTTGATCGATCAAGCCGTTGAGACACTCCTGATACCAGAGGAGCGCGTCGAGTCCTTATTCTACCGTATTATGCTAACACTGCCTGGCTGGGCAGGGCACCTGCGTTACAAAGATCGTGAGCTTGAGATTCGCGGTGAGTCAGGAGACTCCTTAATCCAGCTCCTAGCTATCCTTCTCAGTTACGATATGGCGCTTTATGCGAACCATTCGGAAAGCAAAGATCTCGTCCTCGGTTGGCAGCGTAATTTGATGGAGAATCTTACAGCAGAGGGCTCGCTTGCGCTTCCGATCGACTTAGCGCAACGGCTTGTCTGGCAGTCGGCAATGGAGCACGTTTTTGAGAAAAAACTTTGCGCAGATATTACGCCAAAAGCCGAAAGTGATACTGGCTCCCAGAGGCCTGACGTCCAAGCGATTTTTTGTATTGATGTGCGCTCTGAGGTTTACCGCCGGTCGCTCGAGTCGACCAATACAAATATTCAAACGATCGGT
>JAYYDJ010000074.1:0-4036 GCA_036160955.1 Verrucomicrobiota bacterium | reverse complement strand
CCACATATTTCCTCAGAATAACAGCGCTCACAGAAGGCAGAAAAATCTACATGCCCTTCGACTAAAGGAAGTCTCCAAACCGTTGCCCCAAAATTTTCCAATATTGCTTGTGCAGTGTTCGACGCAGACTCGTCACAAACCACTGTAGTTTGATTTACAAAAGAATCAGTAAAGATCTGAAAAGAGCCCGCCTGAGTTGCCGTATGCAATTTTCGATCGAAAACAAAGCGTCTTCCACACCAAACATCAGCATTGTGTCGGCTAGTTAGTCGCGAATTATCAGACAATAAAGTATTTAAAGAGACTGCTATCGCTGGAAAATAACGTCGCCAGCGCATTACATCTTTACGAGCTAATTCTCCGGTAATCCACCTTGAGTCACCATTAGGAGTAGTAAATTTACCATCTAGGGTAGTTGCAATCTTAGCGGCAATCAAAGGCTCTTTTTTGACAATCCAGTGATTAAAAATAAGGTTCAGATCCGTGCAGGTTTTAGCTAATACTCCTTCAATAACTTCAACTCCTGCACTGCGTAAAAGTTCGATTCCAGCACCTGAGTGCAATGGATTAGGATCGGTGGCGCCCACAACCAGTTTTCGAATGCCGCTTTCAACAATAGCTTGTGTACAAGCACCTGTACGACCACGAGTGCAACAGGGTTCTAACGTAACATAAAGAGTTGCTCCCGGAAGAGGACGCCTGCCTAGATTGTGAAGTGCATGAACTTCAGCATGATCTGACCCCGCACCTTGATGCCATCCTTCTGCAACTATTTGGCCCGATTCGACAACCAGCGCACCTACCATGGGGTTTGGATGCGTTTTACCCCAAGCTAATTGAGCAATTTTAAGGGCGCGTGCTTGTAAGCGCTCCTGTGTAGACATTGGTTGACTCATGCTCGCACAAATGGATTACTAACTTTTTCATGACCGACTGTAGTTATCGCTCCGTGACCCGGATATAGTGTAGTCGAGTCAGGCAAAGAGTAGACTTCGTTGCGAATTGATTTCTGCAAGACTTCAAAATCACCGCCGGGCAAATCATAGCGCCCAACACTACCCAAAAAGATAACATCACCAACAATTGCGGCTTTCTGAAAAGGCAAGTATACGAGTATGTTTCCGGGACAATGACCTGGAACATGACGAATTTCCATTTGAACTCCTAAAATATCTAGGTACTGACCATGTTCCACCCATCGATTAATTTCCACGGGCAATAACTCTAACTCAGGCAAAGCATAGTTACTCATTATTGCTGGATCTGCAAACATTTGACGATCTTCTATATGGCCTAATATTTGAATTCCTGCGGCTGAAAATTTATGAGCATCAATAATATGATCCCAGTGACCATGAGTTAAAATTAGTGCGACTATTTCACAATCATGATCGCGTGCTGTTTTTTTTGCCCAATCATAAGCATCTTGCGGTGCATCAATAACAACACACTTGTTGCGAGCACTATGAATAAGTGCTATCACATTCGTGCCGATAGGTGGTAACTCCTGACTAATAATAAGCATCTATTTACTTATGCAGTCTAGATGCAGACTTTCAACCTCCAAGCACGGTCGAAATTACCAATATTGTAAATTAAATAATGTATCATCAATATTGCCATACTACTAAGATCTGCATTTATGATATAAGAGTCTAAATAATATACCTATCTATTATAAGGAACATGTATAATAAGATCATCTACTTAATGTTAAACACTTTTTGTGTAGTATCGCTTTTATCAGCGAAGACGAGCCCAAAAGATTTAGCTAGCGCTGGCTATGCACAACTTGAAAGCGGGGATTATACAAGAGCTGTAAAGACTTTTGAGAAAATTCTAAAAAAAGATGCCTCCAATCTTGAAGCTCTTCTAGGGGAAGCAATAATCCATACACAGCGGCAAGACTATGCGGCAGCACTTGTCGCCTATGATAAAATCATAAAAATAACTCCAAACAATGCGTTCGCTTGGAATGGTAGAGGGCTTGCAGCATATAATCTCCACAATTTTGACTCTGCTATAGACTCATTCAAACGTGCCACAGAGCAACAACCAAGTGGTTTTTTTTATGAATCACTTGCATGGACCCGTATGTGCCGAGGGGAGTACTCTCTGGCCGCTGAGTCTGCAAAACTAGCTCTCTTGAAATATAACAGCGCAGGTGAGCATAGTCTCTATCCTCTGCTAATCGCATATTTTGCATATTTAGAGAGTTCTGAAAAATTAAATGCGAATCGCACCCTTGCTTATGCATTGTCTAGTAGTCGCAAAAAAGATTGGCCACAACCTGTTATTGCTTATCTTGCTGGAAAAATGGATTCTGCTGAAATGATAAGCTACGTCACATCGCTATCAGAAGAAACTGAAGCGCATACTTACATAGGATTAAAACTTAAAATGTCCGGGGCTTTGAACAATGCTAAGTTGCACTTTGATTGGGTTATTCAAAATGGTGACTCTAGCGTATTTGAGCATACACTAGTGCGTTCAATAAGTATGGGTAAGAGCTTTGCAAATAATATTTATTGAGCAGCTATAATTGCTATTAACTAATGGTGCTTAAGAATTTTTTGAAAATTACTAAGCTCTTCAAAGTCTAAAAAATACAATAATGCAAAATAAACCAAGGTAGCGGATGGAATAAGAAATGCCACAACTAAGTAGGCTTCCGACTTTGGATTCATACCCAACAAGGAAATAAAAAATAAATTTATACAACAAATGATGCCCATTATCAAGCTAGCAATTATAACCTTCTTTAGAGCATCCCAGATTTGTTTAAAACAAATTAAAGCATGACTATGTAACAAGGCAAACCATAGCATTGATGCCTGTACCGTGGCCGACAACACATTTGCTATTGCGAGGCCTCGCTCTGCCAAAAACTGCATTAGCAAAATACCTAGCAAAGCGTTTAGTGCTAAACACAGTCCTGCAACCTTTACTGGGTAAGACATGTTTTTAGCTGCATACAGTCCGCGCGTGGCGAATATAGCAACTGAATAAAATGGAAGTCCTAATCCATAAATTGCAACCAATGGGGCAATCTTTAGAACTGAAGATGAATCAAATGCCCCCCACTGAAAAAGTGCGCGTAAAATCGATTCATTAAAAATAAATAATCCGATGCTTGCGGGAAATGATATCGCCAAAACAAGACGCATGCCTGAATTAAATGATTCTGCAAAGCCCTTATCATCTCCAGATGTTAAAGACTTCGCCATCAGCGGAAAGAATACTGTAACTATTGCAATAGTGAAAACTCCCAATGGTAACTCCATCAATCGGCTAGCTAAATATAATTCAGATGCAGCAGTGTCATTTAGCGAAAAAGCTAACAAGCGACTCACTAAAATATTAATCTGTAGTATCGCAGCTCCAAGAAGACCTGGCAGGAAAAGCTCCCACAATTCTCGTAGTGATTGATTAAATTGATGGTTACTAATTATAGCAGGTCGCCAGCCTTGCTTAAATAGACTGTAACTGGGCAGTAAAAACTGCAAAATACCACCGCATAAAACTCCACCACAAATCAACCAAACTAGCACATTTTGAGGAGAATCCCGACAAATACCGAAGCATATTGCCAAGATAATTGATAAATTGAGAATAACTGGGGTAAGTGCAGCAACTGCAAAACGACCAAAAATATTCAACACCACTGAAACAATCGCAGCGAGGCATATAAAAAGCATATAGGGTAGCATCCCCATGGCTAACTCTGCTCCTAGAACCCAACGTTGCGACAAATTACCGAGCTTTATTATTAAACCCAAAGATATAACGCCAGCGATTAATATAGCAAGTAAAACGATGATTGCACGAAGGAATACTTGGTTGAAAAATCCAAGAGCTTTCATGCGACCGTCACGTTGAAGCACATCGCTAAAAGTTGGCACAAGCGCACTAGTCAAAGCCCCCTCTCCAAACAGTCGTCTAAATAAATTAGGCAAAGTAAATGCTAGAATAAATGCCGAACTCCAAATGCTACTACCTAAAGAGGCAAATATCATCGCATCACGAACTAATCCAA
>JAYYDJ010000073.1:0-11111 GCA_036160955.1 Verrucomicrobiota bacterium | reverse complement strand
TGGCATAAAAACGAGCCACCTTTCATGACTTTTTTGCTTCCACAATTAGGTCCTGTTGGGTTAATCCGTGTTCTCCGTGATTCCTCAATGTGCCATTTGTTACTGAACCAATCGTCACACCATTCCCAAACATTTCCAATTAGATTATAAAAGTTATTGTCGTATCTTTGAAAAGACTTTGCCGGTGCTGTCCAGAGATAGCCGTCTTCGCACTTATTATGATGTGGAAATTCGCCCTGCCATACATTACACCTATGCTTTCCGCCCGGCGTGAGGTCATCACCCCATGGAAATTTTCCCAATTGGTTATTTTTCCATCTTGTCGCATATTCCCACTCTGCTTCAGTTGGTAGTCTTTTATTAGCCCAGTTCGCATATGCTAACGCATCATTCCAAGAAACACTTACAACAGGATGATGCATGCGGTTCTTTATTGTGGATCCGGGTCCCTCTGGTTTTTTCCAGTATGCACCTTCTATACCAATCCACCAGTGTAGGCCTTTGACAGATTTAGATTGGTCTAATTTTCGTACAATTGATTTCTTAAGCTGTCCGATAAAAACATAAGCCCAGCCAAATTTTTCTGAATCGGTTACATAGTTTGTTTCTTCAATAAATTTGGAAAACTGTAAATTGGTCACAGTAGTTTGATCCAAATAAAAGCTATCTAACTCTACTTTTCTTTCCGGTCCTTCACCATCACCAGGAAATGAATCAGGGCCCTCATATCCCATATTAAAAGAGCCTGCATGAACTCGTATCATTCCCTCTAACTCATAATTCGATTTCTGCGCGAGTGATGGAGCCTCGTACTCATCTACAGGTAATTCAGTTAGATTTTTACGACTGGGGCAACAGCAACCTGTGCCCTTATTCACCGCTGATTTCATATAAGCTCTTTAAAGGCCCAATCCAGCCACGGAAGCAGTTTGGCTGTATCTGCAGAATCTACTGTAGCTCCGCCCCAAAGTCGTATGCCCGGGGGTGCGTCACGGTAACTGCCGAAATCGTATGCGACTCCTTCATTATCAATTAGCTTTACTAGTTCTTTGGCTTTTTTTGATTGTTCTTCAGGCGTAAGCGCTTGGTACCAAGGGGCAATAATTTTTAGGCAAATGGAAGTATTAGAGCGAGTGACTGGATCCTTAGCTAAGAAGTCAATCCAGTCGGTTTGCGCTACCCAGTCAGTCACTACCTTGAGGTTTGCCTCAGAGCGCTTAATAAGAGCAGGCAGGCCTCCTATCGATTCTGCCCATTTAAGCCCGTCTAGGGCATCCTCAACACAAAGCATAGATACTGTGTTAATAGTAGCACCCTCAAAAATACCTTGGATCAGTTTACCTCCTTTAGTCATGCGAAAAATTTTGGGTAGTGGCCAAGCAGGAGTGTAGGATTCTAGTCGCTTAATTGCTCGAGGACTAAGCACTATCATACCATGTGCAGCTTCACCACCCATAACTTTCTGCCATGACCAAGTAACGACATCACACTTACTAAAGTCTATATCCATAGCAAAAACTGCTGAAGTTGCATCACAAATTGTTAGACCCTGACGATTTCTGGGTATCCAATCAAGGTTGGGAACTTTTACCCCAGAGGTGGTGCCATTATAAGTAAAAACAACATCATTACTGAAGTTGATCTTTGTAAAATCTGGTAGAGATCCGTAATCTGCTTCATGGAGAGAGACATCTTCTAGTTTGAGTTGTTTGATAACATCGGTGACCCATCCAGATCCAAAAGATTCCCAAGCGCATATGTCTAAACCACGGGCACCAAGTAAGGACCACATCGCCATCTCAACTGCACCAGTATCAGAAGCAGGAACGATTCCACACACATAATCCATTGGTAAGTTGAGAATAGTTTCTGATTTATGGATAACCTCTTGGATTCGTACTTTAGGCTCTTTAGCACGGTGCGATCGACCCACAAGCGATCCTTGTAGAGCATCAAGCGACCATCCGGGACGCTTCGCACATGGACCTGATGAGAAAAAAGGACGATTTGGTTTTATTTCAGGTTTCATTAAATTAAAAAAAACATTTTCAGAAAATGTCACAATGCTTAAACGCTAACAATGTAGTTTAAGCTTCTTTATCATCTTTATTTTTTGCAGCTCTATTTGCTTCTCGTGGTGGAAATTCAAAACCTATTTTACCAGATTCAAAATCTAGGTTAAGATGTGCCTTAAATGGTCGCTTCGTACGCTTGGATATGAAGCCATTAATTAAACCAGTCTTTCCAAAACTTAAGAGGTTTTCTACTTCATTAGCGACAAGCTCTTTTTGTAAAATGGTTTTACCTAATCGAAATCCTTCAGGAGTGTCTTTTGTTTTTAGTTCTGGTAAGTAATAAGCTTTTTCGGTGGCATAGAGTGTACCTCTTATTCCGTTATTTAGAACGATTTGCTTAATAATTTGGTCTTCCCGAAGCGATTCAGCTGCCTCAAGGTCAGAGTCAAAGATAAAATCAATTTTCCATTTTCCTAGTTTTCCAGTTTTACTAACTGTTTGAGCGATTTTTAAGCCGGCACTGAAGGGTTTATTGAAGCGTGAAACAAAGCCATCCATCTCTGGAAGTACTTTTTTATCAAGTAATTCAACGGCTTCCGAGGTTTGCAGTAGGCGACCAGCGATATACTTAGAAATTTTAAACGTACAGTCTACATCGTGGCACTCATATGTAGCATCAGTCTGCTTCAATCGTGGCTGACAATCACAGTCAGGGCATGCTATTTCTAAATCTGGGAAGACTCGATTTACTGCATTGTCCATATGGGCTTTTGCCTTCGAGACGACTGACTCGGTAAAACCTATAATTTCTTGCATAAAGGTCGCACGATCAATTTCACCTCTTTGCATCCTGTTGAGTTTTGCTTCCCAATCTCCAGTCATCGAAGGCGATGTAAGTGCATCAATTTGCATTTCTTCGCAAAGTTCAATTAGGCGTAAGCCTTTGCCGCTAACATTGAGCTCACGACCATCACGAGCGATATATTTCTGTCGTAATAAACCTTCTATGACAGCAGCACGAGTCGCTGGAGTCCCGAGACCGCGTTCGGCCATAGCTTCACGAATTGCATCATCCTCGACTAGTTTACCAGCTCCTTCCATGGCTGCTAATAATGTTGATTCAGTCATGCGAGCCGGTGGTTTGGTCTCTTTCTCCTCTGCGCGCAATGCATCTACTTTTGCAGCTTCTTCAGCTAGTACTGCAACTAATTCATCTTTTCCTGCGGCGACTCCTTCTACGCGACCATAGACTGCAAGCCAACCAGGTTTGATTAGTGTTTTACCTTGTGTCAAAAAATAATCTTTGGCTAAGCCATGATCAATTATTGTTGTCCTTTTAGTTAATTTAAACTCTGCCTGAGGATAAAATATAGCAACGAAGCGCTTCACTATCATATCATAGACTTTGGCCTCTTGATCCGTCAGTTTGACATGTCGACCCGTTGGAATAATTGCGAAGTGATCAGATACTTTTTTATTATTAAAGATTCGTTTATTAAATACAATATTATCATTTTCGATCGATTTTGCTGCCCATGGAGCAACAGGATGCGCACTCTTCGCTAGTTCCGAAGTAGTTGCTTGGACATTTTTTAAATAATCCTCCGGTAAATATCTAGAATCCGTACGCGGGTAAGTGATCATCTTATGCCTCTCATAAAGGGCCTGAGCAATTCCCAGTGTATTTTTAGCTGTGAAAGGCGCTTCTCTTTGTAATGTAGTTAGATCATACAATTGGGGTGCTATTTGCTTCGATGGTTTAGTTTCCTCAAGGATATTACCCGTTTTATTTTTACATCTGTTTACTATTTCGTGAGCGGATTCTGCAGACCATATACGCTCAGGACGTTGTTGTTTCTGAGCATCGTTTTTTAAGAAATTTGGAACAAACCAGCGACCAGTATATAAACCTTTAGATACTTCAAAATCAGCGTTTACTTCCCAGTATTCTTGTGAATTAAATGCGGCTATTTCTCGCTCACGCTTAGCTAGTATAGCTAGAGTCGGTGTTTGAACACGACCTGCTGCAGTTATGTTAAACCCTCCATGCCGAGAGCGAAAACAAGTGAGTGCTCGCGTTGAGTTAAGCCCAACTAACCAATCAGATTCTGAACGACATTTTGCGGCATCAGAGAGGTCTTTCATCGAATTTCCATCTCGCAGATTTTTCCAAGCATCTTGGATAGCACCGGTAGTCATCGATTGCATCCATAGTCTTTTAACTGGTTTATTAACTTCACCAATATCCATTATATATTGAAAGATTAATTCTCCTTCGCGGCCGGCGTCACAGGCATTAATTATAAGGTCATACTCTTTCTTTTTTGCCAAGCTAAGAACATGTTTTAAGCGTCCCGCACTTTGCTCTATAGGTTTTAGAACAAATTTCTTTGGAATTGCGGGTAGAACATTAAAGTTCCAGGGTAGGTTTTTCCCATTCGGTCCAGTTGGCATTTTCAACTCTACTAAATGTCCTACAGCAGAAGTGATAGATGCATTATTATTCGTGAAATATTGAGCATCACGAGATTTACCTTTCTTGTGAAATTTGCCGAGTTCTTGGGAAAGTGCGCGGGATAGGTCGGTTGCTACGGAAGGTTTTTCGGCAATAATCAAATATTTCATGATGTAAAAAATAGGTATTTAGATGATTTTTGAATCTATTTTATTTTTTAATTTTCATTGCAAGTACTTTATTAACATGTATTTATAATATATTATAATTACTCATTTTATTTATTTAAAACTTATTTATTACACTTATAAAGACTGTTAAAATAAATACTTTTAAAATTGAGCGCAAAAGAATGTGTGGAATATTAAAGAAAGTTGGTTAAAAGAGGCGATTAATACTGGCGTCAATCCTCTTTCTGGTTTTTCAGAATTATGTACTGGTATTTGTTACGAATATTTAATGTCCTCAAAGATTCAAAATTTCCAAGATATCGTTGCTGATAAGGCGAATAAATTTGCTACATTTACCGCTGACGTAATTTACGATCGTCGTCAGAGTGGGCGCGCTGTAGAATTTATGGCATCCTTCTTGTATGGCTTATCATTTATCTTCCATACACTGGTGCGCTTGAGATGGTATCTTTACCAAAATAGAATTATTCGAAACAAGCCATTAGGCTGTTTAGTCGTTGTTGTCGGCAATTTAACTGTAGGTGGCACTGGTAAAACCCCAGTAGTTGAGAAATTTGCTCGAACTCTGCATGCTCGTGGTCGAAATGTAGCAATTTTGAGTCGTGGATATAAAAGTAAGAAAGAAGCATTCTTCAAACATTTTTGGCGTAAAATTTCGCATGGTGTAGAGGTTCCACCAAAAGTTGTGAGTGATGGTAAGCAAGTGCTTCTTGATTCTTTAGTAGCTGGCGATGAGCCATATATGTTAGCTAAAAATTTACCCGGCGTAGTTGTTCTCTGTGATAAAAACAGGGTTAAGGCAGGATCCTATGCAATTCGTAATTTTGGTTGCGATACACTGATCCTTGATGATGGATTCCAATACCTGCGACTTAAGGGCAGCCTCAATCTATTACTCGTAGATAAAACCAACCCTTTTGGAAATCAGCACCTATTGCCAAGGGGAATTTTACGTGAACCAATTAGCCACTTGAAAAGGGCTAGTTATATATTTTTAACGAAGTCAGATGGAAAACGTGATGATACATTGCTAGAGCTTATTCGTGAGCATAATCCCAGTGCTGAAATAATTGAATGCGCCCATCAACCTCAGTATCTTGAATCAGTTGATGGAGATCGAAGGTTGCCGCTATCGGTACTAAAAGGTGCTCGGATTGGAGCTTTTAGTGGTATCGCTTCTCCGGAAAGTTTTGAGAATATGTTAAGAACTTATGATGCTAATATTATGTATAATGAACGCTTTTTAGATCACCATCGATTTACTGAACGTGAGATTATTGGTCTGTACGAGAGAGCTAACGCTGAGCAAATAGATATGATTGTAACAACTGAGAAGGATGCTGTTCGTCTTTTTGATACTATTAAGCCACCTGTACCTTTGTATTACTTACGTTTGGAAATAGATATTCTTTCTGGAGAAGAGGATTTTAAGCAAGCTGCAACTAGAATTTGCCTACCACGAAATGAAGATCGATAATTAGGATTTTGAATTAAAAGCTTTTCTACTCCACAATCACCCTTGCATTTACTGCAGCCTCTGAGTAGCAGATATTATTTATCGTTAATAACCGTTTTATCGTAATGGCTTCAAAGATAGCTTTAGATTCTACTCAATCCGTCCATGACCTTGAGGTCAAAGATGCGCAAATCATTTTTAATTCTGTGTGGTCAGCACTGGAAAAAGAAATCGGTGAAGAAAATCTACATTTTCCAAAAGAAATTTTTTGGCTCAATGGAGCTCCAGGTGCAGGTAAAGGTACGAATACGGATTTTATTATGCAGTATCGTGATCTGACTGCTCCTCCGCTTGTCGTTAGCTCACTGTTGCTTAGTGTCGAAGCTCGTAAGCGTATTGATGCAGGATTGCTTGCTGGTGACCGTGAAGTTATCGAAATTTTATTACGAAAGTTAATTGATCCAGTGTATAAATCTGGCGCAGTTGTAGATGGGTTTCCTCGAACCAAAGTTCAAGTTGAGTGCGTTAAGTTGTTTTATCGAAAACTCACTGAATTAAGAAATAAATTCAAATCTACTCCATATTATGAGTCATTTAAAAAGCCACATTTTCATATCGTTGTACTCTTCGTCGATGAGAAAGAGAGCGTACTTCGACAAATTAAACGAGGGAAAGAGGCGGTTGCTCATAATGAAAAAGTCAAAGAGTCTGGAGTAGGGGAATTTTTAGAAGTGCGAGTCACGGATTTAAATGCAAAAGCCTGTCATAATCGTTACCGAACATTCAAAGAAAAGACTTACGGCGCTCTTAAAGATTTACGTGAAATATTCTTTTACCACTTTATTAATGCACATGGCTCTATCAATGAAGTTCGCCAACGTATTGATGAAGAACTGCGTTATCAAGGATCTTTGGAGCTAGATGAGGCTACCTACGATCGCGTTTCTTGTATTCCTGTAGCAAGCCAATTGTCGGTGCATGCGCGTCAAGACCTTGTAGATCGCTTAGACTCTTATGAATATAGGCAAACTGATTTATTTAAACAGGTCGTTGAAGTTATTAAGTCTGAATTTATGCCAATCGTTACTCGTCATGCAATTTCAGGTACTGCTGTAATTAACTCTGAAAGCGAAGTACTCATGGATTCAGATGCCTTGGCTATGTTAATCGATGTATTTTCTGAACGAGGATACCATGCGATTGTTGATGTAAACCGTTTAGATGTTCCAGACTCAATAGACCCCAAAACGTTTAAAATTACATGTAAGATCAAGAAGATTGTACGCGTACGCGTACGCTTTATTGGTTCTGAAATTAGACGAGGTCGCTAAATTGGATTTATGACATTGTCTGTAGTTACTTATTCATTGCCAAGCTTATCGATTCAAGCGACCAATCTGGCCGCTGAATTTAATGTTCCTTGTGTTGATTTAAGTACTTTATCCGAGTTTAAGCAGAAAAAGATAGATAATTACTTGTCAGAGCAACTGGAGATGGATCACCCAGTCGTTTTATCTTTAGAAAAGACGGGTTTAAGCCTGCGTGTTATTAAATTAGTTAGTGGAGCTATATCTGCAGATTTTTATGGTCCTAGCGTAAGTTATAGGCGCACTAAAGGAGGTGGTCGTAAGCAAATGCTTGCAAGAGCAGTAGGTCTTAAAAAAGGAGCTTGCCCGACTGTGATTGATTGTACGGCTGGTTTGGGTCGAGACGCATTCGTACTGGCATCTTTGGGATGTAGAGTAGTTATGCTAGAGCGAGTTACTGTTGTACATGCGTTGCTTAAAGATGGCTTATTGCAAGCGCGTATTCACAATTGTCCTGAATTAAACGAGATACTAGATCGTATGGAACTAATTTCTACTGATGCTTGTAAATACCTTAAAGTGCCAGAGCTTAACACAGACGTTGTTTATTTAGATCCAATGTTTCCAGAACGATATAGAGGGACATTGGTTAAAAAGGAGATGCAAATTTTCCAAAATTTTATTGGAATGGATGATGATTCGGATTCGCTACTGGATTTGGCTCTATCTGTTGCTAGGCAACGAGTCGTAGTAAAACGCCCTAGGATTGCTACACATTTGTCCAATTTTAAGCCAAGTTACACTTTGGAAGGGAAAACTAATCGCTTTGATATCTATCTTGTATAATTTGACCTGCAGCATCTTTTAGTACGCATTTATTATATGGACGATAATTACACAAAATTGGCGAGTATACTAACTGGTTTCTCTACAAGTTTACAAGATGGAGAAAAGGTACTTATAGATGCCTACGATATTCCTGAGGCAATGGTGATTGCACTAGTGCGAGCAGCGCGTGAGCGAGGGGCAATTCCATATGTTAATTTTAATCATGCTAGGGTCAGTCGCGAATTAATTGGTGCGGCCGATGATCCACAATATGAGACCCAATGTGAATGGGAATTAGCTCGTATGAAAAAAATGGATGCTTACATAGCCCTGCGTGGATCAGATAATATTTTTGAATTATCGGATGTAGATCCAAAATGTTTGGGTGCTGTTATGCGTGCAATGAAACCGGTGCAAGATTACCGTGTTAACAATACCAAATGGGTAATTTTGCGTTGGCCGACCTCTGCAATGGCTCAGCAAGCGATGCTCAGCAGTGAGCAGTTTGAGTCATTTTTCTTTAAGGTATGCACACAAGATTACTCTAGAATGTCTGAGGGTATGCAAGAATTAGAAAGCTTAATGCGAAAGACTGATCGTGTTGAATTAAAAGGTCCAGATTGTGACTTGCGCTTTTCCATAAAGAATATCGGTGCGGTTGCTTGCGGCGGTAAACATAATATACCTGATGGAGAGGTATTTACTAGTCCTGTTAAAGATTCCGTTGAGGGATCGATTACTTTCAATGCCCCTACCGTATATCAAGGCACATCATTTGACAAAATCCATTTACGGTTTGATCAAGGTAAAATTGTAGGTGCTAAAGGATCAAATTCACAGCGCCTTAATGAGATTCTAAACTCAGATTCTGGAGCCCGATATATCGGCGAATTTGCGATTGCGTTTAATCCTCATATTTTAGAACCAATGCGCGATATTTTATTTGATGAAAAAATCTCTGGCTCCTTCCACCTTACACCTGGTCAAGCTTACGAGGATGCGGATAATGGTAATAGGTCACAGGTTCACTGGGATATGGTCCATATTCAGCGCCCCGAATATGGTGGTGGAGATATTCTCTTTGACGGTGAAGTTGTTCGTAGCAATGGATTATTTATTAAAGATACTTTAAAAAAGCTTAATCCAGAATACTTACTGGGTCAGCATTGATTGCTGAATGCATCTAATAAATATATTAATTATACCTATACAATACAGATGTCGGAATTAGAACCAGAACCCAAAATTGATCTACAGTCTCAAATTGCTCATCTGCAAAGACATATTGAAAATCAGGATGCGGAGATATACAAATTTGCGAAGCGTATCGATCGAATCGATCAATTACTTAAGCTGCAAAGCGATCAAATTAAATCGCTGAGTGAACGTGGCGTTAATAGTTTTTCTTCAAACATCGAGCGTCCGCCGCATTATTAGATTCATAAAATTATTACTTTGATCCTTAGCTAACACTAACTGTTTTATTAATCCATAGAAATGAAGATTGATAGTGCTCAATTTGTTACTAGCGCGAAAGAACTAGCATCTTGTCTCGTGTCAGATCTACCGGAATTTGCTTTTATTGGGCGATCAAATGTAGGTAAGTCCTCGCTAATTAACATGCTAGCGGGAAAGAAAGAATTAGCACATACATCGAGTAAGCCAGGAAAGACGCAGTTGATTAACTTTTTTGAGATAAATCGCGCATGGCATTTAGTGGATCTACCTGGATATGGGTATGCAAAAGTTTCGAAAAGCAAACAACATGATTTCAATCGAGATATCAGTGAGTATCTTACTGAGCGAACTAATTTAAAACATATATTCTTATTAATTGATTCACAAATAGATCCTCAGGGTGGGGATTTGTCATTTGCACAGTGGTTGCAAAATTGTGAATTATCTTACTCTATCATTTTTACAAAAATAGATCGAAGTTCGAGTAGTCATGTTTTCAATCATACGCAGTGTTTTACAAGTGCACTATCTGACTCGGATCTACGACCAACTAAAACTTTTTATTGTTCGGCTAATACTAGAAAGGGTCGCGGTCCATTACTCCAGTGGATTCATCAACAGCTACCTAAAAGATCTAAGAATAATAAGACTAGTGGTCTAAATTTAGATTGGATGAGTCGATAAGTAGCTTATGATTTAGTGATTAACACCAATTATAGCTTCTCTCATCTGTAAAGAAATTGGATCGTCACCCAGCCATATCCGAAAGTATTGACACATTTGTTTGCCGGGTAGTTGTATAATTTCTATTCCATTAATAATTAGGGTTGTTCCCTTACTTGGAGTGTATCGCAAAATGGAAGTGTCACCTTTTCTAACCAGTCGATAGGCGCTATGGAGACTTTTAATTTGATCGCTCATAACTGAAATATCTTGCGCGGATAGATTTCTTTCAAGCATACGATTTGAAACCTTAATGAAGTCATTTTTCTGTATGTCTCGAAGGTATTTAAATTGTAATTCAAATGGTACATTCCCAGACAAGAGTTTTGCACTGCTGTTTGGTATAGTTGAATAAAGGGTGATATCATAAACATTTAATAAAAAATTATAGGTGTATCTGTAAGAACCTAACTCTTTTAGATACAGTGGTTTTTCAGCGTAAATTGTCCCTTCAAATCGTGACATGCAAATCGTCAAAACTAAGACATAAACTATGCCAGAACGGAGCATTATCTAAGCCTTAGGCTTTGGTATGATTGATGAGAGTCCACCATCGACTACAAACACTTGTCCGGTAACTTGTGAAGCATCATTACTTAGTAACCATGCGGCCATACTTGCCACCTCATGTGCTGAATTAATTGAGCCTAAAGGGTGCATTTTCTCAGTAAATGCACG
>JAYYDJ010000072.1:0-16665 GCA_036160955.1 Verrucomicrobiota bacterium | reverse complement strand
AATGAAAAAACATACAATAGTTTAAGCGCGGAATTTAAAACCGATTTTAAGCTGCTCTCAGATCTCAATGATCAACAGCGCATTGCTTGGATGTCTTCAGTCGTACTCGACAAGAAAGGGGAGGGGCGTGATGAGTTTTTTGAATATACGTGGAGCCGTTTAGGAGACTTGCTAAGTAGCATCCATGTTTTAACGGAGCTATTTGTTGAGAACATGAAGCTCTTCTCTGCTGAAGGTGTACGATATATGGAAATTCAAAGACGTATTCGTGATTACAAAGATGAGCGTGGTGAAATCATTCCGGCTGAGCAGTCGGATGCTTATTGGAAGTGGCGACTAGCGCAGAAAGATGCGGTGGACACGGGTGTCGCCGTAAGATGGCAGGGAGTAGCGCTTCGCTTCGCTTCGGATGCGGAGCAACAGGTTCGAGATTATTATAAACATATTGATGCGAACCGTGATGAGTGGGTCGGTATTAATATGGCTGGGCGTGAGGATGATAACCGCGGATATCCAGCCCGCTTTAAGAATGTATTTGATGAAATGTTACGTAAATATCCAGGGATTGGGATCTCAATTCATGCAGGAGAAGCCGAAAAACCAGACAGCTATATTCGCGATACATTACGGCTTGGCGCTACTCGAATTGGACACGGTATTAATCTTATTTCGGACGAGGATACTTTACTGCGCATGCGGGATTCTAAATTTTTAGTGGAGATTAATTTGATTAGTAACGAGCTATTAGAATATGTGCCTAATCTAGATTTGCATCCCTTCCCTATTTACTTGCGGCAAGGAATAGCTTGCTGCTTGAATACTGACGACCGTGGCATGTGGGACTCGAATTTTACGGACGAGGTTTTCGTTGCAGTCCAGCGGTTCAATCTTTCATGGGATGAAGTTCAGAAGACCGCATATAATAGCTATAAATTTAGTTTTGCTGAAGACAGTCTAAAGCGTGAGCTTGTGCACGGTTTCAAGCACGACCTGAAGCTTTTCGAGAAGCAGTTTAGCGAGTCGAACTGGCAAACTATCGTTGCAGATGTTCCAGCAGTCACCCATGGGTATGGTCGCGCTGCGCTGAAACTCAAATTGTAGGAGTATCAATTTTTTGGGATTAAGTCGTTTGCATGGATAACGCTAAGGTTAGTCGGCGTTCCAGGCTCTGCCCCAATTTTCTGATTTAATAGCTTACCATCACTGTCCCAGTATCGAATAAGCATTTTACGATCACTGAGTGGTCCTTGGAAGTCCAAGGTGACAAAGTTTTGTGTCGTTATACGATCCTCATCTCCGGCAAAGATATCAAGCCTTGCTGGGTTGTGTTCGCCATAAGTGGATGCTCCTGCGGTGAGTGGAGAACTAGTCACTTCGTATAGAGTGGAATTAATATTTTGCCACTCATGCTCAATTTTGTTCACTTGTCCAGAGTGTATGTCACCGGTCAGAAATACGACGCCGCGTATTTTTTCACAGACGATTCGATCCATTAAGTACTTCCACTCTTCAGGAAAATTTCGATATTCATCCGGATTGCCTGATTCGCTCAGTACCGAACTACCCATAACAATTAAGTTAAAACGAGCAGGGTAGCTTTTAAAGTCATTCGCGCTTTGACTTAAATTCCACGCAAGATGATCGATCAGCCAATCTACCTGCTTTTTTCCTAAGAGCGCTTTATTTTGGTCAAATGCCTGCGGGTTGCTTTCGCTTGGTGTTAAGTAGGTGCGATTATCGAGGAAATAAATGTTCACGTCTCCCCAGTTTACATAAGTGAAGATTCCAGGTATGTCGGGAAGGCCTGCACTAGGGTTGCCCCACATTAGCTGAAAAACTTCAGTTGCTTGCTCTTTGAGCCAGTAGTTGCTACCTATATTGTTTGGACCATAATCGTGATCATCCCAAGTTGCATAGTGAATGGCATTCGCAAATAGTGGTGATAATTCAGGAGTCTGGCGGTCATGTGTCCATCTTGCGATCATGCCTTCACGAGATTCAAAATCATTTTCTCGGTAGTATACATTATCGCCTAGCCATAGCATGATAGTAGGCTTCTTTTCATAAATAGACTCAAATATTTGGTACTGTCTACCATACGACTTTCCACCCTCTCGATCTGTGCCTTTTTGGTTGATATATGCGCACGAGCCCATCGCGATACGAAAGTCAAAGATGGAGTGTTTTTCATTAGTCGCATTGTCGGGTATCCAGCGCCAGCGAGGCTTTGATTGAAAAGATAGCGGAATCACTCCTTGTATTTTGTAGGATTCACTAAACGTAGGATGTACCGCTTCTTTTGATTCACCCAGTAGAATCCTGTAATCATACCGAGTACCCGGTTCAATGCCTTCTCGTGCTAAAAGCTTAGCTGTATAGCCACCCTCGTAGCTAGTGTTTAGTGCGCGCGAATACCACTTCGTTTTAGGCAAGCCAGACTTCCAGTACTCAAGCTGTATTTTACCTTCCGTATTGGTTTGTACCCATACCAATGCAGAATGCATGGTTGTGTGTGTGACGATTGGACCATTTAGAAGTGTCAGCTCTTTACTAGCACTGCAGGCAAGAAGGCCAAACAGTAAGAATAGAGTCACTTGGTATATACTTTTTAGTCCGAACATTTATTGGAAGGACTTACCCTATTGCGTAAAAGGCGACAAATATAGCACCAATAATATAGGTCATCCAATTAATTTTAGCAGCTTTTCCTGCAGCAATTTGCATGACTATAAAAAGAATGATACCTATGGCAAGTCCGTGGGTAATGCTAAAGAAAAGTGGAATTGCAAGTGCGGTAAATACTGCAGTGATCGTTTCTGTGTAATCATCGTAGGGAATGTCACGCAGGCTTTGGCCCATCAAAAGCCCTACAAAGATTAGTGCTGGAGCTGTCGCAATAGATGGAATCGCCCCAATCATCGGATGTAAAAAAGCAGATAGTAAAAATAGCGAGCCAACTACTAGGCTAGTAAATCCAGTTCTACCTCCAGCTTCAACGCCAGCGGCTGACTCTATGAACGATGTCACTGTCGAAGTTCCAAGAATAGCTCCAGTGGATGTAGCAATTGCATCCGCAGTCAGTGCTTTATCCATTTTGGGCAGTTTGCCTGAGGAATCGACGAGATTAGCCCTACGGGAAACTCCAATAATTGTGCCAACCGAGTCGAAGAGATCTAGAATTAACAAAACGAACATGATCTTGAGCGCGCTCAGGTTGGTAAATGGGTACAGCCAATCGAGTTGTAATAAAGTCTCTCCTAATCCACTTGGCATTGCTGCGATACTTGCTGGCTTAGCTGTTAGTGTAGTTCCGTCGGACCCTGCCACAAATAGGCCGCAGGTAGCTAGAATGAACATGCTGATCATAATTGCGCCAGGTATTTTTTTAGCGGATAATATGCACATTAAAAACAATCCAGCTAGTGCGAGTAATACCGCTGGGCTAGCCATACTCCCATGGGTAATGATTGTATTGGGGTCAGCTACGACGATACCGGCAGCTTTGAGTCCGAGTAGGGCAATAAAGAAACCAATTCCTGCTTGAATGCCTACCTGTAGCCCTGCTGGGATCGCCTCAGCGAGTTTTTTTCGAAAGCCAGAAACCGACAATAGCAGAAAAACTATGCCATTCCAAAAAACCAGACTTAACGCTGCCTGCCAAGGAAGGCCGTATCCGATCACAACAACAAATGCAAAGTAGGCATTAGTGCCCATGCCGGGAGCAAGTGCGATAGGATAATTCGTCATAAATGCCATCAGGAAACAACCGATAGCGGCAGCAACGGCTGTTGCCATAATGACCGCTTGAGTATCCATGCCCGTGCTGCTTAGAATCATTGGATTAACTGCAAGGATGTATGCCATGGCGGCAAAAGTTGTGAATCCAGCGATCATCTCACGACCTAGAGTTGTTTTATTTTTTTGGAATTTAAAAAATCTTAGCATGGAAAATAGTTTTAGGGTTATCTGCTTAATCAAAGATGGCTTCTGGCAAGTAGCCAGTGACAGTAAAATTTGGTGCATTGACGACTTGGCTCAGCTTAAGGTCTAAAACTGCTGAACAGGTTAAAAAGGCTTGTTCGCTCGATAGATCTAAGCGCTGCATCAAGTAGTCGATTGCTCGCCGAACAGCGCCTTGTGCATTAATTTTAAGATCGGGGCCACTCGATACGAAAGCGTGGTACTCAGAGCCTATATAGGCTGAAGGACAAAGATTTGGAGCCGTTATAAGGTATGGCTCTTTTACGGATATTTTTTTTTCGATGCTAATGCGTAGAGTCACATCCATTGGTGCTTCTAGCCCGTTGATGGAAACCTCGCCGTCACCTTGAGCCGCATGTGCATCACCAGCACAAAGTTTTCCGCCGTTAACAAGTACTGGCAAATACAATGTACTGCCAGCTGTTAAATGTTTCACATCCATATTTCCGCCAAAGTTGCCCGGAGGGCGCGTTCGGAAGCTGCCTTTTTCAGCACGCTGCACTCCTAAAATACCACAGAATGGATCAAGCGCTAAGGTAATTCCTGGCATACTTTGCGTACTTTCTTCATCAAGCGCCCAATGATGTAGGTAGAAATCATCGTAATCTTCAGGCAGGAAACACTTTTCTGGGTTGATGCTCTGCCATGCCCATCCCTTATGCGCATATTCTAATATCTCTATCTTTAGCGTATCACCAACTTCGGCTCCCGCTATAGATACAGGTCCTGTTAGAGCATGAATCAGGTCAAAATTAATTTTTCGAAAATCATCTAATGAAAGACCAGGTTGAACTTGTCCGTCGCTAGAGTCTTCCATCTCGATCAGGATTTTATCACCAGATTGAATCTCAATGCGTGGTTCAAGGCTATTGTCCCAAGCATTGAAGGTAATCGATTTATCTAAAAAGTGCATCCTATTAAGTTGAAGGATTATATCTTAATTGACGAACTTTTCTAGAGTGGTGATGTATTCGGCTACAAAGTACTGTTCTTTTATGGTCTGTGCTTCTTTTAGTCGGTTGATTGCTAGTAAATATTTACCTCTTTTGACTAGGACTCGAGTAGCTCCAAGCAGTGCATCTACTTTAACGGCTTCAACTTTCGAAGCTCTATCGTAGTAGTCCAGTGCCTTAACAAGTTCATCCTCTTGTAAATAGTAACTACCCAGAGTAAGCAAAGCGCTACCGTTTAGAGGGTCTTTTGCTACTACTTCGCTTAGCATTTTCATAGCCCCAACTTTGTCGTCCATTGAGAGCGCATTGGCGGCTTTTAATGTCAATAGCGTAAGAGAGTTTTCTTGGTTGAGGGTGTCTCCATATGTCTGCGTTATTTTTGTTAGGAATCCTTTCAGTTGATTTGCCGGTAATCGTCGACTCATGACTTTCGCCAATGTGAGTGCATCTTCAGGTTCTACTTCACCAGTAGAGAGCGCGAGATTGTAAGGCTCTAGTGCTAGTGTTGGGGCTTCGAGGTTTACGTAAATGTCACCTAGAAGTACATACATCTGGCGGTCTGCGCCGCCTAGCATCTTAACAACTTCAAAATTAGCTGCTGCTTGTAGGTATTTTTTTTGTGCAATAAAAGCATTTGCCTGTTGCAGCCAAAATTCTGGTTCAGTGGGCTTCTCATCAATGTAGCTATAGATGATGTTTTCAACTTCGCTATATTTACGCAGGTTCTGAAGTGCCTTTAACTGGCCCAGTCGCCAGTCACGACTTGCCGGCTCAAATACCAGTGCTAGCTTATACGCATCCAGCGCGGGCCCATAGTTTTCATTGTTTAAATGGCAGTAACCAATTAATCCAAATAGTCCACCATCTCCGCCGAGTATTTCTAGAGATTTAGTTAGATTAGGAAGCGCTTTTTCATAGTTGCCTTGCTGAATATAAGCGAGTCCTATATTTTTATAGGCTCTTCCAAAGTTAGGGAATTTAGCGATCGCTATTGCAAACGAATCGATAGCTAATCCAATATCGCCTTTTTGAAGAAGGAAATTTGCTAGAGCGAAATCCATCGCTCCACTTGAATCTTTGTTGATTGATTTACTGAGAATTTTGATTGCTGTATCACTTTTGTATCCGCTTTTAGCTACTTGGCGAAAAACTTCTGCTTCTTCGCTAGATATAGAGGGAGATTTTTCAGTATCGACACCATAGCTGCCCATAAATCGGTCAACAAATTCTGGGTTGGACCAAGTGTTCTCACTTAGAGGATACGATTGAGCGAGCAAAGTATGCGCCGCAATAAGAAGGATGAATGGTATGTATTTCATAAGTATTAAAATTTTATAGGTAGTTCGACAACTGCTTTAACGCGCTGCCCATTTTTTTTAGGTTCGGTCATTTTCCATTTCTTAAAGACGGCGCGTACAGAATCTTTTAGCACTGCATGCGTGGTTTCTGTGAAGCGAACAATTCTTATCATATTGCCGTTTTCATCTACTTGGAATCGAACTCTAGTGTAGCCGGCAATTCGATCCTGCCTCATTTGGAAAGGCTTTTCTGGCTTAACAAAACTAATCATGCGTGGTTTTTCATCTAATTCATTTACATTAAAAAACTCTTTCATTTCAGCCATTGCATCCGGCCGTGTGTTAAAACCGCCTAAGCCGAAGGCTGCAGACATCGCATCTCCTATGCCAGGATCTAGGGCAAGATCAAGTTGCGACAACGATAATTGTGGTGGCGGTGGTGGTGGCGGCGGTGGTGGCGGCTCTTCAATCTCTTCATCTTCTTGCTCAGGGGGTTCAGGTGGAGGTGGTGGCGGTGGCGGGGCGATATCTACCTGAACGACTAAACTATCTTTTTTACCAACTGATTCTAGAAGCTGCGTAAATGGTATTAATAAGAAGATAGCAGTGGTGACCGCAACAGCAGCCAGCACAACTTTGGGCATGCCTTGGCTCATGCTGGGGATATGAAAATTAATCACTCCAGCTGCTTTATCCTCCTCTTTTTTATCATTCACAGTCAATTTTCTGTGGAAATATTAACGGATGGAGCACCTCCAATTTTTGCTTCGTCAATGACGCGAACAAGCAGGCTTGTTGGAACTGTTTTGTCTGCTTGTATAATAACAGGCATTTCGTCTTTCTGATTTAATCGTTTGACTATAGAACGTACGCCAGCAGAGCCGATTTCACGTCCACCATAAATTACCTTTCCTGTATCAGTAATGGCTATAAGAATGCTATTTTTCTCTAAGTCTACAGCAGACGATGCCTGCGGTTTTGTTACATCGACGCCAGTTTCTTCAACAAATACCGTCGTAACGATAAAGAAGATCAAAAGTATGAACACGACGTCAATTAGAGGGGAAATATTGATTTCCTCGTTACTAGCTGAATCAGAACCTCTGCGTTTTCCTAGTGCCATATTCTTGCTTTAGTTTTAGTTATCCTTTAAGACCTTTGCCTTCGAATTGCTTCAGCGTTTTTGCTTCAAGCTGAGTGAGAAATTGCTGTAAATTTTGGCGCTGCGCGCGCGCAGATGTTAGAAAGAACATCGCTGGTATTGCCAGCATCAGGCCGGTTTGTGTTGTAATCAATGCTTCCGAAATACCGCCTGCCACAAGATCCAGAGAATTGCCGCCATAGCTTACAGAAAGGCCAAGAAATGTTGCTAGCATGCCGACTACTGTACCTAATAATCCAAGGAGTGGAGCAGCCGATACGATTGTTGTGCTGAAGCGTATCTGTCGATCGAGTGGTTGTATGATTCGGCGATGTAACATCAAAAAACGAAAGCTTAGTTCTTTATGAGAATCGACGTCTCTTTGAGTATAACGAATCATATTGCCGAGAAGTCCGCTAGCATCACTCGGTTGCTCTACCCAATGGTTCCATTCGTTTTCGTCTTTGCTTAGCTCTTTGAGTCTTCGTAGATAGATCATTACTTGTAAAATAGATCCATAGATTACCAGAGCGAGCGCCGCTAAGCCTATCATAAGTGGACCTCCAGAAATCCAAGTATTAAAAACAGTCTCGTTGAGCGTTTCCCACATACGGTTTATGTAATTTTTTTAATTCCCCCAGGAATTATTGTTTTCTTTCTGCGCGTAATATTCCGTTTAACAAAGTCATTGCATCACCTTCGAACTCGTTTTCTATCGCTTTTGCTTTGCGTTGTAGGAAAGCATGAAGAACAAGTGATGGAATCGCTACTATTAAACCAAACTCGGTTGTTATTAAGGCTTCGGAGATACCGCCGCCTAGGGCTTTAGGATCGCCTGAACCGAAGATAGTTAAGAGTTTAAAAGTGGTTATAATGCCAGTTACAGTGCCCAAGAGACCCAGCAAGGGAGCAGTGGCAGCGGTGATCCAAACAATCGAAATTAAGCGCTCTAGTTTAGGTTGTAGCTTCATTAAAACTTCTTCCATAGACTGTTCGATAAGATCGCGCCCATGCCCTATATTTTTTATGCCTGCCTTAACGATTTCGGATCCAGCTCCGGATAACTTGTTTGCTTCCGCAAGAGCCTTTTGCTTCTGACCATCTTCTATGGCACCTAATATGGAAACTAGCTGTGCTTTAGGTATGCGCTGGATACCGTTTAGTTCAATTAGTTTAATGACTCCTATGACCATAGATATAAAGGCAATAGAGAGAATCGGGTAGATCCAAAACCCGCCCTTTTGGATATGTTCAACAAAGCTATCTTTAGTTGTTTCCAGTGCGAGAGCCTTGCCTAAGGTAGGGTCGAGTGGAAGGGTACCGCTACCATTTATAATGGATTCAGGTATTTCGCTATATCCACTTTTGAGACTTATTAATGTAGGTTTGCCTGAATCACCTTGGAGCGTCACGCCTGCATCTGAAAGATCTGCTGCACTAAAGAAAGCAACAGGGCCATACAAAAGAAATTGTCCTTCTTGAAAAGTGCCATCAGGTAACACTGATTTACCGGCAAAGCTTTGTCCGCCTATGAGTGCATTTAATCGATCAATGCCTAAATCAACGCCAGTGACTAAGGCCTCTATAGCCGCTACCGCGCCTGCGTCATCCTCCGCCGGAGCGTCTGCAGAATTAAGCACCTCTAAAAATTTCGTTTCGTACAGTTGAAGCTCTGCTGCATCCGCGCTGGAGGATTGATTATTTATAAATTCCACTAACAAATTTTTAGCATAGTCGATTTCATCACGTCGTGCCTTCACTTCTGCCTCTAGTGCACTAAGGTTTAAATCTCTAGTATCTCTCAGGCGTTCCATCCGTCGTAGATCTTCTTTTAGGTTAGAAACCTCTACTTCTAAGCTGTTTAGTTTCTTAGCAAGTGGTACTTTTTCCGTTGATATTGATTCTTGTAAAGTTGCTAGCTCTGTGATCGCAGATGCGAGCTTATCACTAGCCTCCGTCTGAATTGTGCTGAAGCTTTGGGCTGTAGCCGATACGGGTAATGTTAGAATAGCACCATTTGAAAGCGCTATTATGTAAAATTTTTTTATGTATTTATTCATAAATATTTTTTTAGGATTTATTTAGCGACTACAGGAAGTTCTACAAAAGTAGCCTCTCGAGCTCCTTCGTATGTATCAATTAAGTTAATTATTTGCTTCTTAAACTCGGGTCTTTCTTCCCAGTCCCAACCCGCTTCTCCTGGAGAGCCTATGCCTGCATAACCAGCGCTTTCGCTGGCGAAATATGCGCCTGCTAAGCCATAATAAAGAGTTTTAACCTCGAGACTTTTGTCGCCGATACTTCGAATTTCTGATGTTAGTGTGATACCAGTATTGAATTTATCTATCTTATTTAAAGTGCCAACTACGGTGAGAAGACGTTGCGATATGGACATACGTGTATCCTTCTCGGGTTCCGGCAAGCGTAGTAAAAGGGGCTGTATCTCTTCGAGTAATGGGGTAGGTAGTTTTATTATTAGGCTTCTAATTTGATCCTCTAAGCCCGGCACTACTGATTCAAGGGCTTTCGTTGAAATTAGTAGAGCTTCTTTATCTGCATTTAATTTAGTTCGAAGTTTGTCTGTGGAATCAGTATTTTCCTCAAGCATTTCGATTCTGCTAGTAAGCTTTTCTTTCTCCTGCTCGAGTAGACTAATTAAGTCAGCGACGATTATTTTTTCGCTTTCCCAAGTTGCTTTTGTCTCAGCAGTTACTTTTTTTGTTTCTACCCATGTTGTAAGCTCTTCTTGTGTATCCCTTATGCTTGTGGCTAAGGACGAGGACACTGTGGTTATAGTTGCCAGTGATGGTAGTATGACATGTATTAGTGTTCTAAAAGACATGGCATGCTTCTAGCTGATTTTATGCCATAGGTCTATTATTCTTTTACTTTTGTATATGTTTTCGTTAAATAATAATCCCCATAATAGTACTAGCTTAAAATTTTACCGTGGTCCAGTCCTCCGCTCTTTAGGAGATAATCTTTCTGAATATTTTGAAGACGCATTGATTGTGACTCAAAAAAGTGGTAAGAAAGAAGGTCAGATTGTGGCAATTGGAGAGGCACCAAAAGTTGCCAATGAGTATAAATTGGATTTATCTAGTTTGAAAAAAAATACGGATCTGCTGATGCCCGCCTTTTTTGATACTCATTTTCACTGGGTTCAGGATGATGTTAGGCAGATGCCAAAGGTTTCTTTGATTGAATGGTTAGAGCGCTACACTTTTCCAGAAGAGGCGAAGTATTCGGATCGTAAATTTTCGAGAGTTAAAGCAAAGCGATTTTGGAAAAGAATACTATCGGTAGGTACGATAGGGGGATTGTGCTACAGTTCTATCCATGAAGTTGCTTTAGAAGAAGCGTTTAAGCATGCACCTGAAGATTTTTACATTGGCAATGTTCTCATGACAATGAATTGCCCAGAGGAAATCCGTCAAAGTACTCACATGGCTTGTTTAAGTGTCGATAATTGTGCTAAGCGTTATAAAGGTCGTTATGTTTGTTCGCCACGATTCGCGCCAACTACTTGCCCAGAGGCCATGCAGGCATCAGCCATAGCGGCAGCGCGACACAACTGCTTCCAACAGACGCATTTAGGTGAAACGAAAAATGAAATCAAGTGGGTGCTTGATATTTACTCCGAAATTGAAGGCTTTGAAGCTGTGAAGACGTACACAGAAATATATGAGCGAGTAAAGATGCTGGGACCAAAAACAATTTTTGGGCACTGTATTTATTTGGATGAGAGTGAATGGAAATTATTGGCTGATTCTGGTAGTCGTATAGCGAGTTGCCCAAGTTCTAATGCGCCCATTGAGCAGCTAGGTATAGGCTCGGGATTATTTGATTATGAAAAAGCAGAACTTATGGGAATTCCTTGGGCCTTAGCATCTGATATCGGCGGCGGCCCATTTCTATCGATGTTCGATGTCATGCGTTCATTTGTTGAGCAAAATTCAGAAGCAGGTCGGCACACGGCTACCTTTACCAAGGCGCTCCATCGGAGTACCTACAAGGGTGCTGAGTTGATGAACCTTTCTGCAGATCGAGGAATGCTAAAAGTTGGGTACTATTTGGACGCTATTCGTGTACCAATGCCATTGGGATTACCAGCTGGAGCAAATGGCGAAGCGGTACTCGAAGCATTATTTGGCCTAATACCAAGCAGAGAGTCTTCAGACACTTTTGTTAATGAGACCATTATTAGAGGAAAAAGTTGTTTTAGAAAGGAGGTAGTCGCTTGAGCTTATCTGCATTTTGGAAGGCAGCCTTCGAAGCCCTTGAAAACGGCAAGTGTATACATATGTCCTTAGTAGTGGATCAAACGAAAGGATCTCCAGGGACTACCGCTGCTCGTATGTTTGTAACAAATGATGGTATACGCTATGGAACAATTGGTGGTGGTGTGATGGAAAGCCGTGTGCTAAAGGAGGCGGTCGCTAGCCTCAATCATGGGCGTTTGCCAAGCCCAAGGCTACGCCAATTGCGCCATCGCGCCGATATGAGTGATCAATCCTCTGGGCTCATATGTGGAGGTACGCAAACAAATCTGGAGATTGCTCTAAGTCCAGAGCTACATTTGGAGTTGGTTGCTCGAATACGAGCAAGCGCTGCATCAGGATTAGGTTCTGTGCTCTGCACTTCTGATGGTCTGCAACTAAGCGATAAATTGGTGGAGGCCGTAAAGCTAAACCAAAAAGAGGATGTCTGGGAGGTTAGTTTGCCTTTATTAAATCGCCGCCGAGTCGCCGTTTTTGGAGCGGGTCATTGTGGTGTGGCTTTAGCTAATACAATGCATCGATTAGACTATGAAGTAACCATATTAGACTCGCGTCCAGATATAAGCACAACCGAAAGCCTTGCAAAATCAATAAAGTGTTTTGTCACTGATTTTGAGTGTGCTGCATCCTGTGTTGACCATCCAAATTATACAGTGGCAATTGTTATGACCTATTCCATGGACACAGATGTAAAAGCGCTTTCGGGCCTTCTAGACAAAGGTTTTCATTGGATCGGACTTATGGGCAGTCAGGTTAAAATTGCACATATTCGTCAAAAATTGCAATCTGAGGGCTTCAGCGATTTGCAAATTGCGCAAATTGTTGCTCCTGTAGGTCTTGAATTTAATAGCGACACTCCAGAAGAGATTGCAGTCAGCATAGCTGCTAAAATACTTTTAGAAAGAGAATCTAACAAATAGCATAGATATTTACATATGGTGACAATAAACAAAGTTGTAGAGTTTATTCTAAACTCAGAAACGCTTAAGGTGCATGTCCCTGACGGCATGCTTGCCCTAGATTATTTGCGACAGCATAAAAATTTAACAGGAACAAAATCGGGCTGTAAAGAAGGAGACTGTGGTGCTTGTTCAGTTATTATAGGGGAGCTTAAAAATGATGCCATTGTATATCGCCCAATGACATCTTGCTTATTGCCGATGGGAGAGCTTCATGGTAAGCATCTAGTGACTATAGAAGGTCTCAATATGGAACATCTATCCGCTGTGCAAAATGCAATGGTTGATTGCGGCGGAACGCAGTGCGGTTACTGCACTCCTGGATTTGTAGTTTGTATGACAGCAGGGTTGATGGCACCCCAAGTACCGCTTAACGAAGATGGTGTATTATATGCTATTTCAGGAAATCTTTGCCGATGCACAGGATATCGATCGATCAAAGATGCTGGAATTCAAGCTATTGAGTCATTGCGAGATCAACTTATTGATAAAGAGCGAATTGAGGCTTTGGTTGAGGCGAAGGCTCTGCCAAAGTTTTTTCTTGGTATAGCGGAACGATTAAAGGGCATTAAGCCTAAAGAAATTCTTCAAATGGAGACTCAACAAAGAGGACGCACCATTGTTGCAGGAGGTACCGACCTCTATGTGCAGCGTGGTGAGCAACTTGCCGAATCATCCATTACGCTCTTAAACAATGGGAGCGAAATTCCCCCAGCAATAGCTAGTCAGGGACGAGTTATTATTGATGCCCGTATGACTTTTGAAGCTTTTGCAACAGATCCGCTCATCAAAACTCATCTCCAAGAAATTTATGATTACAACTTATTAATGGCTAGTTGGCCGATACGCACGCGCTCCACAATTGGCGGAAATCTTTGTAATGCTTCTCCGATCGCAGACATGACTTGCTTGCTACTTGCATTAGAGTGCGCACTAGTTTTGACATCACCAGATGGGCATAGGCGGGAGTTGCCACTTCGTGAGTTTTATCTTGGATATAAGCAGCTTAATAAGAAGCCAGATGAGGTAGTTACTGAAATTTCATTTCCTGTTTTTAATGAAAATACTTACGTTAATTGGGAAAAAGTTTCCAAGCGTGCTTGGCTAGACATTGCAACTGTCAATGCAGCTTGTAAGTTTGAAGTCGAAGATAACCACTTTGCGCGGGCAAGCATGGCGTTGGGTGGTGTCTCAGCGACACCTCTTTACTTAAAGAATGCAAGTGCATTCTTAAAGAGCAGACCAATTTTAATGGACACAGTTTTAGATTGTCTATCTTTGGCACAGTCTGAATTTAAACCTATCGGAGATGTTCGTGGAAGTGCCCAGTACAAGCGCTTACTAGCAAGGCAGCTATTGCTTGCGAATTTTGTTAAACTCTTCCCAGAATCTATAGATCAGGAGGCTCTCTATGCGGCACTGTGACAGTAAATTACACGTAAGTGGACGTTCCAAATATGTGGACGATCTACCTGCTCCTAATGGGATGCTACATGGTGCAATATTTGGTTCACCAGTAGCGCATGGGAAATTGTTGAGTGTAGATTTTGAAGCGGCAAAAGGCATCGATGGCGTTGTTGGTGTGGTCTCATCAGATACTGTTCCCGGTAGTAAGCTAATCGGGGCACTGCGTGCTGACGAACCACTTTTTGCGATCGATGAAGTCTTATTTCAAGGGCACCCCATTGCAATGGTTGTCGCAACTTCTCCAGAGATTGCGGAGTTAGCTGTCAAATCCTGCAGCGCTGAAATTGAAGAATTGCCTGTTAATATTTGCCCTCGAGTAGCTTTTAAGCGTGGTGATTTGCTTCAAGAAACCCGCGTTTTTGAAAAAGGTGATGTAGATGCCATTTGGGATAAGTGTGATCATGTTGTGCAAGGAGCTATCGATCTAGCGGGTCAAGAGCACTTGTACCTCGAGACCAATCGTGCGAGAGCCATTCCTACAGAGGATGGTCAAATGCAAATTTTTTCTTCTACACAGAGTCCATCTGCTGTGCAAAAACACGTTGCAGCAGTATTGAAGCTGCCTATGCACAAGGTTGAAGTAGATGTGAAGCGTCTTGGAGGCGGATTCGGAGGCAAGGAAGATCAAGCAACTCAATGGGCCTGCATGGTAGCGGTGGGAGCGCATGTTTTTTCTAGGCCAGTGCAGTTAGTCCTAAGTCGCACTGCTGACATGCGGATGACTGGAAAACGCCATCCTTACAAGCAGGACTTCAAGATTGGATTAAACCAAGAAGGTAAAATCTTAGCTTATGAGGTAACTCACTTTCAAAATGGCGGTGCCTATATGGATCTTTCGGCTGCTGTACTTGAAAGGACTGTAATGCATTCAACTAATGCCTATGCTATCCCCAACGTTAAAATACGTGCTGCATGTTGCCAGACAAACCTACCCCCTAATACTGCTTTTCGTGGATTTGGCGGACCTCAAGGTATGTTTGCTTTAGAGGTAGCAATTGAACAAGCCAGCAAAAAAATGGGTGTAGATCCTGATTTTATACAAGCAAAAAACCTCATTAGTGACGGGTATGTTTTTCATTATGGTCAGGAAGTTGAGGCTTGTAATATGCAGCGTACATGGGATCAAGCTGTGAGAGATTTTCAGGTAGAGGCGATCCGTACACGTATCGAAAAATTTAATTCGCAGAACCGTTTTACGAAGAAGGGCTTTGCGATGATGCCAGTCTGTTTTGGCATAAGTTTTACCAAAACATTTTTGAACCAAGGTAGTAGTCTAGTCCATGTTTACACCGATGGATCTGTAAGTGTAACAACTGGTGGCATTGAAATGGGGCAGGGAATAAGTTCAAATATGATAGCAATTTGTTCACGCATTTTTGGCATACCTACAGATCGAATAAAATGTAACAGTACCAATACTACTCGTATCGCTAATATTTCTCCAAGTGCCGCAAGTTCGACAACAGATTTAAATGGAAATGCTACAATAATAGCCTGTCGTGAAATTCTTGAGGGAATGAAAAAAGTTGGCGCCAAAGAGCTATCCTGCGAACCTTCTGAAATTTCGATTAAGGAAGGTGCTATTTGCGTTAACGCTGAGCCAGTAGAAATGACTTGGGAAGACCTAGTTCTAAAAACATATTTTTCACGAGTTCAGTTAATGGCGCATGGTTTTTACTCACCACCTAAGCTGCACTATGATCCAGTTAAAGGATATGGTCGACCATTTCACTATTATACTTATGGAACGTGTTTGATAGAGACCACCGTAGATTGCTTGAGAGGTACTTACAAATTAGATGCAAGTCGTATTGTGCACGACTTAGGACGTACTATAATTCCAACTGTGGATCGTGGGCAAATTGAAGGTGGTTTAGCCCAAGGACTTGGGTGGGTTACTTTAGAAGAGCTCGTATTCACAGATGAGGGTCGCCTGACATCTAGTGCACTATCGACCTACAAGGCTCCAGACGCTGAGTTTATGCCAGAGACGATGGAGCTTAAATTATTGGAAAACGTTGATAACCCTGGTGGACCATTAGGCAGCAAAGCTGTAGGGGAGCCACCATTTATGTATGGAATTGCTGCTTTTTTTGCGATTCGAAAAGCGATCCAAGCATTTAGCGGAACCGAAGTAGCAGGAAAGGAAGTACGTTGTCCAGTTACTACCGAGCAGGCCTTGCTAGCCTTGTATCCAAACTTTGCTAAAACTCTCGAAGTCTCAGATCAGCTACAAGTAGAGCAGTTTTCATAACCTAGGGACGATTAAATTCCATGAGTCCTGATATAATTGAGTTTTCAAACGTAGTTTTTCGTTTTGTTCACGTGCTTGCGGCGATCATGTGGATTGGGAACTCTCTTCTTTTCACTTGGATGGAAGTGAACTTTATTAAAGACCCGAAGAAAAATCCTGAAGGTGCAATCGGTCATATGAATATGTTGCATGCTGGCGGGGTTTATTTTCTAGAGAAGCGTGTTATTGACCCGAGTGCCATTCCAGAACGTTTACATGTTTTTAAATGGCAGTCTTACATGACTTGGATCAGTGGAGCTATTCTTTTGATCATGACATTTTACACAAGGCCG
>JAYYDJ010000071.1:0-5974 GCA_036160955.1 Verrucomicrobiota bacterium | reverse complement strand
ATAATTATGTCTAAAAAGCCAACAGATCTTACTTTTGAAAGTGCATTAGAGCGGCTCGAAAGCTTAATTGAATCAATGGAAAAAGGCGATACCCCTCTAGCCGAACTAGTTGCAAAGTTTGAAGAAGGCTCGAAACTTCTCAAACATTGCCAGTCTAAAATAAAGACTGCTGAAAGAAAGATTCAGAAGCTAAATATAGAGGACGGCACTGCTGAAGAATTCGACGATTTACAGTCTGAAAGTTAAATGCTTTCAGAGTTTCATCTGCAAGCTAGATTTTATTTTATATATTATGTCTTTACTCAAAGGAATACAGTCTCCGAAAGATGTGAAAAAGCTCACTCCAGAGCAAATTTCCATACTAGCGAAAGAAATTCGTGAACAGGTAATTAAGACCACAGCGATCAATGGCGGACATGTAGGTCCAAACCTTGGAGTAGTTGAATTGTCGATCGCACTACATCGTATTTTCAATACACCAACCGATCGTTTTATTTTTGATGTATCCCACCAAGGGTATGTCCATAAATTATTAACCGGCAGAAATGGGGATAGTTTTAAAAAGCTTAGAAATGACGGGGGCGTCAGCGGATTTTTAAGTCGAGAGGAAAGTGTCCATGATTCATATGGAGCTGGGCATGCAGGAACCGCCCTATCTGCTGCCCTAGGTATGGCAGTTGCCCGAGACAAGCGTGGCACTAATGAACATGTAGTGGCACTCTGTGGTGATGCCGCCTTCACATGTGGCGTTACTATGGAAGCTCTCAACAATGTAAGTGCTTCTACCAAGCGGCTTATAATAATTTTAAATGATAACAAATGGTCGATTGCCAAAAATGTTGGTGCGCTATCGCGTTACTTTAATGAACTCCTGACCAGTTCTACGTACAATCGTATGAACGATAATTTTGAGGCATTTTTAAAAAAAATGCCGGGCGGTAAATCACTTATACGTCTAGGCTCTAAATGGAAACGGGAGACCAAAGACTTCTTCGTTTCCTCGTCTTTATTTGAAACCTACGGTGTTCGCTACATTGGTCCGATTGATGGGCATGACCTAAAGCAACTCGAACATTATCTAGAATTTGCTAAAAAGGCAGAACAGCCCGTACTGCTTCATATACTTACTACAAAAGGAAAAGGCTATGAAGTAGCCATCAAAAATCCCGAACGCTTCCACGGCGCTAGCCCTTACGACATTGGTTCCGGTATGAGTTTGCAACAGGCGCAGCCAAACAAAATACCAAAATATCAAGATGTTATGGGTAAGACTTTGGTCAAACTAGCCCAAGAAAATAAATTGATAGCAGGAATCACAGCAGCGATGCCTTCCGGCACTGGACTCAACCACCTCGAAGAAGCCCTTCCGGATCAATTTCATGACGTTGGTATCGCAGAAGAGCATGCCGTGCTGTTTGCCGCAGGCATGGCTACATCTGGTTTTCATCCAGTGTGTGCGATCTACTCAACTTTTCTGCAGCGCGCAGTTGATCAAGTAATTCATGATGTAGCCATTCAAAAATTACCTGTTCTTTTCTGTATGGATAGGGCTGGACTATCGCCTAATGATGGACCAACTCATCATGGACTTTTTGATATCAGCTATCTTCGCTCGGTACCAAACTGCGTACTTATGGCTCCGAGCGACGAAGATGAACTCGCAGATATGATGGCCACTGGCCTCAGTTATAAGGGTCCAGCATTTATTCGTTATCCGCGTGGCAGCGCAACTGGAGCATCCATCAAAAACTCTCCAGAAGTAATTGTAATAGGTCAATCTAAGCGCCTACTAGAAGGCGATGACATAGATATATGGGCGATTGGTACGATGTTAGAAGATGCCAAGAAACTGGCAGAAAGCCTCAGTAAAATGGGCATACAAACAGGTCTTGTTAATGCACGTTTTGCTAAGCCAATTGATAGAGAACACTTATTGAAATCAGCCAAGACATCCAAGTTAATAGTAACAATGGAAGACCATGTTATTAGTGGTGGCTTTGGTAGTGCCATTTTGGAGAGCTTACAAGACCAAGGTGAACAAATCCCCGTAGAACGGATTGGATGGCCAGACAAATTCATAGATCATGGCTCCAGCGTCACACAGTTACGTGAAGCGAACTGCCTTGGAGCGGAGCAAATTATAAATAAAGTGCTAGAAAGATTTCGCTCTGTACAGGCGCCCCCTAAAGAAGATGTGATTCCAATCAAAGCAATCTAATTGGCTTTTATCGTATTCTCGATAAATCATAAAATGATGCTGTGCTTAGCTCATATGCATTGCATCTACATCTATTTGATCAACAACGGCACGATCCATTTTAAAATCTTCTCTAAGAGCTACTAATGAATCAATGACTGCTTGGGCACTAGGCACGAAATACCATAATTGGTAGCGATATTCATCTCGAATTTTAGCGATAGGAGCAGGAGCTGGGCCGCGTATAACCATGCGATTTCCAAAGTGCCTAGACACCTGTTGCGTCCATTGCTCCATGTAAAATTCCACTTTTTCAGGATTACGTCCGCGAAACAAGTGGCGAATTAAGTGTTGAAATGGTGGGTAATTAAATTCACGTCGTTGTTCGAGCTCTTCTTGCTGAAATCCATCAAAATCAGATTTCCGAGCAAACTGTATAGGAGGCGCGTGCGGAGTACTTGTTTGTATGAACACCTCGCCGGCACGGTCACCACGACCTGCCCTGCCAGACACCTGAACAATTAGTTGAAAGGTGCGCTCTGCAGCACGAAAATCTTCTACATGTAGTGACTTATCGGCATCAACTAGACCAACCAAGGTAACATTAGGGAAATCAAGGCCCTTAGCAATCATCTGAGTACCTACTAATATATCAATTTTTCCAATCCTAAAATCATTAAGTATTTTTCGATATAGATTCTTTTTTGACATCGAATCAGCATCCATTCTAACAATACGTGCGCGCGGCAAAATCTTCTGTACAACGTCTTCAATTTTCTGGGTACCCAGACCACGATAACGAATCTCCGGCGCCTTACACTTAGGACAATTATTCGGAGCTTTTTCCTCCAAGCCACATAAATGACAGCGTAACGTTTTATCTGTTCGGTGATAGGTCATAGGAATACTACAATGTTCGCATTCAGCAACAAATCCACAGTCTGGGCACAGCAAACTAGTGGAGAACCCACGCCTATTTAAAAAAAGTATACTTTGCTCTTTTTTTTCATATCGATCGACTAAGTGATCGGCTAAAAGTGATGATATTGGCGATCCCTTCCGACGTCCGGACAAACCTTCTCGGCGCATGTCTATCAAATGAATACGAGGAAGTTGGCGATTATCGACACGATTTAAGATACGGTCTACAGCATATTTACCACACTCTACATTATAAAGTGTTTCCAAAGATGGCGTGGCCGAACCGACAATACAAATAGCACTATTTAGATGTGCACGATAAACTGCTACATCGCGTCCATGATACCGCGGATTATCATCTTGCTTATAGGAAGGCTCGTGCTCTTCGTCAACAATCACTAATTTTAGATTTTGTACAGGAGCAAACACCGCTGAGCGGGCTCCGACTACTACATGTGCCGCACCACTAGCCAGTGCTTTCCAAGCATCGTATCGTTCACCATCAGAAAGATGGCTGTGCCAGACTACTGTGCGCACTCCACGCGCTTCTAAGCGAGCGCGTACTCGGCCAACAGTCTGCGGCGCCAATGCTACTTCTGGCACTAGAAAAATCACCCCACCTTTTTCTGCGACAACCTTTTCAACCGCATGCAAATAGACTTCTGTCTTGCCAGATCCTGTGACCCCGTGAAGTAAACGCACCGCAAACTTATCAGCTAAAATTGCAGCATTCATATTATCGACAGCGAGCGCCTGCTCCGAAGTTAGTGTAGGCCGGGTATCACTAGCAATTGTCTCGAGCTGGCTTAAGTCATCTGAATAAGCTTCACGCGCTTCCTCGGTTTCCGTTTCAATTAAATAGTTTTTTTTGACTAATGCTTCACAAGCAGAAGCACTAATATCCATTCGCTTTAACAAAGGTGCGCGCGCTTGCGCACAGATCTGTTGCTGAACAAAGCGTAATAGTTCTGCCTGTTTGGGTGCACGCTTCTCTAAGACAGACCATTGCTCCTGAGTGGGCGTTTGACCCATGGCTACATACAGCCGCTTTTTTGGTTTCATTCCTCGGCGGATTGCTGTTGGAATCATGGCTTCCAGCATTGCCTCAGGTGTGGCAGCGTAATATTTTTGAGCCCAATAGTATAGTTTCAATAAATCAGCAGTAAGGACTGGATACTCCTGCACCACTTCATACAACATTTTTAATTTTCCTGGAGCGATGTCTTGACGACTACCAATTTGTATAACTATACCTAGCTCGCTCCTACCACGCAGCGGTATACGTACCAAAGATCCGAGTTCTAACGTAGCAGCACAGGTCGGAGGTACTGCATAAGCTAAGGCTTTATTAAACCCAGACAATGGTATCACCTCTACTAGGTTCGAAGTACTCGAATTTGCGTGAAGCATGGGTTAAGTATTATTGGCGTAGGAAAGCTCCACTTTAGCCATTCTCTAAATCATGAACTAATTGAACAAAAGCTGGATATTCGAGTAAATCACTCAGGTCTGGATCATTGCGCATCCATTGAACGTCCTTATAGCCTAAAGAAACAGCGCAGTGCAGAGCAGCAACTGCATCCGCCAATCTGCCTTTGAGTGCTAAGCTACAGGCTAAGTTATACTGTACAGTGGGGTCCTTAGGTAATAATCGTGCTAGTTTACGATCCATCTTCAAACCATGATCAATAGATCCAGATTCAGTATAAAGATGAGCTAATATAGCCACTACCTTAGTATCCTTTGGCATCCTCTTGTGCAAGCCTTCGTAAAATCCAAGTTCAAAATCGTATTTATTTTTCATCATCCTTCTGTATGACTAGTCGCTATTACTAGATGGCGCACTTTCACATACTCTAGAGTTCGATTCGCTCTGGCAACGCGCGGTGACTTGCAAACGCTGATTGACCACTTCTAGTCCTAATTTGTCAGCAACGGTCTTACCGTACCACTCCATAAAAGGAGCATCAATTTCGAATATTTTATCGCAGTCTACGCAGATTACCTGTGCCTGAAATGTAGTGGCATGCTTATTTGCCATATAAAATTTATAATCTCTGCCAACATCAACCTCTCGAATCAAGCTACTCTGAGTCATAATAGGCAGAGCCCGATACACAGTAGCACGTGAAACCGAGTCGTCTATCTGCCGAGCACTCTCCAGTAAATTCTCTGCAGTGAAATGATCGGTAAACGCATAGGCTGCATCAAAAATAGCCAATCGCTGCGTCGTGACGCGTAAACCTTTGCTATTTAAGAACTCTTTAAAGGTCTCTTTAGCGTTGGAAACATCTGTTTGTTGGCACTGCATTTTCTTATTGAGACAGAATTGAGACAAAGACTATGACATGGCAAGCACCCAATCAAATCATCACTACTGCAGAAAAAAGAGCGAAAAACTGCTTGATTTAGTTGCTCAGACTGCTTTGATCCAGCGCTTTTCCCTATGAAAGCGACTATTAAAACCCAAGGCCGTCAGTTTACCGTCACTAAAGGCGACATCCTAAAAGTGAATTCATATCCAAACACACAAGCCGGTGACTCTGTGGAACTCAACGAAGTAATTATGATCAGAGACGGTTCAGATGCACGTTTTGGTACACCATTACTAGAGGGAGCTTCTGTCAAAGCTACTATACTTGAAAACAAGAAAGATAAAAAAGTTGTTGTTTTCAAAAAAAAGCGTCGCCAAGGCTATAAACGTCGCCGCGGTCATCGCCAACATCTTTCCGTAATCAAGATCGAATCGATCAAAGGTTAATTGTATCTAAACTAGGAAAACACAAACCATGTCACACAAAAAAGGACAAGGAACTTCAAAGAATGGCCGCGACAGTCATTCACAAAGACTCGGCA
>JAYYDJ010000070.1:0-3088 GCA_036160955.1 Verrucomicrobiota bacterium | reverse complement strand
ACTGACGCTGTATGTCGCACTAGCAGATTGAGCACCGTCGGAAACATGATCTCCTGTTACTTGGAAAGTGAGATCATAGCTACCAGTCTGTGAAAAAGCCCAAGTATAGTGAGTGTGGGAGTCAGGAGCTAGAAGAATGTTATCAGCAGTGCTAAAACCATCTGACGAATCCATCAAAGTCGCGAGACCACCGACAGGGTCTTGGTGAAATAAAAAGAAACTTCCAGGACCAGATGCGCCGGTGAGTGAAAGCGTTAAGTCTCCAGCCCAATCAGCAGGATTTAATTCTTCAGTGCCAAACCCGATGAAAGGAACCGTTGGACTTTCTGTTGCTGGAAAAACATAGTAAGAAGAACCTCCAATGCTTTGTAACAAGTTGGTACGAGGGATAATATCAATAGCCTCATATTCCTCACCTTCAAGCCCAAGGGGTGCAGATACGCCGTCGAGTGTTACGGATTCGTTTCCTTCACCTAGATGCCAGTGCGGCTCGAGTTCGCCGTCTTCGTAACCAATGCCTAAGTCACCGTGGCCTGCAGTCCACAATGCGCCTTGAGCAAAATGAGAAATTAAAAAGGATGTTAGAAAAAGAGATAATTTAGGAGATAAGTTCATAATTAATATAAGTCACTTTCAATAAATTTGGGTAATTGCAAGCCTAATATATAATTTTTTCCTGTTTTTCAACGCGGACGCGCCCGAAGCGTTGATTTTCGATTAATGAGTCGGTTGAGTCAGTCACAACAACTCGCTCCCAATCGGCATCTATCGAAGTAACTGTCTCTGCGGTCTGGACCTCCCACTCCCCACTTGTAAGACTACTTGTGAATTCAGGAAAATAACTAATTTGAGGATTTGAGCTCGCTTTTCGTCTAATGTATTCAATCTGCAAAACTGATATTGTGCCATTAGGTACCAAATTAATGAGGGGAAGACCGTAAGTTCCATTTTGCTTTTCCAATATCTTAAAATCTGCCGCAACAGGGTTCAGGTTGAACGCATACTCCAACAATAAAGTGATCCCGTCCATATCTGAGTCTGACTCATCGCCAGAGATTGCGCTGGCAAAGAGGTCGTCTCCAGCATAGTAGGTAGCAGTCCAAGCGGCTTTAGTCCCGATCGCAAAAGTAACAAATTTTGTATCACTCTGGATGAAGTTACCTGTGGCTTCCAAAATAGCAGATGACTTGTAGCCAATCCTATACAGGCCCAAACTAGAAAAGCCTATATTAGCATGCGAATGTGCATTCTCCTTCATGTAATAAATATCATCAGAATCTATCCCATCAGACGTCGCCATCCATTGGATCACCCCTCCTTGAAATTGCCATAGAGAGAACTGCGGGTTGTCCGATGAACCGGCATAAGTCATATCAACTAATTCAAGAGTCATCCAGGGCTGAGCAACTGAAGTCACTCGACTGTCATTGGGAACATATGAGCGAAAAGTTCCTGTAATTTGTTCATTACGGAAACCAGGCCAACTGTGGCCATTATCTGTAGCAGAAAATATCCAGAGTGGATCTCCGTCGGGGATACCAGTGAAGTCGAAGCTATTGGCAGAAGGTTGAGCATAACGATCTCCACCACTGGTGTAGAAAAAATCGCGAGCAGGTAAGGTTACCTCGCTAGTTGGAGTCCGCGCATCAGGGTTTTCCCACTCGCCGTGCCTAAACTCGGAGACCCACTCGCTTGCTTCAGTGGAGTAGTAGGTAGTAAAATCAATATGGCCGATCAGCAGCCCTTGCGCTCCTAACATAGCCGCAGTGATAACAAGTATCACAAAAATTAATAACGGCGATTGGTAGATTAATTTTTTCATAAACCGTATTTTGGCTTGGCAAAATTATTTCCGGAATCAATGCGTGCTTTCATGAAAGCCGCATCTATTGGCTCAACATGGCCATCGGCAAAGAGGTAGTTGGAGCTTCCTAAAGCTTGCATAGGAGAATTGCCCCCACCAAAACGCCCTGGCGATATATCACGAACCACTGCCGACCAAGAACCCCAGCGATTGGAATGGGTATGATCGTTCGCATCACCAACCCCCTGCGAGTCTGAAATAATAAATGCCATTGGGGTCTCGGCTGGGCTTTCAATTAGCACTAGATTATTGCTAGGTCCTCCCATCGGTTGGCCGAAGGGATCGATCTGGGGGACAAACAAAAAACTATTTAAGATGTAGCTCGTGCCCCCAGCATCAAATCGGCTATCCCCCTTAGGGTCGGCTGGGCATATTCTAACTTCGTCGCAATCACCCAAATAATCCGAGAGTGTATAAATCCAAGATTGTCCGAATGCTGCGGTGTGTGAAGTTTCTGGAAGCTTGTTGTCATTTGCCGCTGCATAAAGAAGCAGCGCGCTACCGATCTGTCGCATGTTGGAAGCACAACTTGCCTGCTGCGCAGACTTCCGAACTGTTTGTAATGCAGGCACAAGTATTGAGCAAAGCACTGCAATTATAGCTACTACAGTCAATAGCTCCAAAAGCGTGAACGCTTGTGTTTTCTGTCGGCTACACCTCATTTAATGTTAGTAGGTTGCACTAAACTAACAAAACGCAATTTAATATTATTATGCTTATTGTAAATTACTTTCATTAACTTGCAATATGAAGCCTTACTGTAATATACTTTCATTTAGGTCCATTAAATCAAACAAACCTAATATTATGAAACCCTATTGCACACTACTATCCACAATTGCATTATTATCACAGGCAGTGCTTTACAGCAACGAAGAGCTTGGCGACGAACAACCTATCTACCAACTTGAGGACTTCATTGTCTCCGCCGGGCCTGTCGCTCAATCAGTCGATAACTTTGCTAGCCCCTTTAGCTCGCTCGACTCTGAAGAGATCCAACAGAACTCAGGTTCTAGCATCGGCGAGCTTTTGGAAGGACAGCCAGGAGTGAGTTCCACTAGCTTCGGTGGTAGTGCCAGTCGTCCTGTTATTCGTGGTTTTGATGGTGCGCGCGTGCGTATACTCGACTCTGGTATTGAGGCGCTTGACGCCTCTAGTATCAGCGTCGACCACGCTGTGGCGACGGAAGCTCTTCTTTTAGAGCGTGTCGAAATTTTACGCGGC
>JAYYDJ010000069.1:0-8823 GCA_036160955.1 Verrucomicrobiota bacterium | reverse complement strand
CGCAGATATCAAGTATGCTGTTAGCGAGAAAACAGTATTTTTTACATAGTTAGAGCATTGGTTGCAAGCGATCGTTGAAACAAACCTTGTTTTCCTCGTTAGTAGAGGTATTTTGCTTATAATTTTATGGCGAAGCGTTTCACAAAAAAATCTACCTCAAAAAACCGCTCTAATCGGCAACTTGTACCGGCTCATCCATTATGGGCACTCGTTCTTTTTACCCTAGCTGTTTTAGCTCTGGCAGCTATTGTCGACTTTGATACCAGCCAATCGACCTATAAGACGACAAATGCAGATCCCCGAGATAATTTGGTTGGAGTTTTTGGTGCTAATTTTTCTTTTGTTTCTTTTCTTTATATAGGGGTCGCCACTTGGCTCTTACCTCTATACTTGATCTGGTTTGGTGTGCGGTTACTTCTGCAACAGGCTCCAAAAAAGCGTGCCGCAACAGTATTGATGTCAGTGCTATCAATAATATGTGCCTCTGGCTTGCTTGCTATGGTGGAGCTTCTTGGATTCGCAAGTGCCGAGAGTAGTATTTTTAAAGATCAATTATACGACCGTGGCTTTGGTGGGCTTATTGGCTATGTGTTGACCGAGCCATTTTTACAATCATACATAGGAAACTTTGGTGCGGTAATGGTCCTCTTTATGGGCTTAATTATAGGATCATTGATTACTTTTACTGATAACGTCGGTCACTTCGTAGAGTATTTATACAGCACCAACCGTGTTCTATTACTAAAGATACGAGAATTCTTCGAGTCGTTTAAGCACGTGTGCGTTGAAAAAGCCAAGTCACGGCGTGAGACTAAGCTGGAAAGGTATCGTTTGCGTGAAGAGGCTAAAGCAGCGCTTGCAGTAGAAAAAAAAGAGGCCGAAGAGGCTAGGCTCAAGCCTACTTTTGTGAATGAAAACACTTCGCTGTTGGATGCTCCCTTATCGGGCAATCTAGAGCCAGGCGCTGGACGTATTCAACTACCTCCGGTCAAGCCGAAGAAACCAGTAGCCGAGCCAGAGCAGATAGTTTCGCAAAGTGAGCCAGTAGAAGTGAAAAAGCCGAAATTTGACCCATCAATGATTAAGGTGGTCTCTGAGGAAAAGACCGAAAAAGCAGTCGCTACCATACCAGAAAGACGCGGCGATTATACCTTTCCACCAATCAATTTACTGGCAGAAGCTCCAAATACAGACGATCGCTCACCGCAAGATCACGCGGGTACTATGGAAGCATTGGTTAGAACACTCGAGGAATTTGGTGTAAAGGTAAACCCCGGCGAAATTCATACCGGCCCAGTTATTACTAGATATGAAGTAACTCCTGCTGCAGGCGTACGTGTGGAAAAAATTGTTAATCTTGATAAGAATATAGCTTTAGGTCTAAAGGCAGAATCAGTTCGTATTCTTGCTCCAGTGCCCGGCAAAGGTACAGTCGGTATAGAGGTTCCAAATCGTATCGCACAGGCGGTATGTATGCGTGATATTGTAGAGTCGAAATCATGGGCAGAAGCGAAGGCAGAAATTCCGATTGTACTCGGTAAGGATGTAACAGGTAAGCCAATGGTCACTGACCTAACTAAGATGCCACATGTGTTAATTGCTGGTTCTACTGGTTCCGGTAAGACCGTATGCATAAATGCAATTATAGCATCTTTATTGTATCACTCTGGCCCGGAGGATTTACGTTTCATCATGGTCGACCCTAAAGTGGTCGAAATGCAAATGTACAATGCGTTACCGCATATGTTGATCCCTGTAGTGACCGAACCAAAAAAAGTACCGGGGGCATTGAAGTGGTTACTCGCAGAGATGGAGCGCCGCTATCAAATTTTTGCCGCAGAAAATGTACGTAATATAGCAGGCTTTAACGCAAAGATTGCTAAAACCAAGGAAGAGAAAGAAAAAGCCGTGGCAATGGATGCCGAGATGACCGCTGAGGAGCGCGCCGCAGTCACTCAAGTGGAAGTTCCTCGCGATGACGATGCCTTTGAAATTCCACGCAAGAAGCTCCCATATATTGTCTGCGTCATCGATGAATTAGCCGACTTAATGATGGTTGCGCCAGCAGATATCGAAACGGGGATCGCGCGCTTGGCCCAGCTAGCACGAGCCGCGGGCATACACTTAATTCTCGCAACACAGCGCCCATCGGTAAATGTGATTACTGGAGTTATAAAAGCGAATTTACCGAGCCGCATTTCTTTTAAAGTAGCTTCTAAAGTGGATAGTCGGACGATTTTAGATGGTGGTGGCGCGGAGGCACTCATCGGCAAGGGCGATATGCTCTTTATCCCGCCAGGAACATCTACCTTAGTGCGCGCACAAGGAGCCTTCGTTTCCGATGACGAGATTAATGGTATTGTTGAGTATCTAAAAGAGCAAAATGAGCCACCCGTCTTTGCCGAATCGGTGCAACAGCAAATTGATGCTGGCGGTGATGATAATGCTCCGACTGCGGGTACAGGCGAGTCGGATGGCGATGAATTACTTCCACAGGCAATTGATGTTCTGAGAGCGACGAAGCGCGCATCAACTTCGATGCTGCAGCGTCGTTTACGCATTGGTTATAATCGAGCGGCTCGACTAATGGAAGAGCTTGAGGATCGTGGCATTGTTGGTCCCGAAAATGGCTCAAGCCCGCGCGAAATACTGGTGGATTTGGACACTATGTAGAAGCGCTTTAATCACCTTCGAGTGCTAGGTCTGGAATGTGATTAAATGCGATGCGTAGTGGTGCTGCCTGAGTGCAGCGCTGCGCTTCCATAGCATTTGCATAATAAAGTGTACGGCCACCGAAGCGCTGATTGACTTGGTCCATGGTCTTCTGTAACTGCACTCTGCGTCGTTGCGTAGGCGCTTCAAATAGTGAGGGCGTATGCGAGGCAATTGATTCGAGCTGCGAGAGAGTGATCGAGACTTTAGTTGGATTCGGGACATTTTTAGGATGGTTACTCCATGCAGCATGGAGTAGCTCACTTAGCGTGACGCTGTCTTGCGTAGGAAAGCAGGCTGCTTGCGTCGACCAGCGGATTTCAAAACCGAACTTAACGTGCACTTCTAAATAGCCAGTAAAGTAACCCATCGCTCGCAGCCTACGGCAGGCTTTTTGCAGCATTCTGTGTAGGGTCGCGTGCGCCCCATGCAGAGTGCGTAGGCGGGGAGGGAGTACATGAGAGTGACCAATGGTACGGCGTTGCGTAACTGCAGCAGGAAAGTCTACTCCGCGTAGAGCGAACCACATCCGATCGCCTTCGACAGAGCCCCAAATGCGGTGTAATTTACGCCTGCTTGCTTGGCACAGCGCTTGCATTGTAGTAATCCGTGCAGTTTGTAAGCGTCGCTGCATGGCCACGCCGATACCAGTGATAGAAGCCAGTTCGAAGGGGTAAAGTTTTTCTGGTATTTCGTGAAAATCAAGGGTGGTCAGGCCATCGGGCTTTTCTAATTTACTCGCTAACTTGGCAAGAAAGCGATTGGGAGCGAGGCCAATAGAGGCGCGAACACAAGGGCCGACCTCTTTAGCAAGGGCGGCTTTGATCAAACGTGCTTTCTGTGTAGCGATGGGAAGTGGCTGCCAGTGAGGCGGCAATTTTCCATACATTTCATCAATCGAGAGGACCGCTTCGATATAAATAATTTTATGGATGAGTGCTTTGATCTGGTTGTGTAGCTCGATATAGCGCGCATGGTTTGCTTCGACAAAAACAATCCCAGGACACAAGTAACGAGCCTCGCGCACCGCAGTTCCAGTTTTTACTCCGTGCGCCTTTGCCTCGTAGCTAGCCGCAATGCAGCTCGTCGTATCCACACCAATAGAGGGGACAACTCCGACAGGGCGACCGCGTAATTGCGTCTGGCGTTGCTGTTCCACCGACGCATAAAAACTGTCAAAATCAATAAATAAATAGCGCAGAGCCATAAGAAGTACGATAAGCTTGAAAATAGGTATATATATGTTCACTATTGCAAAGGTAAAATGCTTCAATCCTTGTTTTTTATGAGCGCTTTAATCGGCGCGCAGTGTTGCAGCAGCTGTGCCACTCGTCATACTTAGACTCGGAAATTTTATGGCGGGCGGATCGAGAAGCCTGGTGATGCGAATGCTGGCTTAACGAAAGAGGGCTAGCGGATCGTCGTCACCAGGACTATCTTTAGATTGGCTTTTGTTGAGGCGCTTGCGCAGTAAATTATGGGAAGAGTCATCCGCCTCGAGTCGCTCGAGAATGTTTTTTGCGCGTTCGATAACAGTGCTTGGGAGGCCTGCTAGGCGAGCGACTTGTATGCCGTAAGAGCGATCGGCAGCACCTTTAATGACGCGGCGCACAAAAATAATTTCATCGTTCCATTCTTTAACATCCACGGAGTAGTTTTTTAGTCTTTCGAGGGTTTGTGCTAATTGAGTGAGTTCATGGTAGTGAGTTGCAAACAAGGTTCGAGGTCCCGCGCTATCTTTAGGGTGCAGATGTTCGATGACTGCCCAAGCGATAGAGAGACCATCATAGGTGCTTGTGCCACGTCCTATTTCGTCTAAAATTACGAGGCTACGCGCGGTAGCGTTATTCAAAATATTTGCAGTTTCATTCATTTCAACCATGAAGGTCGAGTTACCTCTAGCGAGTTCATCGCTAGCACCTACACGAGAAAAAATACGATCAACGAGGCCAATACGGCACGATTTTGCCGGGACCCAAGCTCCCGACTGTGCCATCAGCACAAGCAGAGCAACTTGTCGAATATAGGTGGATTTTCCTGCCATATTTGGGCCAGTAATAAGGGCAATTTGTGGGACTATAGTGTTTTGACTATAGCTACAGAGCTCACAATCGTTTGGCACAAAAGCATGTGTGCCTGCGAGCCCTATGCGCTGACTGCGCAGCATTTGTTCGACTACGGGATGGCGTCCTTGATCAATATGAAGCTTATCAGAGGAGTCTACAGATGGCTTGCAGTAGTCCCATTCGCGCGCGATAACTCCCCATCCAATTAAAACATCAATTTGTGCAAGTGCATTGGCAGTGACTTTGAGCGTTTCAGAGTGATCGAGAATACTGACAATTAATTCGTTAAATAACTCAATTTCCCGCGCGATGGCTTTCTCTTCGGCATATAGAATTTCCCGCTCTCTGTCCTTAAGCACATCATTTGTGTAGCGTTCTGCATTTTTCATTGTCTGCTTACGAGTATAATCGTCTGGTACAGAGCTAATATGGCTTTTAGTTACTTCGATAAAATATCCGAAAGCGCTATTATATCGAATGCGTAAATTCTTGATTCCGGTGCGTTCTTGCTCGGCTATTTCAAAATTTGTCAGCCATTTTTGGCTGTCGCTGGTTAAATTTCTGTAGTGGTCAAGGGACTCATCGTAACCATTGCGAATGGAGCCGCCATCGTCAATTTTCCCAGGGAGTTCTTGTGCAAGGCTAGAGCCTAATTGTTCACTAAGCGTATCAAAGTTATGAATACAACTTGCAAGATCTGCAACTGGAGTGCCTGGAAACTCAAGAAGAGTACACGCGATCGAGGGTAGTGCATGGAGCGTATCACGCACTCCGCCAAGCTCCCTAGGATTTCGTACCCGGTTTTGCAGGCGCCCGAGTATTCGTTCGATGTCACGAACCCCGCGCAAGACCCCTTGCAATTCTGTGGCAAGACCAGGTGCGCTAACAAATTCACTGACACAGTCTTGGCGGCGTTTAATTTCCTTAAGCTCTAGCTCTGGGGCGCACAGCCATCGCTCCAGCAGCCGTGAGCCTGCTGGAGTAACACAGCCGTCCATTGCCGCAAGCAAGGATCCTTCGTGTGTGTTTGCTGCCGATTTGAAAATTTCTAAATTACGTAAAGTTGCAGGGTCTAGTAGTAGTGTTCGATCACTGCGGTATTCGCGCAGCTGGCGTAAATTTTCTGGTTTTGCGCAGAGTGTTTCGGTCGCATAATAAATGAGCGCACCTGCAGCACCGAGCGCTGGATGCTTTAAACTAACGCCAAAGCCTTCTAGGTTGAGAACTCCAAGTGCGCTTAAAACACTTTGTGCGCCTGTAATAGGGTCAAAATTATAATCAGCAATTTCTGTTACGCTGCGACTATCACAAAGGTGCTGATAGAGCTCATTAAAACTGGAACTTGCTTGGGCATGGCTCCACTGCTTTGCAGCATTTTCTGGGACGAGTATTTCGCGTGGACTAAAGCCCTCAAAAGCTGCAAATAAACGTTCTGGATTCGACTCTGTAGCTAGGTAGAATTCTCCAGTAGTAAGGTCGAGCCAAGCTGCATGTAAGACGTCTCGCTCTAGATTTAATGCGAGTAAGAAGTGGTTCCTTTGCGCTTCGATCTGCGAATCTGCTAAGCGTGTACCCGGAGTAATAATGCGAGTTAACTGGCGCTTTACGAGCTTGCCGGGTTGGGGAGCTTCTACTTGATCGCAGATGGCGACCTTTATTCCTTGTTCTAGCAGCTTTTGAATATAGCTGTCAGCTGCATGAAAGGGTATGCCAGCCATGGGCATACCGTGCCGATGGGTTAAAGTGATGCCTAGTAGCTTAGAGCCGCGCTCGGCATCTTGTAAAAAGATTTCATAAAAATCGCCCAAGCGAAAGAGCAGGAGTGTGTCATCAGAGAGTTGAGCACGAATTTCGTGCCACTGCTGCATCATCGGGGTGAGTTTCTTTTCTGCCATTGAATGATTAAACGATTGATAAAAGACAGTCTCTGCATGTAGATCAATACTGATGCGCATAGAATTATAAAGAGAGCATCGAATGTGCGGTAATTATGTGCATTGATTGATAACTATGGCTGTAAAGCTACACCACGTTTGTTTTGAAAATACCGGAGCACCAGCTATCGTATTGTTGCACGGCCTGCTTGGGTCGAGTCGAAATTGGATGACGATTGCCAAGGAGCTGCGCGCAGACTACGCCGTGCATCTGTTAGATATGCGCAACCATGGTCAGTCTCCGCATGCCGATTCTATGCAGTGGAGCGAACTAGTTGCGGATTTAAAAGCTTATTTAGTCGCAGAAAATATAGATCGTATACACTTAGTCGGGCACAGTTTGGGTGGCAAAGTTGCGATGCGATTCGCGTGTGAATACCCAGACCTTGTCGAGCGCTTAGTGATTGTAGATATCGTCGCGAAAGCGTACCCATCGTATAATGATGCTGAGTTTCGAGCCATGTTGTCGATTGACGTGGGCGAGCTGTCGAGTCGCAAGGAAGCAGAGGAGCTACTGGAGCCACAGGTACCAGAATGGGCAATGCGCCAGTTTTTATTGACAAATCTTGTGCGTGACCAGCAAGCAGGTAGCTATCGTTGGCAAATTAATCTGCAGTCCTTGTATGCGAGCCTTCCTCATCTTAGGGAAGATCCATTGCTAGAAGAGCATCGTTTTGAAAAGCCCGTACTCCTGCTGCGCGCGGGGAAATCTAATTTTATTGAGGATACCGATATAAAAGTAATGCAAAGTAGATTTCCTTTATTTAAAGTGGAGATGATCCCCAGCGCTGGTCATAATGTTCATGTTGACGATCGCCCAGCTTTTATAAGCGCCTTACAAAGATGGGTGTAAATAAGTGCAGTTTATGAAAAAGCGCCGTATTATTTTGCACCTTTTGCTCTTCTAGGTTCTATTGCTTGCATGAGTACGATTGTAAATTCTGAAGCAAAAAAGGTAGCATCTGCTGGTTTTGCTGAAGTGTACGATCCAGTGAAACCCTACTTAGAGGCGTTGGATTCATTTTTGTTGGAGCAGGTAGCGACTCTTGAGCCAGAGGTGCAGGAGCATGCGCACTATGTTTTAGGGCATAGTGGAAAGCGATTAAGACCAATGTTAGTTGCATATAGTGGCTGGTCGAACGAAGGCATAGAGAACAATGCTGAAATGGTTAAATTAGGCGCTGTGATCGAATTAGTCCACTTAGCGACACTAGTGCATGACGATATCTTAGACGGTGCGGATACGCGCCACCGCCAGGATACTGCTTCTAAAAAATACGGTCCTGCTGAGGCAGTGCTCATAGGAGATGTACTTTTTTCGCATGCACTTAAACTGGCGGCTGAGTTTGATACAAATGCAGTTTGCGGCAAGGTGGCACATGCGACAGCGCGCGTTTGCGCTGGTGAAATTGCCCAAACCTACCAGCGTGGTAAAGTGAATTACAGTCGTGATTTTTACTACCGCGTCATTCAACTAAAGACGGCAGAGCTCTTCGAAGTCGCCTGTCAGTTAGGAGCTCAAATCTCTGGGCAACTGAGCGCTTTTTGTAAGGCAGCCGGCCAGTTCGGGCGCCATCTAGGAATGGCTTATCAGATCTTCGATGATCTCGTGGATTTATATGCGAAGGAATCAATGATTGGTAAGTCCCTAGGAACTGATCTTAAGAAAGGTAAGTTTACACTCCCCTTATTGCTACTTTTAGAATCGTTACCAGTGGCGGAGAGAGAGTCTTTATTAACTCGCTATAAGCAGGGGGATACGACTGTGGCAGCAGTTCTTAGTAAGCGCCTGCATGACTTCCCAATTTTTGAGACGGTTGTGGAGAGTTTTGAAGAACAATTGTCGCAAGCGAGTCATGCGATTGTTGAGTTTAGCAATGTTCCTGGATCGGATCGGCTACAAATGATAGCACAATTAGTGCGAGCACAATTAGCGCGAATAAAAAGGTAATTTGCACCTGCCAGTACTGGTTTCTGATCACTATGCTTGACCAGCACGAATCTAGTCGCACTCAGAGCGAACAATTAACTATCCTGCCATGTATTGGACTCTTCCCATCGCTTTCTTTCTTGGTCACTAAAACCAGAGATTCGACCTTCATCAAAGTCGA
>JAYYDJ010000068.1:0-17301 GCA_036160955.1 Verrucomicrobiota bacterium | reverse complement strand
TAGATAGAGACATAGTTGGTCAGAAATTGGTCAACATTAAATGGAAACTTATTGTTCAGGCCTCCTTACTGGCTTCCGGTGCATCTTCAGCAGTCACATCTACTAATTGCACGCACGCAGCAGCAATAAGCATAGAGAACCCACCAAGCAAAATCGCTAGCATAGTATTATTGCCAAGAAATGCAGACATTATAGTGCCAAGACCAAGAGATGCAGCAATTTGTGGCAGCACGATGAAAAAGTTAAAGACTCCCATATAAAACCCCATACGCTTACTGGAAATCGCGTTAGCTAGCATAGCATAAGGCATGGATAAAATACTAGCCCATGCGATACCTACAGCCAACATAGAAAGCAAAAGAGTTTTGGGGTCTTCGACTAAAGGGACAGAAAGTAAACCCAGGCTACCAATTGCTAAGCAAACCGTGTGTATTGATTTTGAACTAAATCGTCGGACAAAAACTAGTAAAAAGAAAGAAAAAGCAAAAGCTATTCCATTATAAGTTGAAAAACAAACACCACCCCACTCTGCACCTGCTTGATATTCCGGGCTGCCTTGAACTCCATCAAATATATGAGTTGCTACAGCTGGAATGAAATAGATCCACATACAAAATAATCCAAACCATGTAAAAAACTGCACAACTGCTAATTGCTTCATGGTACGCGGCATTGATAATATGCCCGCATAGATTTCACGAAAAGCATTCAAAAATCCAGCAGTTCGCTTTTTCTCTTCTTCAAATGCCTCTATATCCTCTGGTGGATATTCACTCGTTGTTAGTATAGTGTATAGAATCGCCAAAAAGAAAACACCGGATCCTATATAGAAAGCTATGTGAACGGACTTTGGAATAGCATTTTCGGCCGTCGTGTTGTTGGAGATATTAAACCAATTAGATAAGATCCAAGGCAATGCAGATGATAAAACAGCACCAAGACCTATAAGAAGGCTCTGCATAGCAAAGCCACTCTTACGCTGTTTACGGTTTAATTTATCGCCCACAAAAGCGCGAAAAGGCTCCATACTTATATTTACAGAAGCATCTAAAATCCATAACAAGCCAGCAGCCATCCAAAGAGTGCTAGAATTTGGCATGGCTATTAATGATAGACTGGCAAATATTGCGCCAATAAGAAAATAAGGTCTGCGACGACCGAGGAAGCACCAAGTTCGATCGCTGTAATAGCCAACAATAGGCTGCACGATAAGTCCTGTTAGTGGCGCTGCTAGCCATAAGAGTGGAATAGTACTTTCGTCGGCACCTAAGTATTGATAAATGGCGCTCATATTAGCCATTTGAAGACCCCATCCAAATTGGATGCCAAAAAACCCGAAACTCATGTTCCAGATTTGCCAGAATGAAAGATTTGGTTTGTTCATTTTTGTATAGTGTATGTGTGTGTAAAATTGATTAAGTTATTTTCTTACGACTTAATCCACGTGAAGTTTTTATTGTAATAGTTTCTAAAGTTTTCATCGCTTCGGCCAAACCGTCCGTATTGTGAAGTCGCCAAACCCAGCTACCTGAAGAATTACCCGGAGTATTCATGCGGGCATCTGAACCAAAGCCTAATAGATCCTGCAGTGGTATAATAGCTGCAGCTGCATCTGAAGCGTATATACTACGAATAAAATCCAAATGGATTTCGGAACCATCGCTTCCGAAATAATCTAGGGCAGATGCTCTCTCCGCATTAATTTCTATATCGCTACGAGTACTACTTTCACCTGATACGCTATGAAACCATCCCATGGTAGTATCGTTATCGTGTGTACCGCTATATGCTACACAAGATTTATCATAAGATTCAGGGATAAAGCTAGATCGCATGGGGTCATTACCAAAAGCAAATTGTAGAATACGAATCCCAGGAAGTTGATACCTTTCACGCAGCTCAATCACTGCATCAGTGATCACACCTAGATCCTCTGCAATGAGGGGCATAGGATGGCCACAGATTTTACTAAATTCACGAAGAATCTCATCGCCACAAGAAGGAATCCATCGGCCTTTCTGCGCAGTTTTAGAGTCTGCTGGAATCTCCCAATAGGAATCAAAACCTCTGAAGTGATCGACTCGAACAATATCAACCCAGTTAAGAATATTTTTAAGTCGAGTACACCACCAATCAAAATTATCGCTACGATGCGCTTCCCAGTTATATAGTGGATTACCCCATAGCTGCCCAGTAGCGGAGAAATAATCAGGCGGTACACCTGCTACGACAGAAGGCTTACCATCCGCGCACAAATTAAAAAGTTCCGGCCTGGACCAAACATCCACGCTGTCGTGCGCGACGAAAATTGGTAAATCACCAACTATACGGACACCGCTTTCAAATGCCTTAGCGCGAAGCAAAGACCACTGCTCAGTAAGGATGAATTGCTCAAAAGTAACACGGTCAATGATTTCCTTTAATTCAACAGATACATGCTGCAGCGCATCAGAATCTCTATCGCGAAACTTAGCAGGCCAGTCTGTCCAAGATACGCCTGAATGCTTTTCTTTGAGAGCATAAAACAAGGCATACTCCGGCAACCAATCTGAAGAATGTTGGACGAATTTAAGATAGCGCTTATATAGATGGTTTGATTGATCTGAATTAAAAAAACGACTCGCAGCAATACTAGTCATTCTTTTTTTATTTTTGTATACTAAAGAGTAATTAGTTCGTCCACTTGCTGGCACTTTCAAGAGCTCTAATTCATCAGCACTAAGCAATCCTTCCGTACATAACTGCTCAGGACTAATAAGAATTGGGTTAGCTGCCGATGCTGAGAGCCCTTGATAAGGTGAATCCCCATAGCCAGACGGATTCATGGGTAGTATCTGCCATATATTTTGTTGCGCGTCTGCGAGCAGGTTAATCCATTTAATTGCTGAGGGTCCAATATCCCCTATTCCAAAAGGACCTGGTAGGCAGGTGGGATGTAGTAGGATGCCACAATCTCGATCAAAGAGACATTTGTCTGCCCTATCTGTTTTGTCGTCATTATTCATTAGAAGATAGTTGTAGGGCATTAAAATATGCATTATTCGCACCACCATTGAGATTAAAAAACGCAAATCCTCGAATAGCTAGTGGAGATCGATTTTGGTCTTTATTAAATAACTCCAACTGAGCAAAAGAGCGGTTATTTAAATTATAAATGGTATGATCACTTAACGTTATTATCTGAATATCATAACCACTATCATTGACCCTAAAACCGACTTCTGCGCCTTGTGGATCAATAAAAATACGTGTGTTAAATCTCTTCGGTCCATCAAATATTTGATATGTACTAAAACCCTCTAAAATAACAAATGCGAAAACACGGCTCTTCGCAATTGAGCTCGATGCATACGCTTCAACGGTGTGACGTAAAGCAAATCCAACGCTAGATAATTTATCCGAGTCGCGCTCAAATTTATTTAAAAATCCAGAAAATTTGAATCTAAATGAAAATACATCACCCACTTCTAAGGGATGATCGAATGCACGAAAAGCAACCGTCTCTTCAAAACTAGTACCATTAGCGAAAATACCGAAGGCCTTACCCTTGCTCGCGAAAGACCCCAAATCAGATTCACGATTGGATTCAGCAATAAAAAAACCAGCATATTGCTCTTCTTCAGCACTATCATATTGCGGCGCCTGTAAAGTCCATTCCTGGAATCCTCGGCCACTTTTATCGCCGCTCTGCCATCCATCTTGGTAAGATTTGTAATATGACTCATCTTCGCCTGAAACATAGCTTTGTCCGTAGCAATAATCTACAAGCAAGAATAAAAGAAAGCCTGTGAAAATCTTGTTAAATAAGCGATAGATTGGCCACAATGTTATCATATCAAAAATAAAAATTAGTTTAAGCCTTCGCCAAAAGATATTGATCTAATTCCCACAGACTTAAGAACATTGAGAACATTGACTACGCTTTGCTGAAATGCTTCGGAGTCGGGCTGAATTACTATTAAGGTCTTCAAACCAGCTCTATCTGAGGAAAGTTTCAGGCTCAAAAGAGTACGCTTGAGATTAGGCAACTCAGGATTACCCGGATTATCCGTCGGCATTCCGTTTAGTAAAGTTGTTCCGTCAAAAAGGATATCAATGTAATGTTGCTCCGGCAGCGGAGAGTCACTTGCCGCAGCCATACTAGATGGTAATGTGACTCCCAAGTCCGCTTCTTCTTTTATAATAGAGGTGGTCACCATAAAATAAATCAAAAGCAGAAAGACTATATCTATCATCGGAGTTAGATCCACACGGTCTTCTATAATAAGAGTTCGGCGAGCTTTCATATGACTTTATTTGTTACTCTGGTAGCTAGCAAAAATAACGTTTTGCACACCTACTTCTGCGGCAGCTGAGAAGAGTTTTCGGACATTCTTAAAGGGAACTTTAGCGTCAGCTCGGATGTATACTTTAAGCTTTGGATTCGCTTCTCTAGCCTGATTTACATAAGCGGATAAATCGTCAACGCTGATTGGCTTTGAACCAAAAAACAAGGCGCCATCATTCTGAATAGTTACTACCGCTCTTGCGCTGCGATCATCTGGAATGACAGCATCAGCAGCTATTGGCACATCTATCTCTATTAACTCTTGCACCTGCAAAGTAGCCACTGTCATAAAAAATACAATAAGTAGGAAAACGATATCGATCATCGGCGTCAGATCCGGAAGATCATTACCGTCTTCAGTATGGCGTTGGGGTTTCACAAGATCCGGGTATAAACAGCTATTTAGCGATTATAATTATCTGAAAGCATTCCTTCTTTAGACATCATTCGCGTCATAGATCCAAGCTGTTCATAAACTCCTGATGAAGCAGCTAGATATCTATTTTTAAAGTAAAAATATGCCATTAGCGCAGGAATAGCTATCAGTAGTCCACTTGCGGTAGTTACAAGTGCCTCAGAAATATTATTTGCGAGTAACTCCGGTTTTCCTAAACCTTGGGAAGCAATATTACGAAAGGCCTTAACCATGCCGCTAACCGTACCTAGTAAGCCCATCATGGGGGCAATCGAAGCTATAACTTGAAGATACTGGACAAAAACTAATGGCTTTGCCAATATCTTACTTGCCCGTTCTTCCATAGCTTCATTGACTGCGTTTACGGAGCGATGCCCCTGACCAACGGTCTCAAAAGCAATAGAAAGAATTTCCGTCATGTAACCTTCATTGTTATGGCAAGCATCGAGACACTTTTCATAGTCGCCAGACTGCACAGCTTTCTTTAAATCATCAAGGGCTTCTGGTTGCGTGAATCGAGAATCACGAATAAGAAGTAAACAATATACAGCTAACCCGACTAGAGTAATTGAAAAAGCCAGTAAAGGATACATGGCCCAACCACCCTGCTTAAAAAGTGTCCACAAGGTGACCACATTTTCAGTACTATCTGGCTCTGGGCTACTTATCACTTCTGCACTCAAGCTTTTGCAATTAAGAACCATAGTTACCGCTAAGACATAGATCGGCGTTAATTGAAGTTTTGTAATTATATTATTCATAATAGGTTATTCATTTCTGATCCTTCAATGATTGAAGGCTTTTTTTAGCCCAACGGCTATTTGGAAAAATTGCAGAAACTTCGCGATGAGCAAGTGAACCTTCATCGACTAAATTCATATTTGAATACAAAACAGCAAGCGTATGAATGAGTTCGGGATACCAAGGCTCTGTTGCGTTGGCATAAACCTTACCTTCTGCGGCATTACGTATTGCTGCAGGATAATCGCCTTTATTTAGGTACCAGCGAGTATCTAATAATCTCCTAAGAGAAAAATACGCTTGCCCTGCATCTATTTCAGGAAGCTTAGAGTAAATTTTTTCTAAACTATCATTATCTAAGCAATAAAAACCGCAATAAGCTGCCCATAATACAGATGGATGCTTCAGGGATCTATCATTTGCATTGATTAACCTATATAGTTCATAAGCTTTTTGATATTCTTTAGCCTGTCGCCATGAGTTAGCGATATCAGAGAAACTAGCAACATGCTCCGGTGGAACCTGCGAGATGCTGATTATTTTTTTGTGCACTATGTCTAAAGCTGCACCACGCTTCTCCTTATAAAGCGTGAATGCAATATCTCCTACTTTTTGAACAATCTCGGTAGGACTATTTTCCAAAGGAATCTCAACTATTACTGCGACAAGTCTATTCCAATTTCGGCTATCATGTAACGCATCCATGTAAGGCAGAACTGCAGGCAAGTAATTACCTGGCAACTGACTTAGTATATTATATTCTAACAATTGACCTGCCTCGACTTCAAGAAGTGGTAAAGCTTGGATTGGTCGATTTTCGTTAAGTCTTTCTATACCATTATAAAACTTCTCTGATAATAAGTAATTAAGAGCCACTTTCTGCCTTTTAAGATCTTCAATCTCTAAATAAGCACGTCCTCCATCATCTTGCCCCGTCGGACGAAAGACTAGAGAGTTTCCATCAATTCCGGTTAGTAAAACTTTATCCGTTCTAGTGGGATAATGAAGCTCTACTAGTAATTCAATTGCGTTGAGCGGTATGCAGACCACAAGAGATAGAAAAGCAAATAGATAGTACTTAGATCGATTGAATGTTTTCATTATTATCTAAAAGAGTAGCCATTCTTAATAATATTTCTTCGTAGTGTGGTGAATCCTTCGCGTGCAACAGATTTATAAAAAAGCTATACGTGCGATATGCGGATTCTTTGTCTTCTAAATCTTCTAATAGTTTACCACTTGCTAATACAGCTTTACCCGTCCAGTTGAGATAACCACTAAATCCTAGATATGTGCGTTCAAATAACCCCTGAGCTTTACCATAGTCTTGATTCAAAACAAAACAGTACCCAATCTTATATGTAACCTCCGCCCAGATTTCACCCCTCCAATTTCTCTGATTAAGAACTAACGAATAGGCGGTTATCGCTTCTTCGTAGCGATTTGCCTCGCAAAGAGCATCTCCGCGAGCAACAGCAGCCCTGGGGGCTAAATCATTTTCAAAATACTCCTCCAACACCCTTGCATAGTATTTTTCTGAATCATTATAATTACTCCGATTATATTCCAATTGACCTAACAAAAAAAACGCATCTGCAGCAGCTGGATTTTCTGGATATTTATTTACTAACTTAAGCAAGCGTTCAATCGCACGTTCAGGGTAAGAGTACGACTCTATTTCAGCGATCCAAGCGAGTGTTGCAGGACTCACTATTTCATCAATATTAGAATCAAAAATATTTAGATCTACAGGTTCTCCACAACAAACATTAAGGACACGTAATAGACGCATAGCTAGTGTCTTTTTGTTATTTTCTATTGCTCTATCATGCATTGCACGAAAAGACTCCTCAGCATTAAGCTTAGGCAACTTACTGTACTTCAACGCTAACGAATCGGTTACAGCAATCAAAGATGGGTAATCATCTATCGATAGAGCATTAGCTGAACTAGCAATAGAATTTTGGGCGGTATGTTTAGATAAAGATTTGTGGAGCGGGTGCCGCTTCGTAAGCAACTCTTTGAGATCCAATTGAAGGTTTGGATTATTGTCGAAATAGCGTATCTGCTCTATGCGATTGTATAGCATCTTGGCTCTGAATTCTTCATCACTAAGCAGTCTTTTAATAAATGCATTCGTAACTAAATTACCTTTCCTTATGGAAGAATCAACTTTCCACCAAGTATCCAACAATATATCAACATGATCGGAATTATTCTCGTCGCCAAAGCGCTCAATTCCTTTTTTTAAATATTCAAATCCTTGAGCTATGTTACCACGCTCAAAAGCACACTCTGCTACTCTTAATATAGCCTCAGAGCATAACTTTGAATCGGGGTATTTATCTACAAATTTCTTTAATAGAGTTTCATGCTCTAAATATCTCTTGTTGGCGACTAGTAGAGAACTGGACTCAAAATAACTATGCTCTATTAAAGAAAGCGAACCACCGAAACTTTCTACTAAACGGTAATTTTCTAGAGCACTTTCTACATTGGCTTCTATTGCATCTATGTCCCCCATAAAAACATGTGCCTCTGGCAGTAACGGATGCTCATACGCTTGAGCTAACCATTTTTCAAATACCTCTCGAGATAACTTATATTCACTCATACCGAAAAAAGCTACTCCCCTACGAAATTCCGCCTCTTTAACAAAAACACTTCCTGGGTGAGCTTGTAACAAAGAGTCAAACTCTACCAGCGCTGACTGAAAATCTCCCATAAATAAATTAGCCATTCCTAGCCAATAATAAACACTATCGACGAAAGCACCATCTGGGTATTCAGCTGTCCATGCTGGAAAATCGTTAACAATTCGCTCTACCATGCCCTTGGTAAATAAGGTTTGTCCAAGAAAGTGACACACTTGCGCTGCGACTCTATCAAAAGGAAATCGATGGAGAAAGCTATCGGCTAATTGTGAAAGTTTTTCAACCTCTCCAAAACGACTATAAAGACCAGCCATATGAATGGCTATCGGTTTTTCGAATAGTATGTAAGATGGATCCGATAAGTACTTTTCTCCAAGAGTAACTGCTTCTTTAAAGTATTCGCATTCGATGCTTTGAATAAAAGTAGCGTAATGAAACTGCTCTATATGTTTGTGATCGGAATACTCTTCAATCAGTCGCAGATAAGCAAAGTAAGCCTCATATTTACGATTCATTAATGCAAGTACGCGAGCTTGGCGCCATTGCAAATTAGCCGAGTATTTAGGGGCATCTAAAAGTTCTATTCGCTTAGCTCGGAGTTCATCAATCAAGTTAGCCACATTCTCATCATTTAATCCAAAGGAACGATTAGAAAATGCTTTTTCTTCGTTAATTATAAGACGTTCCTCTACTGAAGCTAATAAAACTTTCAGTGGAAGAACCATTGAAAATAAAAGACTCGCTTCTAAATATCGCTCTTCATCCTCAAATTTATCTCCAGTGTGCAGTAACCGAATGTTCAAACCAGTATTATAGCGAAATAAAGGATCGGAATTGATTATACCTACTAATTTTAAAAGCTCAGAGATATTATTATTCTTCAATGAGTCATCAAATAAGGCTTCCAAACAAAAAATACGGATAGAATAACTGTATTTTTCACCTAAAAATTTCCACAGAACTTTCTTAGCTTCATTCTCACGGGCAGAAGAATTTGAAGCGTGGTAAATGCGCTCTAATATTCCTAACAAATCCTCTGAATCGATCTGCATGGAGTAAACCTCAATTGCGTGTAAATATACATCCATTGCATCACTCCAGTATTCTGCTCCGTAGTAGCAGTCCCCGAGATTTAGCATGGCCAGTGAATGGCGAGAATCACTCAAAAAATCAGAAGTAAATTCTGTCCAATAAGGTACTGCACCTAATAGCCATTTAGCATCTGATAACTGATTGTAGGCACTCATATGAGTTAGACCTAAGCGAAAAAGATTTTCGCAATAGATGTTACGATACTCCTCACTCATTGAGTTGGTAAGGCGCATTTTAATTTCTACCATGTACGCAATTGCTTCGTCCGGGCTATGTTCTACTAAAGCGTCCACTTTGTGCGCAAGACCTTCTAAACTGATCTCTGGAAAATTCTTAACCTGAGCCTCCGCATATACAGGTTTAAATGGTAACGTTACTACGATAACCGATAAAAAAGATAGCAGACAATTTTTAGTCAAAATCTTGTCCTCCAGTAGTGATATACAACGCTGATTTATTTGGCTTAAGTGTAACTTCCGTACTTCCATTTCTAACTTTTATTTTACTACCACTTATAATATCTGTTAATTCTCCTGAGCATATCTCAGGGCTTAGATTGAGCTTGAAAGAGGTCTCCTCACTGCTGCGATTAAACAGAATTAAGGCACGGTCTTTATCGTAAGCTCTTATATAAGCGTAATTTGATTCAGAATGCGTAAGCGCTCGCCTACTGCCCATATAAAGGGCGGGGTGGGCTCGTCGAGCCTTGGCAACTTTTGAGAAATGAGCTTTTACGGCTTTTTCTTCATTAGTCAGCGAATCATTAAATCGCATCATTCGCCGGTTATCTGGATCTCCGGCTCCAGTCATTCCAATTTCGTCACCATAATAAAGCATAGGCACTCCATCTATCGTCATAATAAAAGTCATAGCCATTTTTAGCTTTTCGTATGACTCAATATTATCAACACGTAGCATTTTACTCCAACCTACTTCCTCCTCATCTGATTGATCTGGGTCAGGTAAATCTCCATCGGCATAAGCCATAAACCGAGGTTTGTCGTGATTTCCAAAAAGAGGAGACATCAGTGTAATGCGCCCATAGAATTTTTCCGACTGACTCAAAGCATTCTCCATCTCTTCAAATCCTGCTGTGCTAAGTCCAAAAACCTCCATTAATGTATCATAAAGAGGAAAATCGAACTGTCCATCTAACATGTTAGGGCCTATAAAAGCGGAGATCCCTTCCCGACTTTCGAAAGTTTCACCAACAAAATAATGTGTTTTATCAGGAAAGCTGTCGCGCATTCGACTACGAAACCGCCACCAAAAGTCAGGTCGTATATGCTTTACAGCATCTAGCCGGTAACCATCGAGCCTATATTTATCAATCCAATAGAAAGCATCATTCAAAAGAAAATTAATACTGTCTGGATTACGAAAATCAAAAGCAGGCAAAAATGGCTCGAACCATGTAGTGTATGGATTTTCATCCCACCGACGAAGATTCCTGGTGCCATCCGTTAACATTAGCTCACCAAAAAGCATCGGCTTTTCTTTGAAAGTAGGATTTTTAATATGCACATGTTTGAGAACTAAATCAGCGAGTATTTTCATGTCATTACGATGTGCAGAATCGATAAGCTCTTGCAAAATATCAGGGCCTCCGAATCGAGGCTCGACTGCATAACGAGCTATCGGCCAATAGCCGTGATAACCAGTATAAAACCTGAATGGCGGGAGGTACTCTTTCCATGCCTCTGCGGGATTTTGGTTGAGTGGGGCAAGCCATATGACATTAACCCCAAGGCTATCAAAATAACCATCATTGAGAGCAGCAAATATTCCTTCAAAATCTCCACCTAGGTAATTCGCTATATTTGCAACTTTATCATTTTCTACTTTATATGAGTTAGCGGTATTACCATCTCTAAATCGGTCAGTAAATGCATAGTAAATAATATCATCACGCCAAATGTCCTCTTTGGGCTTACCTGCATACATTATAGCTGGCTTGCAGACAGCATCATCAAAACTGCTAGCAATAACTCGAACTAAGTAACCAGTGGACTGGTACTGTTCTAGATTAACGCGCACTCTATTACCAATAACCTTTACTGGGAGATTCCTCGATCCGCCATTTTTGGGAAATACATCAGCGTAAACGGACTTAATTTCATCACTGGCAAATAATGTTACATAATCATTATCAATATTATCAACAAAAAGATTGAACGGTTTATCAGCATCTAATTCGGATTTAACTTCAGCTAAGCTGTTGTATCCACCATGCCCATCAGGTAAGCGTTTATCGTTTGCAGGATCCGTAATCCAATGCCCATCAATGACATATTTATATTCGAACGTATTACTTTTAATTGCTTTGGATAAACTCCAACCGTCATTAGCACGTAACATTTTATCAATGCTAGAGTTCCAACCATTAAAATCCCCTACCACATTCACAGACTTAGCATGCTCATAACCACTCAATGAAAAACTGTATTTTTCCTGTTTGGTAGCAGCTACGGTTATCGTACTTTCTAGTAAACTCTTCTTGTTGTTGATGGGTATTAAACTGATATTGATACGGTAAATCCCTACGGCACCATCATTAGTCTGCAGATGTAATTTATGATTCAGTTTATCGATACGTGCTTCAATTCCATCAGGCGCTTTAACTGCATAATAATGGCTATCGGCCGGATTACCATATCGCCTAAGATCGATACTTATGGATTGACCAGAATCCATATGCAGTACTGGGAATGAACCTAAAAAAGCATTACCATGTGGCAGACTAGATCCAATTATAACATCTTCCGGCAATTCATAGACGACTCGAATCCGATAGTATTCTCCAGAAAGCGACTCAATTTTTTTGAAATATAAGCCTTCTCTGCTAACTTCTGAAGCTTTGTAAGCAATTGATCTGTGGTTAGAATTGTTTATGCTAGGTTCTACAACAATCCAAGCAGAAGACTGTTTATATACACCCATACCTCTAAGTGCGGAATCGGGTAGCCTAACGCGTACGTGACGCAAATCAGTATCTGGACTAAAATTACACAAAACTAAAAAGTGCGAATCACTATTAGTGTCTGAGCGTAAATAGCTATACATCCACTTGCCTGAAGGTCCCCTGTCCTCAACTTTTCCATAAAAAGGATTTTCAATATTGAGATTATTTAAAAAGGTTGTGTTTCCTGTGGTGAAAGCAGGCTCTTTAAGCACTTCAAGAAGCCGAACATACCAAGAGCGTAAGGTGCGCTGTTCAGTCGACAAATTAGCGCCATCGACAAGCCCACCATTCCACCACTTGTTAAATTCTGGCATCGACCAATAATCAAAAATAGACGTGCGCTGATCATCTCCTCCAAAACCCTCAGCACCTGTAGCAGGCTCTCCTACTTTTTGGCCATGATATACCATTATAGGGCCTCTTGAAAGGCCATACAAGCTTGCTGCTACAGGACGTCCCACACCCATACCTTGAGAGCCCCAACTACTAGCATTAGCTAATCTAACCTCATCGTGATTTTCTGCGTATCGAACGGCGCGATCAAAAAACATAGGATTTATATTTTGATTGAGGCTGTCTATATCATTGGCCCAAGCCCTACCCTCATATAAATCCATAAGCACATCGTAAGTAGCATCATCATACACAGAATTAAATCCTGCATCTAACAAAGAAACCATGACCCCTTTATTTTGTAGGGTGGGCTCGTGACTTGGCACCTTAGCAGGATCATCTTCATAGGCCTCTGCCATAAAAAAGACTTCAGGCTGCCGAGTACGAGCCCGATGTACAAGCCACTTCCAAAATTCTGGCGGAACTAGGTGAGCCATATCAACCCTGAAACCATCGACTCCCATCTCTTGCCAGTATGCAACGACTGCATCCATTTTTTTCCAAGTATTCGGAATTCTTTTTGATGGAGTTACAGCAGTAGGATACTCAGGACTTGCCTCACGATTCATGAAATTAAAACCATAGTTGAGCTTTACCGTTTCATACCAATCTCCAGATTTTGGTTGCCAGCTAACTACATTATTTCCAGTCACTCGCCCATGCTTACGCTCAGGGTTAAAGTATCCATCCGCACGTCCAACTACTCGAGCAGTTGAACTAACGATATGGCCAGTAGAATGATCAACTGTCGGAAGCCGTAGAGGGCCATGCTCATCGGTGACCTCAGAGGTTAAATAGAAAAAATTATTATCTGAAGCGAAAAACTGGCTACGCCTGTCCCTATTTCCAAAATCAAGATCGGGGCGTATGTCAGAAGAATAACTTCTAGCAACATGATTGGGTACAAAATCAATAATAAGTTTTAAGCCACAAGACCGCATTCGCTTAGCAAGAGATCTAAACTCTTCAAGCCTTTTAGAAGGATCGTCAGCAAAATCAGGACAAACATCAAAGTAGTCACGAATTGCATAAGGACTACCAGCTATTCCTTTCAAAAGGTCTGGATCATCGGCATCTTGACCAACTTTCTTATAGTCAGTGGAAGTAGCATGTTGAATAACCCCAGTTAACCAAATGTGAGTATAATGGTCCTCTTTTAGTCTTTTTAAAACTTTAGTACTCAAATCGCTAAATTTTCCACAGCCATTTTCGTTCATTGTTCCATTTATCTTACGTGTTTGGTTCTCATTTCCAAACAAACGTGGCAGGAGTTGGTAAATATTTGGTTTTGTATTCAGTGCTCCATATGGACCTCTAATCTTGAGAAGTCCCGAAGGCTCTACAATATAATAGCTAGGTAAATATATATCCCCTAAATTAGAGCGAGATACCCTATTATGACCACTAGCTATAGCGCTATTTTCATCTACACGAAACCACTGCACCGCTCTGATATAATCTACGTTCTCAAGAGATTCTATGCTCAGTGTTATATTATCTTTATTAAAATCTACCAAACAGTGCGACGTATTTTCTAAACTCCATTTGTAGTCCTCATATCTCTTTACTGTTTTAACCTTACTTTTTTCTATCTCGATAAGTAGATCTGCCTGGAACGGAAGAAAAACAGCTCTTTCATTATCCACTCTCAAAACCGTCGAACCGAACGTAGAGTCAGCATCCAATGCTATCCATAGAGATCCTTGATTGATAGGCTCAATAGGCAGTTTGATACTAATAGGACTTGCTAAAATAGTTAGAGAACAAAAAATCGAAAAAGATAAAAATGAGTACTTAATGATCATAGAATAAACAGTAATAATAGTAACTAGTGTAATTTATAAACAAGTAAGTAGCGTAGTGTATGTAGTACCACAGTGTTACACAGTTGAAAAATACCAAACTAAATTTACGTTATAGTTGAAAAATGATGAACGCTTACCCTGAAAACAAATCTAGAATAAAAAAAAGATTAATAAGGCGCCCACTTTTTCTTGTACTTCTTGCTAGCATCTTACTGCACTTACTTGCAGGGATATTTTTAGGTAGTTGGAAAGTGTTTACTCTATTTATCAAAGATGAAACTGTTTTTGAAGTTGCTGTTCCTCCGCAATCGATACAGCCAAAACAAAGACATTATAAGCTACAAACGATGCGGTCTCAACGCTCCACAACTATTGCCACGCAAATTCCTATCAGTATCAACAACCCGACTGATCTAGATATGCCGAGTATAAATATACAAAAACCCAACACATCACAAAATTCGATAAAAGCACGTGGTAAAGCTAGTAGCCTAGGATCAGGAATAGGTAGTGGAGAAATTGGATTTGCTACCCTATTTGGTAATACTGCACCTTTAGCTGGTGCGATGGAAGGCACATTTATTGATTTAAAACAGGATAAATATAGAGAAGGTACTGTTAATGCTAGTTGGTTAGAACTAGGTAAGGACTACTTAAGTAATTTTAAGCTCAGAGAATTTAGAAAATGTTACCATGCTGAACAGAAACTATATGCTACGCATTTTTATATACCGATAATGCCAGCTAGCGAAGCACCAAAAGCATACGGTGTTGAAAGCCTTGTACAGCCAAATAATTGGGTTGTAGCATACGAAGGGCAATTTCGATCAATGGCCGGCGGTAAATATCGTTTCGTTGGCACTGCTGATGATATTTTAATAGTTGGTGTAGACAGTAAGATAGTTCTCTCTGCTGGCTTCACTGAATCGAACCCAAGTGGCTGGAGGCCGAATAAAAATCCACGTTTTGACGGGCCACCGGTTTCAAAATACCTGCCAATGCTTACAGAGGGTGACTGGTTTGATTTACCAGCCGGTAAACCAGTCGACCTTAATATTATAATTGGAGAAATACCTGGCGGAGAATTTGCCTGTTATTTATTTATAGAAAAAAAAGGAATACAGTACCAAGAAACAGCTGAAGGTCGCCCAATCTTGCCAATCTTTAAGCTTAAAGATTTTTCCCGGCAGGATCTTAATTCATTTAGTAATGATAACTTCCCTAAACTCCTCGATGGAGAGGCTTTCGGTTACTACTAAAAGAGTGATTAATCGTTAGTAACTCGAGTTTTGACTGGCAAAATTAAGCCAAACGGCGTCTAAGTAGAATTAGTACTATCAAAGAAGATAGAATTATAAAACTAATATTCGCAGGCTCAGGAACCTCAGTAACTTGCATTGAGTTAAAGTAGAGATTATTCTCTGCTGACCCATCATCCGTATCACTTATATAAAATTCAACATTATCAATACTGACATTAATGTCAGAAATGGTGCCAGAGTAGAGTACTCCTTGAGTGCCAATGTCTGAAGTACGTGAAATTTCGTAACTTAGGCTACTAGAGCTAGTAATTTGCACAGTAGCATTTAATAAAGCATTACCTCCATAATCATATTGCGCGACAGTCGCATTATTGGTAAACTGAGAATTAATGTTAGCTCCATTGCCAACATTGAAACCAAACACATTAGAAACTCCACTACGTAAATTAAATCCCTTGTTACCATTGTCGAAGTTTAAGGCTAATTTAACATTAAATTGATCATTAACTGATAAATTCGATGAAAACCCTCTAACTGCAGTGATGTATGCACCCGCTGGGTTAGCAAAGAGACCAAATGATTGGTTAGAGCCAGTGTTGATATCTCCTGCTCCCGAGGTTGAATCACCAATAAAACCACCCGCAAAGACGCTGGTTCCATCATTGTTACGATTTTCTAAGTCCCAGGCGTTAAAACCGCTTCCGTGGTTGTCGCCTGTATTCCAACTAGATCCATAATCGGATGCTAAATCACTAGAAAAAAGAGCATATCCTTTAGAAGCTAAAGTAGCGATTAACAGTAAAATTAAGAAAATCCTAAACATAATATTTATAAATAATAACCAAATCACTAGTAAATAAAAACCATGGGCAACTTCAACAGTTGAATTATGTAAGTACTACTCCCCAACAAAAATTACACCGAGCTCATTAACTTTGTTTCTAAAATTATCCTTTACTACGCCACTATGGGGGATCTGAGACCTAATCTCGTCGTTTACGGTACTTCCATTCGGTCCAGTAGAAAACAAATGATATCCCATTATATCCCACGTTCCTGTAGAATTAGTATCATTTTCAAGATTTTCCCACTTATAATAATATCTGTAAGGATTTCCCCATGGATCCAGTAACTGATTGGGCTTTTCTTCAGTTCCGCTAAAGGAAAACTTACTGACATCTATAAATTGTTTTTTACCCTTAACTAAATTATCATCTAAACTATCTGAGATCATATCAACGATTATTGATCCGTTGTTACCTTTCTGCATATTCATTCGACCGGTCAACGCATACAAAAGCATGGTGTTAGTTGCATCGCCATTAGTTGGAGTTGGGTACTTAGAATCATTAGAATCATGCCAAGGGTAATCACCATAAAGCGCTTTAAATGATTCCATTCCTCGCGCTATAACAGCGAGTTCAGCTTTAGCCTGAGCGCGAGCTTGCGCGTTTTGTACGCCTCTAAATATACCAAAAGTAATACCAGATAGGACCAGCATTACTGAAATTGCTACCAGTAGTTCGATTAGTGTAAGCCCAGATGCAGCAGACCGACTGTAAGTTATAATTTTAGAATTTGAAGAACTCAATAAAAGCATACTTAAAAATAAAAAATAAACTAAAACCTAAACTATCTAATTATACAGTA
>JAYYDJ010000067.1:0-4346 GCA_036160955.1 Verrucomicrobiota bacterium | reverse complement strand
TCCCTTCTTGTCGTAGAGTTTTCGCCGAAAGTGATTCACATACTGGGCTCAGTAAACAACCCAGGGGTCGTCCCTATTCCACCAGATAGAGATTTGACCTTGATTGAAGCCTTGGCGAGTGTGCGTGGCGTGAGTCGATTGGGAAATCCAAAGTCAATTACTATTAAACGGGTTGAAGAAGACGGTCGAGCTCGTCAAATGGAAGTCAATTTTAGCAAGATCATTCAAGATCCCAATTCTAAAGACATCATCCTCAAGGAAGGCGATACCATTTGGGTGCCTGAGCGTATAATTTAACCCTTTTCCAGCATATGAAGAATGATTACATCAGAGGAGCTCCAGATCCAAATTCAGGTGGATATGGCGGATCGAGCTATGGCTATGGCTATGGCTATGGTGGCGGAGGTGGCTATGGCGGCAGTAATTATAGCTATATTGGCGGCTATGGCTATGGCTATGGTGGCAGTGGAGCTGGTCCTCAACGTTCTTTTAAGGATTATTTATTAATGTTTCGTGAGCGCATCTGGTATTTGATCGTCACACTTTTTATTATATTTTCTGGGTCTATTTTGTATACTTTCAACAAGACCAAAGTTTACACTGCGGTTTCGCAGGTGCAGCTTTTTCGCGATGATGCATCCGCGCTCGGTGCCATGGGGCAGGGTACGGAAATGGAGCAAAACCAGATCCTTAGCGCGGAAGATTTAAATACGCAGATTAGCGTAATGGAGAGCCTGTCTATTATTCAAGGTGTGGAACAACGCTTGCAGGACGAATTGCGCCTGCGCTTTATGGCTCCATACGAGGGTGCACTCAGCTTGGGTGGGCCACTAACGCCGATCGAGATTTTGGCAAAGAATCGTAAGATTATTCCACGGCGCATGAGTCTCATGGTCAACTTCGCTTTTTCTCACCCTGATCCCATTGTGGCTGCCGAGGTGTCTAATCTATTTGCGAAAGAGTTCATCGACTACAATCTAAAGTTGAATATTGATGGCTCCATGAAAGCGGTGGAAGATCTGCGTATTCGGGCGGACCAGCAGAAAGATCGGGTTGAAGAGCTTGAGTTAAAATTGGCTGAATATCGTGAGCAAAATAATGCGGTTTCACTCCAAAGTGATGAAAACATCGCAGCCGCTCAACTTGCGCGCCTTAACGAGATAGAGCTTACCAACAAGAATATCTATGATAATTTCCAGACCAAATGGGATCAAGTTGAAACGTATCGTCTAGAAGGGAGAGAGTTATGGGAGCTTCCATTCGTAGCCGAACAACCACGAGTTGCTAATTTATTGCAGCAAGTATCTGGCACGCGTATTAGTATCTCCTCCTTAAGTAAGCGCTATCGGGAGAAGCACCCTGCTATGATTCAGCTTTTACAGACCCTCCAAGAGGGTGAATTAGAACTCGAACTAGCAGTGCAAAATTCAGTCGATAAAATTTACGCAGGATATTCAGAATCTAAGAGTAATTTCGAGGTGGCTAGTCTGAGACTAGCTGAGAAGGAGAAAGAGCTCATAGAATTGGGTAAAACTAGGATTGAGTTTAATTCACTTCTTCGGGACTTAGAAGTCCAACAAAGTTTTTTCCAAGCACTTAACCAGCGCATGACTACGGAAAAGGCTCAGGTAAACCTTAAAAACCCTAATGCACGTATTGTGGACGAAGCTTTTCCTCCGCGGGCAGACCAGCCTTCCTCCCCTAATATCGTTTTGAATTTGGCGACAGGCTTCTTTGGTGGCATCGCTCTTGGGGTGGGACTTATCTTTGCAGTCGCTTTTCTCGATGACCGGGTTAAAAGCGCCTTTGATATTGAGGGCACGATTGGCTTGCCGATGTTGGGAGTGATCCCTCGTATTAAGAAACTGGATACTAACACAAAGGCGCAGGCGGTGGCCTCGAATGTGGATCGTCATGTGACTGAAACTTTTCGTTCGATTCACTCGGCACTCAAACTGAGCGATCAGAGTAAGAATGCTAAAATTATTCTTACGACAAGCACGGTTCCTGGTGAGGGTAAGTCGTTTGTGAGCTCTAATCTTTCGCTCACATTCGCAAACCACGGGGAGAAGACGCTGCTTCTCGATTGTGATTTACGTCTACCCAATGTGGCGCGTTCGCTTCAGATTGAAAATGAACTTGGTCTGCTCGATCATGTTGAAAAGGAAGTCAGCTTGGATGAAGTCATTACCAAAGAAGTTTATCCTAATTTGGATGTCTTGTCTACAGGGGGAAAGTCCAAGAATCCGACGCAGGTTCTGAACAGTGCACAGTTTGAAGCAATGTTCGCCGTGTTGCGCGATCGTTACGACCGGATTGTGGTCGACTCGCCACCACTAGCGGCGGTCAGTGATGCCCTCAACTTGTTGCCATTGGTAGATGGTATTTTGTATGTGATCAAGTTTAACACTGTTAAACGGAAGACTGCCGTGGTAAATGTCCGTCGACTTTGGGAGTCTAATGCACCCGTATACGGTGCGATTCTCAACAATATAACAAGTACGCTATCTAGTTACTACTATTCGAACTACACAGACAAAGCGTATCAAGATTACTATATTAATCAAGAAGAAGAGCTTGAAGAGGAGTTGGTTAGAGATATTGAGACTGAGCTAAAAAGTAAGTCATAATCCAATCACGGATAGCAAAATTTAGGATCATAATTCCGAAGCAGTTAGGGTATTTTTATCCTAGAAAAGACTATCAGGGCTGATATCTGTAGCAGTAATTGACTGTTAGCCTGTCATGAAATTACAAGCCCTACCGACACTGCGGGATTTACCAATTTATTAGTTTAAATCCGATTACCTGACCTTTTCATATGGTCTATAACTATGAAATTAAGGTTTATCTACCAAGCACGAGTAGGACTGTAATCGCCAGTGCGATTCGGTACCAAGCAAATAGAGAGAGACCGTGTTGACTTAAATAGCCAACCAGCCACTTGACTGCGAGTGCAGATGAGATAAATGCAACTAGGCAGCCTACAAGTAGAGGCCCGATCTCGAGGGCACGGATCATGTGCGATCCATCCGTCATTATTTTATATCCAGAGGCAGCAGTTAGCGTAATAAGTCCAAGCAAAAAACTGAATTCTGCCGCATTCTTGGGTGACAGTCCTGCCAAATAACCACCCACGATCGTTGCCATTGAGCGACTCGTTCCTGGCCACATTGCTAAGCATTGAAAGAAACCGATCATGACTGATTGGCGAATCGAGAGGTCGTGTATTCTGGGGCCATCTTCTGGTGGGGGGGCACATTTTTGGCCATGCTTACGCCATTTTTCTACGATTAGCATGATCACTGCACCCACAATGAGCGCTCCAGCCACTGCTTTAATATTATTACCTAGTTTGGCTTCGATCCAATCATCGAGTAGTAATCCAGCGATGGCTGCTGGTAGAAAAGCGAAGATTAGATTGATTGCCAGTTTGCGGCCTTGCGGATTTTGGCCCAAGCAACCAAGCAAAATCTGCAAGATTGTCTGCCAATAAATCAGTATCACTGCGGCGATGGCGCCTGCTTGAATCACAATGACATAGGCATAAGCGGCTTCGCCAACTGTGTAGGGTCGGGCTTCTACTCTTTCGTCATCATGCACTAGAATCCACGCCCCCTCTGTATCACGGATTGGCGTATTTTTATCTAAGCCGAGAGCAGCGTTTGTTAATATGAGGTGCCCTGTGGAGGATACAGGTAAGTATTCTGTGACGCCTTCGACAATACCTAGAATAATGGCATGTCCGTAACTCAAATTGGTTGATCCGACCCCTTTATCTGCGTGCTTGAGTTCAGCTGGCATGTCGACCGCCGTAGATTGCTTAGATAAAAACGTGCTGCATAGTGTTAGAAGACAAAGTCGAAATAGCATAGATCGCACGCTAGCTGAAGCGGGTTTAATGGAAAGCAAGAAAAAGTATCTATTTCGCATATCCTTGGAATACGCTGAAATAGATTTTGCTTGTGCAGAACCTTTGAACGTTTTCCTTGTAAATAGCCCACATGAAAGAAATCGAACAGCTTACAAGTACCCTTCAAGACAAGGAAGACCTTAACTCAGGGCAAGCAGTGGTTGCCGCTTCTTTGATGGCCTCCCCGCAGGTAGACTTAGTGGCGAAACAAGCATTTTTGGTAGCGCTTTCTGATAAAGGCGAAACCGCTACTGAGGTGGCTGCCTTTGCTGCCGCTTTTCGCAAACTATCACTAGACCCTGGTGTTGAAGCATGGGCATCTCAAGCGATTGATGTTTGCGGAACAGGTGGGGATGGTTCGAGCACATTTAACATTTCGACAGCGGTTTCATTTATCATTGCGGCGGAAGGCGTCCCTGTTTTCAAGCATGGG
>JAYYDJ010000066.1:0-36462 GCA_036160955.1 Verrucomicrobiota bacterium | reverse complement strand
GGAGCCTCTCAACACGCGGCACATTCAGTGCTTCGGGCAGTGGAGAATCGTCGCCCAGTAATTCGCTGTGGAAATGGTGGTTGGAGTGGCTGGATTGACGAGTATGGAAATATACGTGAAACTCTCACCGATGCAGATGGTAGTATTTATTTTCGCGGAGGGGGGACACTAACGGTTTCTCAGTATCCAGATTGGGAGCGTCGGAAGTCCCATTACACGATCAAGGGCGATTGGTTTATTTTGCTGTGTAGCGCTATAGCCGCTTCTACTATCTGGATGCTATGGAAACGCGCGAGCTAGCCTCGATAGTGCTTGGTGCCTGATAATCAAGTAGTTGCTTAAAAAACGAATCCAATACCAAAACTAACGCGATCGCCATTCGCATACTCAGCTTGGCGCTCGCTGACCCTAGAAATAAAATCGTGTTTCCACTCGAACCGAGTATGTATCGTATCACTGAATCTATAATAAACTGCGGGTCCTGCGGATAGTATAAATGCATCTTCAGCATCCAACTTAAAGTCACTCTCCCACAAGTATAACAGCCGGTCGCCTGATTTTAGACCAAGGTCTACAGAGCCTCCCCATTGATTAGACATGCTGGATTCATAAGCCCATGCGCTCATGCTTGCAGCAAAGAACCAGTGGTAGGTCTCGGTCTCATAGCCAAGGGAAATCCCGCTACCCCATACACGGTGTGCAACTGAGTAGTTATGTTTACCATCCGCCGCTCCAAGTGGAATTATTATTTGGGGTACAATGCTCCAGTTACCACTGCGAGCGGAAAGGTTGAAATACTGCTTCAGTGGAAGAGCAAGGGTAAGATCACCAATACCTTTATTGTGTTGTTCCTCTTTCTGATTGTCGATGCCAAGCACCTCGCGCTGCGCACTTACAATATATGGCAACTTGAAGGTAAGGCGTACCGATCGATCCCAAGTATATACACCTTGGAGATGCAACAATTGTATGTCTTCAGAAAAACCTTTACCAACCACTACATCTCCAAGCTTTAAGTCGCTTCGATAAATAGTTTCAGCTAATGCCTGCACTCCATATCCACCATCCCAGCGAGGCATCATATTCATAATTGGCTGGTCCCCAAGTAGAGGGGAGCAGCCAATTATTAGCAGAAGAGCGATCCGCCGAAACGGAGTGCCAATAGCAAGTATCATTAGATCTCCTCCGCAAATGGATACTGTGTCACCGTATCGCCTTCGAATACGTAATAGTGTACTGGATCATATCCTGCAAAATAAATAGCATCTCTTACTAAATTTAAATTAATATCTGCGGCTGATTCAAAGGCAACAACTAGTAATTGCTTTGAGGCATCCAAGAGTATTCCTTCATCAAAAAGATCTCTATTAATGCCAGCTATTTTTTTGAGGTGAATGCGCAGTCCAATGCCACAGGAATTACAAACAAAACCCTTTGCATGAATTGCTATTTTGTTTGGTTGGTGGAGTAAATGATTCTGCGCAGCGACAAAGCGAATGTCTTCATTCGTTGCTGCTGTTTGGCTACTTGCATATTGCAAGCTGCCGATAAAAATAAAAGTGAGTAATTGTTTAGTAAATAACGATTTCATCAAAGAATTAGGTGTAAGGTTGTACATTAAAAAGTTAAATTAATTTATAGCTACTAGCAATACCAGTAAGTAGGTGTGCCCCAGCAAGAGCAGACAGCAAGGAAGATTTACTGTCGCCAAAATGATAGTCAAAATAGCACATTATATATTAATGCGCTGCTCAATTTATCTCAAAGTCTCCAAACAGAATAGTAAATTCTCTTCTGCGGCCTTGGCGGTAGAATGATCTTACTTTGAATGCCTATATTTTTATGCGCCTGAATATGTACCCGATAGGTTTTTTTGTATGAGCAAGGTGTAGTAAGGAGTTTACTCGTGCTACTACCAATCTGCCAATGAGTGTTATTCGACTCGATATCTAAGTGACAGGACCCTTGGCAGGATCTTTTATTATTAGATGGAACGTTTGCGGCGCAGCAAGAAGAAGCTGATAGTTTATTGCCTGCTAGGCAACAAGCTTCAATATTCGATGCACAGGATGTTTCTATATGTGCAGCGGTCAATTGACCCTGCATACAAAGAAAAAATGAGATATAGAGTATTAGGACTACACGCATAAAATTGTAATATAATTATTAAGTTTAACGTGTGCAGTCAAGTTTCACTTGTGTGAGCTCGTGTACTCATCAAAAAACTCTTTTAGCACTTCACGCTTACCTTGTTCAACGCGCTCCTGTTGCACTTCTTCTGCACTACGCTGCCGCTCATTATCTGTAAGCATACGACGCATTTTATGGATCGCCAAATTTTGAATCTGTCGTATCCGCTCACGCGTAACATTGAATTTTTCCCCGACCTCTTCTAGGGTTAGTGGATGCTCTCCATCTATACCAAAGCGCAAGCGAAGTATTTCCGCTTCTCTTGGTTCGAGGGATTGTAAGACTGTATGGATGTATCCATTCGCAGATTTCTCTTGCAAGTTTTCAAGTGGCGTTGCTTGAGATTCATCCCCAACTAAATCTCCAAAGCTAGTTTCTCCATCTTCTCCAACAGGGGCATCCAAGGACGACGGTCGTGCACTTACTGACTTTAAGTGAGCGATTTTATTAACTGGTATACTTGTGGCATATGCAATTTCTTCATCAGTTGGTTCGCGGTCAAGTTCGTCCGTTAATTGAGCTGTGACACGACGTATATGAGCGATGCGGTCAACTAGGTGTACAGGTAAACGAATAGTCTTACTTTGGTTAGCAAGGGCACGTTTGATAGATTGTTTAATCCACCAAGCGGCATATGTGCTCAGCTTTCCTCCCTTAGACGGATCGAAGCGTTCAACTGCCTTAATAAGGCCTATATTGCCTTCGCTTATTAGGTCTAATAGCGGAAGACCAAAATTGTTGTAATCATGGGCAATCTTTACAACTAAGCGTAGATTAGCTGACACCATTTGATTTCTAGCGTCTTTGTCTCCTTGCCGTATACGATTCGCAAGCTTCACTTCCTCACTTGTAGACAGTAAAGGAGTTTTTCTAATTTCCTGCATGTAGGTGCGTAGTCCGTCTCTGTCTGATGATGGCATAGCTTTCGAGTCAGTGATCTCGTCAACTGAATCTATTGCTGAACGCGGGACCGCTTGCTCAAGATTTCGAGCGATACGATTACGAGTGATTTTAGCTGTCGTTGCCATGATATAGTGAGTTCAATAGAAGTTACGTACTAAAATTTACGTAACTAAATTATCTTTATTATATTATCGTTAGCGGTGAAATCGCCTTACACGAAATTTTCTAAACTATGGCTTTAACAGATTGACTGTTCGGCAACCGCCACAGCTTTGAACATGCCCTTTGCTTTGCTAACCGTTTCCATGAATTCATTTTCTGGAACTGAGTCTGCAACCACACCGGCTCCTGACTGTATAAAAATACGGCTATCTTTTATTACTGCAGTACGAATACAAATGCATGAGTCGTGGTTGCCTTCAAAACCAAAGTAGCCTAAAGCACCACCGTAGAGCCCACGTTGGCAATTTTCTAGCTCTGAAATAATTTGCAGAGCTCGCACTTTAGGGGCTCCGCTTAGGGTTCCTGCAGGAAAAGTAGCTCTCATTAAATCATAGGCGGTCTTTTCTTTAGCAATGGTTCCTTTTACTTGCGATACTATGTGCATAACATGTGAATAACGCTCAATAAGCATATAATCAGGCACCTTTACAGTGCCATATTGGCACACCCTGCCAATATCATTGCGAGCGAGATCAACAAGCATGAGATGTTCTGCACGTTCTTTTGCGTCTGCTAGTAAGTCTTTTTCGAGTGCAATATCTTCAGCTTCATTCTTGCCGCGTCGTCTTGTTCCTGCAATCGGGCGAATTTCGACTTGGTCTCCGGTAAGACGGACATGGACTTCTGGAGAAGCACCAACTACTGCGAAATTCGGATCTTCCATAATGAACATGTAGGGGGAAGGATTGACCGTACGCAAAGCTCGGTAAAGATCAATCGGTGCGGGCTTAAACTCCTTCTCAAATCGTTGGGATAGAACAGTTTGTATTACATCACCAGCGCGTACATAGTTTTTCACTTTTTCGACAGATGCTATAAACTGTTCTTGCGTAGTACTTCCTTGTGGAGCACTTTCTGTTTTCGGTTCTTGCAGTGAACATTGCGTGAGCGTTTTTGGCGCTCGCAGGAGGGCGACAACACGCTCGATCTCACTAACTGCTTTATTATAAGCTGTTTCAGTATCCGTTCCATTACAGATAGCATGTACGCATATGCGCAGAACCTGCTTAGCGTGATCAAAAATGAGAACAGAATCCGTTATTAAGTAGTACAGAACAGGCAGCTCAAGTGGGTTTTTGGACGGTTTAGGAACGGTTGTTTCTACACTGTGAATAAACTCGTGCCCGACAAAGCCAACAGCGCCTCCTATAAAAGGCGGCATTCCTGGTATATGCACAGGAATATAGCTTGCCATCTCTTCTTCAATTAACTTCAAGGGGTCTGAAGGCGTGGGCACCGTTACTTCGCTTTGATCTTTGGCGGTAATGATACAGTGATCGCTAAAAACTTTATAGATCTTTCGTGGATTTGCCCCGACAAACGAATAACGACTGATACGTTCACCACCAACTATCGATTCAAAAAGAAATGCGGGTGCATCCTCACGAATTTTAGAGTAGGCGCTGAGTGGAGTTTCGCAATCTGCAGTTAAATCTATGTAGACAGGTACTGCGTTGCCTCGCTTGGCTAGCGTATCAAATTGAGATCTAGATGGATGGATATTCATTTATCAAAATGCAGACGTTGAACATTGGGTGCGGAAGGTCGAATCTTTTTCTTGCGCGTTTGGCACGGTGAAAATGCAAGTAGGTGGCGGGTCTTTATGTTTCTTGCAGCGTAGCAAAATGTGTTTCAGCCATTTCAAGGACAGTTTCGATAGAGTCCCCGATTACTGTAAAATGCCCCATTTTTCTGCCTTCACGAGCTTCTCCTTTACCATAGAGATGTAACTTTACTTTTGGGTCATCAAGTAGGCTAGACCAGTCTGGCTCACTATTATTCTTGGTCCATAGGTCACCTAGTAAGTTGACCATTACAGTAGGGCTGTGCAATTTGGTCGAACCAAAGGGCAGGTCGGTTATAGCTCGAATATGCTGCTCAAATTGCGAAGTGATGCAGCCATCGATACTAAAGTGTCCAGAATTGTGCGGTCGGGGGGCCATCTCGTTCACAATTAATTGCCCATCAGCATCTAGAAATAGTTCAACGGCAATTAGGCCTACCACACCGAGCTTCTCGGCTATTGCACGAGCAAGGATATCTGCCTGTTGCGCGGTTGATTCGGTGACTCGTGCTGGAACAATCGAAGTATGTAAGATATGATTGATGTGAATATTCTCAATGACCGGTAAGGTCGATTGCTCCCCACTCGCTTTACGTGCACAGACCACAGAGAATTCTCCTACATGATGAATCCATTTCTCTACCACTACGCGAGGTGGAGCGCCTAAAAAACCCCACAAGTAATCTGTGTCTCCAGCCTCTTGTGCATTGCGTAGCTTAATTTGTCCTTTGCCATCATAGCCGAAGGCTGCCGTTTTAATGACGCATGGAAATCCGATCTTGTGGACTGCTACTTGTAAACTCTCAGGGCTATCGGCATATTCAAACGGCACGCATGGGAAGTTATTTTCTTTGAGAAAGTCTTTTTCTCGCTGGCGATGCTGGCAGGTATAAAGCGCTAAGCGCTCTGGAAGTACTGGTTTAATTTCGCTGAGTCCATCGATTACGTGAGCAGGAATATTTTCAAATTCAATGGTGATAAGATCAACGGATCTAGCAAATTTTTTTAATGCTGCTTCATCTTCGTAAGCTGCATTGATCTCATTGTCAGCTACTGTGCCTGCAGTGCTAGGACCGGACGGTTCATAAACTACAAATCGGTATCCAAGGCTCCGCCCTGCAAGAATTAACATACGACCTAATTGGCCGCCTCCAAGTATACCGATGGTACTTCCAGGGCCGATCATTTCAAGCTTCTGGTAGTCCGGTCTCGAGCACTTGCTGTGTCTGAGAAGATCTAAATGACTGCAGGCGTTTCTTTAGGCTGGAATCGACCAAAGCAAGAATTGCGGCAGCAGAGAGGGCAGCATTTTTTGCTCCCGCCACTCCTATAGCAAGCGTCATGACAGGAATGCCGGCTGGCATTTGAACGATAGACAGTAAGGAATCTTGCCCGCTTAGGACTTTCGATTCGACCGGTACCCCAAGCACTGGGAGCTGTGTTATGGATGCAGTCATTCCTGGCAAATGAGCGGCACCACCAGCTCCTGCTATAATAACATGCAAACCTCTCGATTCTGCATTCTCCGCATAGGTGTACAGTTTTTGAGGCGTACGGTGCGCACTGACTATTTGTGTTTCATAAGCAATCTCGAGTGTATCGAGCAAGTTCGCGGCTTCTTTCATCGTAGGCCAATCTGATTGACTACCCATGATTATACCGACTTTCGGAGTACTTGTGACTGCTTCCATACTATTATAGAACCTAATTAGTAGAGAAAATTCAACTATGTATCTGCACGACAGGTTAAATGTATCTATCTGCTTATATAGCTTAAATCTATGTTTCGTTCAGAGTAGATCAATCGAGCGATGCAGCAATAGAGTCCTGCAGCACTCTAACTTTTCGTAAGACAAAATCTTTAAGATCGATTGAATCATCATGGCAAGGTTCCGTTAAATCCATAGCGTACCAGATCTGGTCGACACTATCTACAGAGTGAGATTTATAGAAACTGGCATTGGCATGTCTACGACCTATGACTGCATCACTATAATTTTTACCGCCTGCAATTTGTGAGTCAAAGCAGGCATTTAGCTCTTTTGCTAATGCTGGGTGACCACTTACATCAAGAGCAATCTTGTCTTCATCGGCTAGCAAATCAAGGCTACGCCAGACCTCACAGCCATATACTTTCTTGGGTTTTGATAAGGGCGGGACGCGGTGAACTGCTTCGATAGTAGCTTGGCATATTGCCACATGTGTGGGGTGTTTATCTGCAGGATTATGTGTGTAGAGTACTTCTGGTTGCACTTTAAGGAGAATGTTTTCGAGTTGCTCAACAAGTGCTTCCCTGTCCTTACGTTTTTTGCACTGCGCACTGTTGTGACCTAACTGACAAATAAAGCTGTACTGCCCGATTTGGGCGGCTTTGCGTTGCTCAGAAATACGGACCGCTTGCATCGCTTCGTCGCTAGTGTTTGCATATTTACCAGAGCGCGAACTACCCCCTCCATTTGTGCAAGTCACTCCACCAAACCACAGATCGTCTTGCTTGTAGCATGAACTGATACCATGAAAAGCCATAAATTCTAGGTCATCTTGATGAGCTCCAACTCCTAAGTGTGAGCAGCGCGCATAAGCTTCTGCTGGTACAACACAATCGGGGATATAGATGTCCTGAGATGGTAGTCGGCTGTTAGTCATACTATCCGCAAGAGTCTGTTGTATGGCACCGAGAAGCAAACTCATTTATTTCCTTTACTAAAATAGAGCCAATTTAGCACCGCTTGTTTTTGACTTTATTACTTTGCTAACAAACTCTACGCACATGGAAGGAAGAAAAATAGGGCAGCGCTGGATTAGTGAGACCGAGCCAGAATTAGGCTTGGGTGTTTTAGAATCAAGCTCAAGGCACCAGCTACGACTGGTATTTCCAGCTTCCAGCGAAGCTCGTATGTATGGAGCGGCTAATGCTCCGATTAAGCGAGTCATTTTTCGTGTTGGCGATGTCGTGCAGTCTCAACAGGGAGAGTCGATAACGATAGAGGCAGTCGAGGAGGTCGAGGGCTTGGTAACTTACAGGGCAGGTGAGATATCTATCGCGGAGTCAGACTTAGCTGATACGATTAGTTTTAGTAAGCCAGAGGATCGTTTGATTAATGGGCAAGTCGATGCATCCGCTACATTTTCTCTGCGCTATGAAGTGTTGCAATGGCAACGTGCGGCTAAGCAGTCACCAGTTGCTGGTTTTTTAGGTGGCCGAGTTGATTTAATTCCTCACCAGCTCTATATTGCTGACGAAGTATCAAAGCGTTATCTCCCTCGGGTTTTACTCGCTGATGAGGTGGGACTTGGAAAGACAATTGAGGCCTGCCTAATTATTCATAGGCTATATCTTACTGGGCGTGCAGGGCGCGTTTTGATAGTGCTTCCCGAGTCATTGATACACCAATGGTTTATTGAGCTTTTGAGGCGTTTTAACTTATGGTTTACTCTTTTTGATTCGGAGCGCTGCGAGTCTATTGTAAACGCTGAGTCAGAAAAGAATCCATTCTTAGAAGAGCAGCTAATTATTTGTAGCCTTGCGATGTTGGTTGAAGACGAGCGCTGGGCAGATTACGCATCGCAGGCTCAATGGGATATGATAGTGATAGATGAGGCACACCACTTGGAGTGGTCTGCCGATTTCGTTAGCCCAGAGTATCGTCTGGTCGAGACTTTAACGCAGAACAGCCAAGGTTTACTTCTTCTAACTGCAACACCAGAGCAGTTGGGTGCGGAAGGTCACTTTGCTCGTCTTCGCTTACTCGACCCAGTTCGTTACCCAGATTTAGAAAAGTTTAAATTAGAACAACAAACGTATACTAAGGTAGCTACTGTCGCCGAGAAGCTTAGTCGCGCTGTTAAGTTGTCCGCTGAGGAGAAAGTTTTATTAAGAGATTTACTTTCTGAGTTGACGGACTTTGACTTCGAGCAAGCTATTAAAGATCCGGAGGCACTACTGCATGATTTAGTTGATCGTCATGGCACGGGCAGAGTGATTTTTCGCAATACCAGAGAAGCGCTCAAAGGATTTCCAGTGCGTCTGGCCCTTTCGTTCGAGCTAAAGGCGCTCAAGACCCTCTCAGAAAAAGAGCAACAATCACGCTTAATAAAAGAGTTTAACAGCGATATCACAGGTGCAGAGCTAGAGCAACCGCTCGACTATAGGCACGACTCGAGAATAAAGTGGCTAGCAAATTTACTACGTCAATTAGGCGAGCAAGAGAAGCTACTACTAATTTGCCATAGTCAGGCAAAAGTACTTGCGGTGCATGCTGCCCTTGCGGACGAAATTAAAGTTAGCGCAGCGGTCTTTCACGAGGGGCTCACGCTAGTACAACGTGACCGAAATGCAGCTTGGTTTTCCGAGTCGGATGGAGCACGCATCCTGCTCTGCTCTGAAATCGGTAGCGAGGGGCGCAATTTTCAATTTTCACACCATCTAGTTCTGTTTGATCTGCCCTTAAATCCAGAACTACTCGAACAGCGCATCGGACGATTGGATCGCATCGGCCAGAGCCAGACTATTCGTATTTATATTCCTTTCTTAAAGAATAGCGTATGTGAGCTTTTGAAACGTTGGCATCACGATGGGCTTGGCACAATCGAACAGTCTCTGCGCGGCGGTAATGCATATTTAGAGAAATTTGGCGTGGCTATTCAGGAACTAAGCAGCGCTTATTATGGTGCGAGCGAAAGTACCCAATCCGAGGCAGATGCTTTGATAGAAGAGAGCCGAATGTTCCGTGACAAGTTAGAGCTAAGCTTAAGTCAGGGGCAGGATAAATTAATTGCGCTTAATTCTTACCGGGAAGCACCTGCATTAGATTTGGTAAGTAGTATTCAAGAACTTGATACGAGTCATGATATCGATGGCTTTATGAATCGAATATTTGACCACTTTGGAGTTACTGTAGATGATGTTTCGCCACGCACGCATAAGCTCAGTCCAGGGCAATTGTTTACTGATTCATTTCCGGGTCTTCCTGAAGAAGGCTTAGTCGTTACATTTGAGCGCAGCAAAGCAATTGGGCGTGAAGACATTGGCTTTTTAACCTGGGATCATCCCATGGTGCGTGGCGCTATGGATCTAATGTTGGGCTTGGAAAAAGGTAATAGCTCTATGGTGGTTTGGATTGAAGAAGACAGTGATGCTCCGCCTTTGATGATCGAGGCGATTTATGTGCTAGAAAGCGTTGCTCCCGCGTACTTACATGTAGACAGATTTTTGCCCCCAACCCCCATACGCGTCTTAGTGGACATTAAAGGCATGGATTGTAGCGATCAGTTTAAACATAGCTATATCGATAGTAGCACTCAAGACGAGGAAGCTTTTCGCATTCAGCAAAGCCCTGAATTATTGCAGGCTCTCGTACCTCAAATGTTATCTTCGGCAAGAAATATAGCACGAGATGAGAAATCAACACTCTGTGAGAACGCGATGCAAGAAGCGCACTCTAGATTGGATGGGGAAGCAAAAAGATTGAAGGAATTGCAGAAAGTAAATTCTAATGTAAGTGAGCAAGAACTACGCCTTGCGTATCAAGTAATTGAAGATGTAACTCGCGCAATTGCTAAAGCACACCTTCGATTAGATTCAGTGCGTCTAGTTCTAAAAAATGCCTAGCTAAAGGCAAATATTTTTAAACTAGAAGAGGCTCAATTTGTGGTGCTTTAGGATCAAGCTTTTGATTTTTAACTAATCGGAGTGGGTAGCTGTATTCTTCACCCTTAAAGTTGCGCATGACGATGGAGTCACTAGTTATTGCTTTAACGTATTCAGGGTTAATGGGTATTTTACCACCACCTCCTGGGGCATCAATTACAAATTGTGGGATCGCATAGCCACTGGTGTGGCCTCGTAGAGCTTGAATGATTTCAATTCCTTCGCGTGGGTCAGTGCGCAAATGAGCGCTACCGGTAATGAGGTCACACTGGTAAAGGTAGTAAGGGCGTACGCGCATCATAAGAAGCCTATGGATAAGCGATTTCATGACTTCCTTGTCATTGTTGACACTCTTAAGTAAGACCGACTGATTGCCGATAGGAACCCCAGCAAAAGAGAGCCGCTCGCAGGCTTCACGAAGCGCGTGTGTGCACTCGTTCGGGTGATTGACGTGAATACTTAGCCAAATAGGTCCATGTTTTTTGAAAATAGTACACAGTTCGGGTGTAATTCGCTGGGGAAGAAACACAGGAATCCGCGAACCAATACGAATAAATTCTATGTGTGGAATCTTGCGAAGTTCACCGAGCAAATAATCGAGCTTCTTATCTGACAGTAGTAGTGGGTCACCCCCGCTAAGCAGGACATCGCGAATCTCAGGATGATTGCGAATATACTCGAGGCCACTCTCAAATTTAGGACTAAAATTGTAGTCTTGTGCATTCGAGACTAAGCGACTGCGCGTACAGTACCTGCAGTAAGAAGCGCAGCGGTCAGTAACAAGAAATAATACTCGATCAGGATAGCGGTGAACGATACAATCTATCGGCTTTGTTCCTTCTTCGCCAACAGGATCGAGCAACTCTTCTGCAGAGGAATGCATCTCCTCGGATCGCGGTACGACTTGGCGACGTATTGGATCATTCGGATCCTCTGGGTCTATTAAGTTAAAAAAATAGGGAGTAATAGATAGCGCTAATTTATCTTTTGCAAACAAGCAACCTGCGCGCTCTTCCGAAGTTAAATTTAAGTACTTCTCTAGCTGTTCGATCTTTGTGAAACTATTTCTTAGCTGCCACGTCCACGTGTTCCAATCCTTAGCTGCCACGTCCGTCCAGTGTCCTTGGCCGCGGTGCCAGTTTTCTAGTGAGTCATTTGGATACATTATAAATACGGTATAAATTTTCTTAATTAAAGTAGAATTACCTTGGTAGACTTACTACTTGCCGAAATTATTCAACCATGTATTTATATACTTAAATATGTCTATATTATCTCAAGATATTGATCTCGATACCCTTGCTAAGCAGCTTTGGGCGATAGGGGATCCTGTGCGCCTTCGAATCTTAGAACTGCTGCCTACCGAGTCCTCTTGTGATGCTGCATGCAATGTTTCAACTATCGCTGAGCGAATAGGTCTTTCTCAGCCTGCAACTTCGCATCATTTACGTATTTTGCGTCAAGCGGGTTTAGTAGCCCACAAAAAGATGTGTCGAGACATGTTCTACTGGATTCAAGTAGATGCTGCTGATGGAGTGCTCGGCAAACTCAACGACCTTTTAGCTAAGAACAGATAAGATTTTACTATTTTCTATTTGGTAAGTATTTTATTTGCATGAAGTCAAATACTCGTTTGGCTCGGATTATAATATGGAAAATATAATTCGAGAAGGCATAATCGCGTTTGAAGACGGGACGGTTTTCCATGGACGTGCTTTTGGCTCAACTACTACTAGTGTCGGAGAGGCTTGTTTTAACACTAGTATGACAGGATACCAAGAAATTCTTACGGACCCGTCTTATTTCTCACAAATTGTTACGATGACTGCCGTACAGATTGGTAACTATGGAATCAACACAGAGGATGTTGAATCCGATGGCCCTAAGGTCAAAGGCTTTGTAGTGAGGGAAGTAAGTCCTATAACGAGTAATTGGCGTAGCAGCACATCGGTACAGGAATATTTGCAGGCAGCAGGAATTCCGGGACTCGAGGGCGTTGACACGCGAGCGATTACTAAAAAGTTGCGCCTCGCTGGCGCAATGAATGCTTGCATCAGTACAGAAGGTTTATCGGAAGCAGAGGCAGTAAAAAGAGCAAAGAATTTTGGCGGATTAATTGGTGTTGATTTCGTTCAAGAGGTAACTTCGAAAAACGCATATGCTTGGGACCCAGAAAACAATGAATCGGCTCCGTTTACTGTTGTTGGAACTGATCTTTTAGGGGAACAGACTAAAAAGCCGCGCTTCAAAATAGCCGCCATCGATTTTGGTGCAAAATATTCTATCTATCGAAAGCTACAGCATCACGGATTTGATGTACATGTTTTCCCAGCAACGACAAGTGCTGCTAAAATTAAGGAATTTAATCCAGATGGTGTTTTTCTTTCAAACGGTCCAGGCGATCCATCGGCTGTGACATATGCGCATGAGACAGTAAAAGATTTGTTAGATGATTATCCAACATTTGGTATTTGTTTAGGGCATCAAATTATTACACATGCGCTTGGTGCGAAAACATTTAAGCTCAAATTCGGGCATCGAGGGGGCAATCAACCTGTGAAAAACTTAGAGACTGGAAAGGTTTCTATTACGTCACAGAATCACGGTTTTGCGGTCACACAAGAGGAGCTTGAAAGTTGCGGAGCGATTGTTACCGAGGTAAATTTAAATGACGGTACTGTTGAAGGACTACGACTCAAGGATAAGCCTGTTTTTTCGGTACAGTACCACCCAGAGGCAGCACCTGGTCCAAATGATGCTGTTTCGTTATTTGCAGAATTCTATGAATTAGTACAGGCAAATGCATCCTAGCAGGCGGAGGTAATTCGGCCTTTAGTATTCAACTGACTGAATGCTGGATAATAACCGGTTTGCTCGCATCCAATCAATAAAAGATTCGGCTGTTGCTGGAGCAGTTTCCACTGGGCATCCCCCTGCATCACGAACAAGTACGGCATCTTTTGGTTCAAAAGTACGTACGAGTACTCTAGCCTTTGAGTGGTTTAATAATTTGAGTGCTCTGAGCGCATCTTGACTACGTCGCATCGAACAAAGAATAACCTTTGCCTCGTTTGCATTCGCTTGGGCTAAGACATTCTTATCCGATCCGTCTCCCTGAATACAAGTGATGCCTCGTTGAATTAGTTTTTTAATTACACTTGCATCATCATCGATTACAATAAAGTCGATATCGTGCTCTTTGAGTGCATTCACAGTCTGTCGTCCGGCTCGCCCGTAGCCCAAAAGAACTGCGTGATTTTTTAAGGATTTGCTGTTCCCTTCTCCTTTTCGGTAGCGTGGGTGCATGCCCATTAAACTTCTTGCGATCGGGCTGCGTGAAATAAATGGGGTAAGAGTCATTGTGCCTACTGTAATCAAAACGATCATTGAGAATATTTCTGCAGAAATTTGTCCAGTACTCATACCAGCGAAGGCTATCAAAATCGAAAATTCGCTTGTTTGAGAAAGTAAGATTCCTGCCTCTATTGAAGCTCGCGTGGAGTATCCTGTGAGCTCGGCCACTATTGCAACTAGTAGTAAAGTTATACAAATAAGCATGCCTCCAAAAATTAGACTATGCTTAAGAGTTTCGACGCTGGGAATAGTGAGTACTGCTCCCACGCTAATAAAAAATAGAGCGATAAAGAAACCAGAGATTGAACCAAGCATTCCTCGAACTAAGCCATTCATTGGAAACGCAGATAGCGCAAAGCCTGCTAGAAACGATCCGACTAAAAAAGGTAAGCCTAAGAGGTGGGAAATTCCAGAAAAAGCAAAGAGCAAACCAAGCGCGCCTAGCAGAAGTTCTTCTTCATCAAGTTTTAAGCGTTTAGTTATCCAAGGAATAAGCCATTTATGGGCAATGATTGCAATGCTACCAAGCCCTATCGCTTTGATTATACTTATTGCGCATGCAGAAACTCCAGAAGGTAGGCTTAATAGCGCGACCATTAACAGAACAATGAATACATCTTGAAGCAATAGTACGCCAAGAACAAGTCTGCCAAATGGTTCGAACATCTGCTGCCGCTGCTGAAGGTGGCGCACAACGACAAGCGTTGAACTTGCCGATAATGCACAGCCTATGTAAAGAGCAGTTATAGGTGGGTAATCTAGCATTAGTGCGGTTAGCGCACCAGCAGTTCCTATCGTTAAGAACTGGCATACTGCAACAATTACAATGGGCTTCGTCCGTCCGCGCATTCGCCTAGGGCTAAGATCTACGCCTGCAGTGAATACAAGCATAGCGAGACCGATCTCAATCATTTCCTCAAGCAAGCTTGCAGGGACTATAATAGCCAGTGAGTCTGCTAGTGCTCGCAAGCTAACACCACACAACATAAGGAGAGGAATCGCTGGTAAGCGTAAAAGCTTTGCCAGCCCAAATGCGATAGCTGCAGCAGATAAAAGTATGGCATACCCTGTCATTTATCGATCACTCCCTCTGTGCGCATGACCTGTCTCTGTCTTAGCACTCCATCCATAGCAGGCATTAGTAAATAGGCGGTGCCTAAATCGAGCAAATCATCGACCATTGATACATCAAACGCATGAATAGCACAAGGTACTCCTGCATTACGACAGCGGTAGGCAAGCAAGTGGTTTACGTCTTCTATTTGCAAAGCGGATACTACTAGCTTTGCCTTGTGAAGTGCGATTTCATCGACTAAAGACTCGTATTCAACATTGCCAATTGTCGTCGATGCAGGCATAAGTCCTTCTAATTTTTTAGGATCAGTATCAATGGCCAAAACAGATTCACCGTTTTGGTTAAGGCGGGCTACAATTTCTCGACCAAGTGCATTCATTCCCACAACTATAATATGGTTAGCCCATTTGCAATTAGCCTCTGTATCTGGTTGTTGAATTGCGCCAAAGTATCGAAGAATACCGGTTGCTCTTAGGGCTTCATAAAGGCGCTCACTGTATATGATCATGTAAGAAGAGGCTGCAATCGTCAGTATGCCTACAAGCCCACCCAATGAGACAATTTCGCCACGGATGAGCCCTGCACCAGCTCCTAAAGCAAGCAATATAAAGGAGAATTCACTCACTTGCGCAGTGGCAATAGCAGTTTGGAATGCGGTGTATTCACTAAAGCGCATACGTGCTAGTATGAAAAATACAATCAGTGGTTTCGCCACAAGAACGAAGATACATAAGACAATAGCGATTGGTAAGATAGTCGTTAATTGATCGAACTCCATACGTATCCCTAATGTGACTAAAAAGATCGCAATAAAAAAGGTCATCAGAGGGTGAAGTCGCCGATGCAGATCGCCATGAATAGGTAATTGTGCAATCGCAATGCCACCTAAAAATGCACCAATCTCGAGCGATAAATGGAATTGGTGGGCTAGTAGTACAATTAAAAAACACCAACATAGTGCCCACATAAACAGAGTGTCTGGAGAATTTGCCGCCCAGCGAAAGGGGAGTGGCAAAACATAGCGAGCGGACAATAATACAACTACAAGTAAAATAGACATTCCGCCAAAAGCAACTGCGACATTCTTAATAATTCCCCCTAGCTCAAAATCAGTCTCTGCGCCTAATCCACTCAGTACGGTCAATGCGATAATTATTACAATATCCTGAGCCAGAAAAAGCGCGACAGATATACGAGCGTAAAGTCGTCGCATTTCTCCCTTTTTGTCGAGTAGCTTAATCACAACTACCGTGCTACTAAAGGTGAGGGTGCCAGCTATAAATATAGAGGCAACTGGAGCGATCCCTAATAATGATGCTAGTATATAAGCACTTGTTCCAGTTAATGTGATTTGAAAGCTTCCAAGTAGGAGGCCAACTTTACCCAAGTCTCGAATTTTTTTTAGGCTCAGCTCCAAGCCTACTAGAAAAAGGAGTAAGGCAATGCCAAGCTCAGAAATTAGCTCCAAGGAATGATCTATTTCGACCCATTGCAGTATCGGTCCAACGAATACACCTGCTGTAATGTATCCTACTAAAGAAGGCACACGAATAACTTTGCCAATAAAGGCAAAAAATGACGCCACCATAACAATTAATCCAAGATCAAAAAGAAGTTGAATTTCAGTCGTTGGCATCGCGAAACAAACTAGTACAACTATGCGTACTAAAGCAACAGTCCTAACACAGTAAGTTTAAATTTTGTCCTGTAGGTTACTCAAACAGCGTGCCTTGTTTTTAGTGAGTCGCTGCTGAATCTCACCGATTAGTTGGATAGACCCTGTTATCAGAATCGTATCTCCTTTTTGACCAACTGCGCAGTGTCCAACAGATGGAAAAAGCTCGGAGATTAAAGAGCGCTCCGGCGTGTAGGGCAGTTTTTGTGGAAGGCAGCTGATGAGAAAATTAGTGCTAGCTGCCCGCTCATCATTTGGAGCAACTAAGTAAAGTTCACTGACATAAGGCGATAGTGCCTTCATAATGGTTTTGCCTCGATCTTCACCAAGCGCTCCAGCTATTACAATCGGTTTTTTCGTCAACTGTTTTAGTTGCTCGATTAGTTGCTGGCACCCTTCAGCATTATGAGTAGTGTCGAAAATCAAAGTTTTGCCTTGGAAATCGGTGACTTGCCATCTGCCTGGCCAGTCGACATTGGATAAGGCATCGGATGGTTGCAGGGGAAATTTTTCAGAGAGTATTTCCGTAGCGTAAATCGCAGTTGCAGCATTCCAGCGCTGATAGTCCCCTGATAAGTTGGTGTGAGGTCTAAGCGCTGGATTCTTGTATCGATCATGAATGCTATATACAGGGCTGTCTCGTTCTTTAGCCAAGCTTCGTAGAATGGCTTCAGCGGATGGCGCTACATTCCCGATAAGTACCGGTTTTTTAGGCTTAATGATACCGCCCTTCTCGAACGCAATCTTTTCTATGCTGTCTCCCAACAAATCAGTGTGGTCTAGACTAATCGTTGTAATAATAGATAACTCAGGCTGGACCACATTTGTTGCATCTAACCGTCCACCTAAGCCCGTTTCTATACAAGCAATATCAACATTCTTTTCTGCGAAGTGCTTAAAAGCCATCGCTGTAATAAATTCAAAAAAACTAACTTTAAGCGTGGGCTTTCCCCAAGCCAATTTATCTGCAATCGGGCGCAGCACTTCGGTTTTTTTAAGTAGATCCTGTTCAGAAAGACAGGTGCGATTAACTTGAATGCGTTCGCCTAAATTAATAAGATGAGGAGATGTAAAAAGAGCTGTTTTATATCCGCTTTCTCTGTACAAAATCTCCAACATTGCGCAGACTGACCCTTTTCCATTTGTGCCAGCTACATGAATAATAGGGAAGGATTTTTGTGGATCACCAAGTTCGTGCATAATACTATGCATACGATCAATGCCATAGCTGGAGCCGTTGTTGCGTAGTGAATACAAATAATTTATTGCCTGTTTGTAATTACTCATCAAAGCCAGCGCGTCAGTGCGCTTGGTTTAGTTGCCATTAGGCGTAAGATTTTGATAGCAAGTGCCAATAAGAATTAAGCGCATTACTAAGAATATTATTTAAACAGTCGCACAAGTATTATTCTCAAATGCTCTTAATAAATTAATGACACGATCTCGCATTTGACTTCGTTGTATTATCTGATCAATTAATCCTCGCTCGAGAAGAAATTCTGAAGTCTGAAATCCATCGGGTAAGTCCTGTTGTGTCGTCTCTTTAATAACTCTTGGTCCGGCAAAACCAATTAAAGCTTCTGGTTCTGCTATTATCACGTCCCCAAGGGAGGCAAAGCTTGCCATTACCCCAGCCATAGTCGGATTTGTTAATATTGAAATATAGGGCAGGCCAGCCTTTGCAAGTCGAGCCAAAGCTTGGCTAGTTTTAGCCATTTGCATTAGGCTGAGAATGCCTTCTTGCATGCGAGCACCACCGGAAGCTGACACTATTATAGCAGGGCAATTTTTTTCTAGTCCACGTTCGATTGCGCGGGTGATTTTCTCTCCAGCGGCTGAACCAAGTGAGGCCGCCATGAAACGAAAGTCCATGACAGCCAGACTTACGAGCATGCCATCCATTTTTCCTATTCCGCTAATTACAGAATCTGTCTCTTTTGTTTTTGCTTGGCTTGCCTTTAGCTTTTCTTGGTAGGAAGCAGTTGCATTAAATTCTAGTGGATCCATTGAACGCACGGCTTGGTCCATTTCTTCGAATGAACCAGTGTCTAGCATTGAGGCGATTCGACTTCGAGCATCAAGAGGAAAGTGGTAGCCACTATTAGGCACAACCATAAGATTTTCTTTAAGCACTCGATTGTAGATGATCTCGCCTGTTTTCGGACACTTTGTCCAAAGGTCTTTAGGGATATCCTTTTTTTTGACTGTGACGGTAGAATACTGCGGTTTGCCGAAGATTGCCATGGTGGTAGATAAAAAAGTGAATAGTTTATAAAGTTATATTAATTAGCCATGTCCGATTGAGGCAACTCTTATAGACTGCGCTCCCGCTTTTCGTAAGACCTGTGCGCAAGCAATCAGGGTCGAACTTGTGGTAAATACGTCTTCAATAAGGATTTAATTATCATTAAGTATTACAAAGGCATTTGCTGCGATGGCAAAAGCATTTTTAACATTTTAGTACTTTAAATAACGTTATAGTTTAGTTTGGTTTTGAGTAAACTGTGTTCTGCGCAGCAAATTCAAAACTTCAGCTTAGCAGGTTTTTGCAATTATCGTTGCAGGCTTTTGGCTTTGATTAACCCACGGTCTCTAAATTAGTAAAAGACCTTGTCTAGGCTAAGTCCCGATCCGGGCGCTGTAACGATTTGATTAGTGCGAGTTTTAGAATTAAGAATTTCAGTGATTTGATCTGGTGTTAGCTGACCGCGACCTACGCCGTAAAGTGCGCCAGCAAAGCTTCGAACCATTCGATACAAGTATCCACTGCCTTCAGTAGTAAGAGCGATTTTTTTGCCTTTCTTTAACAAATCAAGCCGGTAAATTTTTTTCACTGGATTTGGATCGTTATTCTTGCCGTGCGATGCGCCATATGCAGAGAAATCATGCTCGCCTACCAGCCGTTTAGCTGCCTCTTGCATGGCGGTAAAATTTATCGGCGCGTCTCGGCAGGCCCAGACATATTTCTCTTCGATTGGATTGGCTCTGCCCAAATAATATTTATAGGTGTAGCGCTTGCCGATTGCTGAGTACCGTGCGTGAAAATCGTTACTTACTTTTTTGATATGATTAATGCGAATTGTTTTTGGAAGGATTGAATGAAGCGCGCGCACCAACTTATCAGTGCTATAGCACCAATCCGCATCAAAGTGAAAACATTGACCTTGGGCATGTACGCCAGCATCGGTACGGCCGCTACCATACGTCAAAACAGGTACGTCCAACACACTTGATAAGGAGTCTTCGAGTACGTTTTGAATCGCGCCACCAGATAGTTGCCTTTGCCATCCGTCAAATTCAGTTCCGTCATAGGCGCAAATGCATTTCCATCGCATGTCAGTAAATCTATTATATTATGGGCAATAAGTGAAGAGCTAAGTGCTTGGCATTATTGAACTATTCAACAATAAATAGCCATTCACTAGACTAAGCGGGGTAATAAAATTAATTTTTACATATAATTTATGGGTAAATCTTCACGACAGCTTTGGGCTAATTATGTCAAGCGTGGCGCGATTACGAAGGTGACCTCTGGGCAGGCCGTTCTAAATGCTCCCAGTCAATTCAAAGGTACAATTTTAGGAGTGGATCCTAGCTTAAGAGGTAGTGGATTTGCCGTTCTACAATATGCGCATGGCGATGCTATACGCCTGATAGAAGCATCTACGTTAAAGCTAAAACCGTCTATTTCACAAATAGAGTGTCTCGCAGCTATCGGGCATCAAGTTGAGGACTTTATTAATCAGCACAGTATCGACCATGTTGCTATTGAAGAAACAATTTATGTGCAGAATTTTCAAACTGCTCAAATACTAGGTGCTGCTCGTGGAGCTGCAATTACAGTGGCTGCCATGCGAGGCCTGCCTGTCTTTGAATATGCACCTCTTAGGATTAAGCAGGCTGTATCAGGAACTGGAAAGGCGAGTAAAGAACAAATAGCCCGAACAGTTCTCAGTTTAACTGGGCTTGATGTTGGTAAAAAATATGATGCTTCGGATGCTGCTGCGGTGGCACTCTGCCATGCTTTTACGTGGCAAAGTGGTTGATTCTAAAAAAGCTAAAATCAATGTTATTCATCCGATATGCTTCCATTAAGGCTCCAGCACATGGGCTGTAAAGAGGCTCGCATAACTGAATTTTAGGCAGCCTTTTTTCCAACTCTTTACAGAGTAAGTTATGCAATGGACCTTCGCCGCTAGCTATAGCGCCTGAGAGAATTACTTTCGGGCTACTAAAATTTAATTGTTTAGCGGTTACAGTTATCATTTCACTAAGTGCAAAAGCGGCTTCTCTATAAAGCTTTTTTACTAGTGGATCTCCCTCGTGGTAAAGCGAACTAAGCTGGGGACATATTTGTGCACGACTACAACGGCTCAAGCTTTCGACAGCTTGAGAAAAGTCTTCCGAATGTCTGATTTTTAAAAAGTCAAAAACTACATGCTTTATTGCATTCCCAGTGGCTCGACCATCGGCTTGCCTCACCGCTAATTGAAAAGCGCGCTGACTGAGCCAACTTGCGCTACCTGCATCATCAGCGAGAGACCCCCAGCCGCCACAACGCCATGTTTTCCCAGAGTAATCTCGCCCGTAGCAAGCGGACCCAGTTCCTGCTACCAGCACGATGCCAGGGTCACCTGCAAGACCGCCGCAGTGTGCAATGTGTAAGTCATCGCTTACTCCAACTTTTATAGCTAGTTCACTAAATTGCTCTCTAATCCAATCTCGGTCGCAGTTACGGGCCATGCCTGCAAGTCCAAGCCATGCGCTTGATACTTTGCTCTCTGGCACGTGAGCACTTTTAAATGCATGCGTGCATGCTGCTCGAATTGCATCGATCGCATTGGTTCGAGCTGTGTAGTTTATGTTAGCTGAACCTCCAACGCCTTGGCCTAATACAGTGCCTTTTTCATCAGCTAGCCATGCTCTGGTTTTAGAGCCGCCTCCGTCAACTCCGAGGTAGAGAGGTTTTACTGCTATGGTTGCGCGCTTAGAATTTTCAGTATGCATACAATTAGTAGCAAATGTTAGCAATGAACTACTAATTATTATAACAGTTAGAGAAACAAATTGGTCAATGCCCTTTAGGTTGTAGTTGGTGCATTTTTGACACTGCTTGATCTTGGCTAGTAAGGGGCACCTTCATTCGATTTTGTTGGGAGCGCCGATTCAAAAAACTTGGATCTGGGGTACCTATAAATGATCGAGGAATAAATGGGAAATCACGAGTAATAACATAATAATAAATACCTTTTGGAAATTCTGGAGTCACGCCGTGACGCCCATTACAAGCATCTAGATCCCCACTTCCTGCGACGTATACCCAATCGAGCGTGTAGTTACCATTGTAGGTTCCTTGAGGGATATTGCTCCTAATAGGTCGATTTCCTTTTCGAATTTGATAACTTGCACGTAATTCCACTAAAGGACTATTGGAATCAAAAGAGTCTTTGTACCCATTAAATGAGTAGATAGGAAAACCATCTGCCGCCCATCCAATTAAGACCATACTGCGAGAATCTTCTGTAAGGCGACTAATCAGCCCACTGGGTACACCATGGTAGTGATAGGCGCCACTTGGTTGTACATGCGCATGATTTGCATCCAATGCCCGAGCCATTTTTGAGGTCATTGCCTCTAGCTTCCATTCCGAATGGTGGTCACCTCGAAAAAATTCTGCGGTACCAGGATCAAAGAGAACACCGTTAAGTGCGATGCCAAATGGTTGGCGATTGATTGGCGTTATCGACTGTGCTAACTTCGGGGAAAGCGTACATTCGTAGTGGTGGCGTTGCGGTTTTATTGTATGTGGATTTCCTCGGTTAGGAAATGTACCGACTGCGTGCTTAGGGATTCCATTTGATTGTACGATTCGTTTGCCTTCCTTTATTATGAATTCAGCGTAATGTTGTATACCAACTGATTGATTTGCAGGTTGATGTTTATAGGAACCTTTCGGATGAGCGTAGGTACTAGTAGCGGTTACTGTAAGAATAGCAAGTAGAGTAAAGTGTATCGTTACATTAACTTGTGTTTGTGATTTTGTTAATACCATTTTATCATAATATATAGTGAGAAATATATTTATAACAGGAGTAAGTTCAGGGCTTGGTTACGGCTTAGCTAAAGTTTTTTTGGAGCAAGGTGCCATAGTTTATGGAGTTAGTCGGCGCACTCCAGAGGGCTTGATGGATTTAGGTTTAAGGCATCGATGCGTAGATTTAAGGCAAGAGGATGTCGGAAGAGAAATTGTTAGTAATATGGTTATGGAGATTGATTCCTTTGATGTTGTCCTTCTAAATGCAGGAAAGCTTGGACAGATTAGCGATATGGGCGCAACTCCATTAGCCGATATTCGTGACACTATGGAAGTAAATGTCTTTTCTAACAAGTGGCTGTTGGACGTGTTATTTTCTAATTCTCGTTCGATTGCACAGGTTGTTGGGATTTCTTCAGGTGCGTCACGATCTGGCAGTCGAGGATGGAACGGATATAGCCTATCAAAGGCGACTTTCAATATGCTTATTAAGCTTTATGCTGGAGAGCAATTAAATACACATTTCACTTCACTTGCTCCTGGTTTAATTGATACTGCCATGCAAGATTACTTGACCGCGTTACCGGCAGATGCGCGCTATGCCCCACTAGAGATACTGAAGTCAGCAAAAGGCACTGAAGCGATGCCCGATGGCTATGGTTGTGCACAAAAGCTAATCCAAATATTACCAGATTTGTTAGAAAAGGAAAGTGGGTGCTATGCAGACATTCGTAATTTATAATCATGGTTAGCAAGCATTCACTTCTCGAATATTTCAATCATTACTGATTGGAAATCCAGCGCGCTCTGGATACTTTTCAATAAACTTAAGGAAGATATCTTTCGCTATTGGGCCTGCAGTAGAACCGCCATGGTAGCTATGGCTTGCTTGTGTGCCTTCAACCATTACGGCAACAGCAATCTGAGGGTTTTCGGCTGGCGCAAATCCAATGAACCAGGCTAGATTGACCTCTTTGCCATGCGCTCTAAAGTCTGCGGTTCCTGTTTTTCCTGCGATACGTAAGTTTTCGATTTGTACAAGTCTACCTGTTCCTTTATTTCCGACTACTTTTTCCATACCTTCCCATAGTTGCCTTTGTTGCTGAATAGACAGTCCAATAGGTTCGCCTTCGTGGTTCACTTGCATCCTATCTTCACGCGATAATGCAAGTAGGGTCGGTTTCGTACGGGTTTCACCACGAGCAATTGAGGCTATGAATGTAGCCATACGAAGTGGGGTCATCAGTAGATATCCTTGGCCAATAGCTGTATTAGCCGTATCCCCTGGAACCCAACCCGCACCGATACTTTCACGCTTCCATGCTTTTGTAGGCACTACTATTCGGCTGGTTTCATAGGGCACCTCAATTCCTGTTTTTTCATGCATACCAAATCGCTTGGCCTCTGCACTAATTGCATCTATGCCAATTTTCAGTCCAGTAGCATAGTAAAAAACGTTACAGCTTCCTTCAATTGCAGCAACTTGATCAACAATTCCATGCCCGTAGCGCGAGTGGCATCGAAAAACTCTGTCGCCAACTCGGTAGACACCCTGACAGTCGTGTTTTGAAGCATTGTTGATAATTCCACTTCGCATTCCAGCAATTGAAGTAAGTAGTTTAAAAGTAGAGCCTGGGGGGTAGGACAGCTGAAGGCTTCTGTTCAGCCATGCTCCCGAATTGTTGATTGCCTCAAAGGTTGTTCGCGGAATAAATGGGCTAAGTTTATTTTGATCATACGTCGGATGACTGGCAATAGTTAGCGTCTCTCCAGTTTCTATATCCAGTGCTATCACTGCGCCAGTACGTTCTCCGAGGGCAGTTTCAGCAGCAGCTTGCAGGTCTATATCGATGCTTGTTATTAAATCTTGGCCTTGATTGGGCGGTATCATTTCTAGGCGTGCATCTTGGAAGCCCAAAGGATCTACTCGCCATATTTCTGAACCGGTAGTACCGGATAAATGCGAATCAAAATATTTTTCCAGGCCGGTCTTACCAACTTGTTTCTTAAATGTGAACGTTTTGAGCCCATCAGATGGAAGCTCGTTCGAATTTGGAAGTTTGCTTTGTACGTACCCTAAAATATGTGCAGCTAATGACTTGTATGGATAATAGCGCGCAAAGGCTGTGTGAATCTTAATGGGGGAATGTACAGGGTGTATTTGCTCGACTAAGCGGGCATACTGGTTTGGGCTAAGATCATCGACTAGTGGTAGTGGAAGAAGGAGTTGCTCATTAAAGTGACGAATCAATTGGCTTTCGGATAAGCTGTCTTTGCGACCTGTAATTGCATTAATTTTTTCAATGTAGCGCAGTATTACTGCATGACGAGCAGTCCATTGTAGCTGATTATAATTAGGAAGCGGTAAATCGAGTGGCCGTTCCTGCTCGGGTGTACTATTGTACTGCTGAATAAGTCGATCACGCTCCGCTCGAATAATTTTAGAGTATTCTTTGCGAAACTCAGGCCTTAGATCATCTAGATAAACAACAGCAGAATAATGAGGGCGGTTTCCAACTAGTAAGCGACCATTTCGATCATAGATGTTCCCGCGAGGCCCCGGCTTGAGAACTCGTCGCTCCGTTTGGCGACGCTCCAAAGCTTCATATTCGGGTCTAGAAACTAATTGTTGCCACCCAAGGCCAACTATTAAAGCAAGAGTCGCTGCGACCACTATCCATATAAAGAGGAGTAATCGCGGATTCTCACCTTTGTGGACATCAAATAAATTCATAACTAATGAATGGGCAAGTCTACTGGATCAGTGTCGACATGCATTAAATTAAATAGCAGTCGTTCGAGATTAAAGAACCATGGGCCGATGAAGAGTAGGCAGAAGTGAGAGAGCAGTGCTGTTACAAGAACTTGAGCCCAATAAGCGTATGAACCTAATTGACCATAACTAAGCGTACAACTGACCAGAATAAGTGCAGCTAGATTAATTACATGCGATAAAACAATTGGATGATAATTATGTTCTGCATGAAAACGGTGTCGAAGTGTATATAGTATAGAACATGCTGTTATGCTTCCGCCGGTGAAGAGTCCGTACGGAACAGGAAGGGCCGCGTCAATCCATAGACCCGTGAGCAAGCAACACAGTAAACCATCGCGGAATCTTAAATAGAGTGCAGGCAGTATGATCATTGGGCCAATTATTATCATATGAAGTGACCAAGCAGAAAGACTCGAGTTCACCAACTGAGTTAAATATAGGAGTACTATATTTGCACCAAACAAAATGAAGCAGCGAGAATCAATCAGCATTATAATCGTATTTCTCAGGATTAATGGGAATCAGAACAGAGACCTCTTTTAGGGATAAAAGACGCTTATCTAGATGGACTTTGCCTGCCTGGAAAATACCGCTACTGCCAGGCTCAAGCCAGCGGACAGTTCCAATCACCAATCCTGCCGGGAAGGTGCCCCCAAGTTCGGTAGAAAGCAGCTTTAGTGGCTCTTGGCTATTAGCGATCAAGTCCTGAGGGGCATCACGAATTTCTCCATGTGGCGCCCCTAACCCAGTTTGTGCGGAACCTTGATACACCACAGGCCTATTATCGTTTTCAAATGATGCAGCCATGCGAAAGTTGGGACTGGAGACTAGCTCAACAGATGAAGTATACGCCCGAACCTCAGCAACACGACCCACAACTCCTCCAGCATAAATCACAGCAGCTCCTTTAGGTATATTATAATTTCGTCCCTTATTAATTATCAATTGTTGCCACCAAGCGCTTAAGTCACGGCGAATTACTCGAGCAATTTCGTGACTATATTCTCTCTTGTTTGGTAGCCTTAAAATACTTCCAAGCCGATTAATTTCAGCCTCTAGAACTTGATGACGTTGGGCTAGAGCCTGATAGTAGGACTTCTGCCGAGCAAGCTCCTTACCGGCATTTATTAATTCAATTTTAGAGTGACTGCGGCGCCCCCAGAAATCTTCTAGCCGGTCAAGCTGTGTGCTGACGACCCATGCTGGCGCTTGAAATTCTGTGAAGCTAATGCGCGTAAAAGATTTTACAAATGCGGGTAAAACCCACCAACAGAGCATAAACATCCCTAGTACGACCAAGGGCCTAAATTTATCGAGGCGTAGCTTCGGCACCGCCGAAAATTAGTTTTTAGGGTTTCCAGTAAGGTCTTTCAGAAGAAAGGCCAATTCTTGAAGAACCAGTCCAGTGCCGTTAGCTACAGCACTGAGAGGATCATCCGCGATTATAACTGGCAAACCTGTTGCATCGCTGAGTTGCTGATCCAGTCCGCGAATCATCGCACCGCCACCAGCTAATACAAAACCGCGGTCCACTAGATCAGCTGAAAGCTCGGGCGGACACCGTTCGAGTGCATTTCGCACAAGGTCAACGATTGATGCAATCGTGTCTGCAAGGGCATCTCTTATTTCTTGGGAGGTTATGGAGATTGTTTTCGGCAAACCTGCGACAGAGTCTCGGCCGCGAACCTCAATCGATATTTCGTCATCTAGTTTAAATGCAGATCCAACCCTAATTTTTATGTCTTCAGCGGTGCGTTCACCAATCATTAAGTTGTATGCTCGCTTCATGTAATTAACGATAGCATTGTCGATTTCATCTCCCCCGACTCGAATGCTTTTCGTGAAGACAACGCCGGCAAGCGATATAATTGCAACTTCAGTCGTACCGCCTCCAATATCTACAATCATATTTGCTGCAGGCTCATCAATCGGTAGTCCAACGCCTATGGCTGCAGCCATAGGTTCTTCGATTAGAATTACATCTCGAGCACCAGCGCGGATGGCAGAGTCCTTGACTGCTCGGCGCTCAACCTCAGTTATTCCTGAAGGTACAGCAACTACAATGCGCGGCGCGATAAATGTACGAGTGCGATTAACTTTGTTAATAAAGTAACGCAGCATCGCTTCGGTAATTTCGAAATCTGCAATAACGCCGTCTTTCATAGGACGAATTGCAGTTATATTGCCTGGAGTGCGTCCGAGCATTTTTTTAGCCTCGGACCCAACAGCGCAAACTTTCTTAGTTGAAGTATACACTGCAACAACGCTTGGTTCGCGTAAAACGATACCTTTATCCTTGGCGAACACTAGAGTATTCGCTGTACCCAAATCGATTCCTATATCATTGGAGAGAAGTCCCAGCACGTTGTTTATATATATTAGGCGTTTACTATTAGAAAGGTTTATAAGTTTTTTCTATGAAAGATCTTGAATGTCAAATTATTACCACAAATTGGCTGCTCGTGCATAGACCTAGCAGTGTTTGATAGTTATTAATGTAAGGTCATCTGCTTGACCTGCTTCCCCAGAGAAGTGCTCGATATGTGTAATGACGTTGTTAAGGATTGTTTCAGCGTTGTTATGACCGCAAGTGCCTAGCGTCTCTATGAGCCTCTTACTCGAAAATTCCTCTCCCTTTAAATTGACATTCTCCGTGACTCCATCGGTATACATTAGTAACGCGTCACCCATATTAAAGTCGACAGTAGTGTCCGCGATAGAAGGATCAAAAATCTCTGGGGGTACCATACCAATAGCCATACCGCTGGATTGAACTTGCTTAACTAAACTACCTGCAGTACGTCCACTAGAGTAGTGTAGTGGAAGCTCGTGGCCGGCGCGGGCAAGTGTTATGGATTCATTTTTAACATCGATTACTGCATAGATCATTGTTATAAACATGTCCCGGCGCATAGATGCATGCATTTCTGAGTTAATGGCTTTTAAAATTTTTGCTGGAGAATCGTTATTTTTAGATAAATGATGTAAATTTGTTTGGCAGATAGCCATCACTATAGACGCGGCGATACCTTTACCGGAGACATCAGCAATCGCGACCCCTATTTTGTTATCTTCAAGTTTGAATACATCGTAGAGGTCGCCGCCAACTTTTTGAGCGGCTGTATAATGTGCTGCAAATTCTACATTGTGCGTGTCTGGTAAATTACTTGGCAATAGTAGGCTTTGTATATTGCTTGCGAGTTCCAGGTCCAAATCAAGTTTACCTTTTTCAATTTGGACTTTCATTGCATCACTATTGTAAACAGCAAGTCCGACTTGCTCGGCTAGAGATTCGGCTAAAGAAAAATCGGTCTGGTTAAAAGGAAGCCCATCGCATGGATTGGCTATGGCGAGCACCGCAACTAAATCCCCTCGAAATACAACCGGGACAACTATCATAGACCGTATTTTTAGTGCTGGATCATCGTGTTGGATAACACGCGGATCTAATGAAGCGTCAACTATTAGCAGGCCCTTCCTTGACTGAGCGACAGAGCCAATAAGTCCCTCTCCTAGATTAAAACTTTCGGAGCGAAGAATCGCTTCAATATGCTGCGTTCGAGTGCCAGCCTTATGTCCGATTTCAGCATTAATTTTGCGTTGTGGTGGAAAAAGTCCTTCTATTGCAACGCCCTTTAAGGTTCCACCAGCTTGTTTTTCAAAAATGCAAGCACTCATGGCGTCGGTGCTAAGTACAGCAGCATGAATTATACGCTGGAACATTTCATTCCTTGTACCATCTTCAATAACAGCCTCTACCATATTGTGCATAAAATCGACCACAATATGTTTTTCTTGCTCTAGCATCTGCTTCTCTTCTTCAACGAGTTTCAATCGACGAAGTTTACCATGGTATGCGAGCCATATTGCTATGGCTGCAAAGAGAATCCCAAGTACGAAAGAAATCATAGTGATTTTGAATTTACAGTGGGTGGATACAAGCAGGCTAATTATGCATTCGAGCTAAGCTGATTTTTCAGGAAAGCTACCACATCTTGAAATTTAGCCGCATTTTGGAAGTCAGCTTGAATCAAATTCTGATGTGCTTCGAGTACTCGTCGCGCGCTCGATACTTCTGCATTGTCTAGTGGGGTTTCTTGCCCACCTTGTTCAGTTAATAATATCTGGGTATCTATTGAGAGTAAAGCCTGCAGGCCTAGATTACAGATAAGTTCACGATTACGCTCACTCAAATTACAAACAAGCAAGGTGCCTGGCTGCGACTGCTCACGTAACTCTATTGCAACTCCAGCTAAAATCCCAAGAAAAGTGCTGTCCATGCCGGTGCAGTGATTAAAATCTATAGCAAAGCGTTGCTTCTTGGCGCGTAACATTTTCTTCATAAACTCCCTAAAATTATTGCAATTGAGGTAGTTCGCTTTGCCGTGAATCCGTATAAATACAGGTTCAGAATAAGCGCTGACTATAAAGGTCGGCTGTTTAGAGCTGCTCATCGGAGAGCTAGGTAATTATGGTTTTGGATTTAAGAATCAGAAATAATGTCACGTAGTACATATTGTAGAATGCCTCCATGACGGTAATAATCAACCTCTATGGAGGTATCAATTCGGAGAGTTAGGTCAATCGTTTCTGTTCTACCGTCGACTCGTTTGATCGTCAAGGGAATGGAAGCTCCCGGCAAGACTTCGTCACTCAATCCAGAGATGCTAAAAACTTCACTACCATCTAAGCCTAGAGTTTCATCGCTAACTCCCTCGGAAAACTGGAGTGGAAGCACTCCCATCCCTATTAAGTTGGAGCGATGTATTCGCTCAAAGCTTTTTGCCACGACAGCTCTCACCCCCAGCAGAGCAGTGCCCTTTGCCGCCCAGTCTCGCGAGGACCCCATGCCATAATCTTCGCCAGCAAAAATTATTAGGCCCTCGCCGCGATCTTTGTAAATTTGGCAAGCATCATATATGTCCGCAGGTGATCCCTCCGGCATTAGCTTTGTGTAGCCTCCCTCTTTGCCATCTGCCATCTTATTTTTGAATCGAACATTAGCAAATGTACCGCGTGTCATGATTCGATCGTTGCCTCGCCTAGAGCCGAAGCTATTAAATTCCTTTATTGAAACACCTGCCTTAGAAAGAAAACGACCCGCAGGTCCGTCTGGCTTTATCGCTCCAGCAGGAGAAATGTGGTCAGTAGTAATCGAGTCGCCAACAATAGCGAGAGCTCGTAAACAAGTAAGATCTGTAATCTTACTTGCTTGCATCGTAAAGCCTTCAAAGAAGGGGGGGCTTTGTATATAAGTAGACTTTTCGTCCCATTGATAGATGCTACCACTGGAAGACTGAACTGCGTTCCACTCTGGATTCGCCGAGGTGAGGTCACCATATTTGTCGCGAAACATATCAGGATGTAATCCAGTTTGTACAAGTCTTTCGATCTCTGCGTTACTTGGCCAAATATCTCTGAGATAGACATTATTGCCATCACTGCCTGTGCCGATAGGGTCTATGCTAAGGTCAATATTAATAGTTCCAGCCAATGCATATGCCACTACCAGAGGGGGAGACATTAAGAAGTTTGATTTTATAGCACCATGCACACGGGCTTCAAAGTTTCTGTTGCCCGATAGTACAGAAGCTCCAACTAAGTCTCCGGTTTTTAAAGCCGTTTCGATAGCAGGGTCTAGGGGCCCAGAGTTGCCAATACAGGTGGTACATCCATAGCCAACAAGTTGGAATCCAAGTGCATCTAAGTCTTTTTGTAAGTTTGTTTCTTCAAGGTAGTCGGTTACTACCCGAGAGCCCGGCCCGAGCGAAGTCTTAACCAATGGGTTTACGCTTAGGCCTTTAGCCAAGGCTTTACGCGCCACTAGTCCAGCTGCAATCATGACCGAAGGATTCGACGTGTTGGTGCATGATGTAATTGCTGCGATTAAGACCTGCCCATGACTGATTTCAGGTAGTGATTGAGTTTTATTCGTCGTTAAAATATCATCATCATCACGTCCTCCAGCTGCCACTGCAGATAAGACTCGCACTTTTTTAGCCTGCGCTTCTTTAGGTATTCCGAAGCCGCCCTCTGCAATAGGCATATCCATTAATTCTTGAAAGCGTCTACCAAGACAGGGGACTTCAATACGGTCTTGAGGACGCTTAGGCCCAGAGACACATGGTACAACTGTACTAATATCTAGATGGAGGCTCTTAGTATATTCGAGCTGCCCACTTTTAGGAATTCCAAACATACCTTGCGCGGTATAATAATCTCTTACACGATTGATATCTGTTTCGCTTCTTCCAGTTAAGCGCATGTAGTCAAGCGATTTCTCATCGACTGGGAAAAACCCCATTGTAGCGCCATATTCCGGAGCCATATTAGCTACAGTGGCTCGGTCGGCGAGGCTAAGGAGCGCTGCGCCTTCGCCATAAAACTCAACAAATTTACCTACAACTCCTTCTGCACGTAGCATCTCTGTTATTTGCAGAGTCAGGTCGGTAGCTGTAGCGCCTTCAGGGAGTTCTCCTACAAGGTGAACACCTATAACTTCGGGTGTTTGAAAGTAAACTGGCTGACCAAGCATGCCGGATTCCGCTTCAATCCCACCCACTCCCCAACCCACAATACCAAGCCCGTTGATCATAGTAGTATGAGAATCAGTGCCGACTAAGGTGTCAGGATATAAGACATTGTCTTTCTCAAAAACCACTCGAGCTAAGTACTCAAGATTTACTTGGTGGACAATGCCTATTGCTGGGGGAACTACACTAAATGTTTCAAAGGCTTGCTGTCCCCATTTGAGAAATTGGTAGCGTTCTTTATTGCGGGAAAATTCAATCTTAAGGTTTTTTAAGAATGCATTCGCAGAGCCCGATCGGTCAACTTGTACGGAGTGGTCAACTACCAAATCAACTGGAACTAGAGGCTCAATCTTCGCTGGATCCGATCCTATTGCTTTTACGGCATCACGCATCGCGGCAAGATCAACAAGTAAAGGAACTCCAGTAAAGTCCTGCAGAACAACTCGTGAAACAACGAAAGGAATTTCTTTATTGCTTGGCTTTATAGCATTCCAATTGGCCAGTTCTTTGACATCCTGCATAACGATACGCTTTCCATCGCAATTTCGCAGTACAGATTCTAGAACTATTCGAATACTAATTGGCAGCTTCGAAATGCCGCACATGCCAGCAGTTTCCTCGAGGGCAGGTAAGCTGTAGTAGTATTTCCCGTTGAGTTTTTTAAGGACGTTAAACGGATCGTTAAGTTGGCTCATTATCGCGTGTGTTCTTTATTAGTTAAAGATTAATGGCTCAGTTATTGAGTTAATCAGCTTCATTCAAGCGCTTGTTTAATCGCGGTAAAGTTTGGAAGTATCTTTGGGTCATCAGAGGATTCTGCATAAATTATAGTACCAGTTTCATTTACGACAAAGGCAGATCTTTTAGCGACACCTTTGAGGCCAATAAAGTCAGCATAGAGCACATCGTATGCCGCAGAGACTTCTTTATTAAAATCACTCAATAAAGGAAATTTTAAATTATTATGCTCAGCCATTTTTTCCAATGCGTATGGACTATCTACTGAAATACCATAAACGGCGGCGTCGAGTTCTGCATACTCTTCGATATTAGAGCTGACGGCGCACATTTCGTCAGAACAAACGCTCGAGAAGGCAAGCGGGAAAAACAACAATACAGTCTTTTTTTCACCATAATTACTGGATAAGGCGATTTGTTGAAGGCCATCGGCATTTTTGTGTTTTAAGGTAAAATCAGGTGCGGTGCATCCAGTCTCTAGTGCCATAGTATTTTCATAGTTATCTATTATTTTAATTAATGACTTTAAAGAAAGTTCGTTTGCCTGCTTGAAATACCTGTGCGCAATTTAAGCGAGTTACTTCGTAATTAATATCGGTTTGTTTGTCCCCGTCAACTTTTACGCCGCCTTGTTGGATTAGCCTGCGTATTGCACTTTTGCTTTCGAAAAGTTCGGATCCCGACATCAAGTCGATAAGGCCTATGGATTCAGAGTCGTTGGCAAGTTCACTCCAAGTAAAAGTAGGCATATCATCGGGTAATTTGTTCTTCGAAAATACTTGCTCGAATTGTTTTAACTCATGCGTTGCCGCATCCATTGAGTGGAATTTTCTAACAAGCGAGCAGGCAAGTTGCTTTTTTGCGTCCATCGGATGCTTACTTTTCAGCGATTCTATTCTAGTAGCATCAAATTCAAGAAGTAATTGGTAGTAAGTCCACATCGTCTGATCACTAATCGACATAATCTTACCGAACATCTCTTTTGGGGTATCTGAAAAAGCGATATAATTGTCCTGGCTCTTAGACATTTTCTTTGTGCCATCAAGTCCGACGAGTAACGGCATTGTGATAACGGCTTGCTCTTGCTTATTCGCATCTTTTTGTAGGGTCCTACCTACTAGCATATTGAATAATTGATCGGTGCCGCCAATCTCAATATCAGCATCTATCATCAGAGAATCGTAGCCTTGAATCAATGGATAGAGAAACTCTACAATAGAGATAGGTGCATTATTCGCATACCTTTTAGAGAAATCGTCTCGCTCTAACATCCTTGCCACGGTCATCTTGCGAGCGAGTTTTAAGCAGTCCTCAAAACCCATTGTATCGAACCATTCGCTGTTAAAGCGCACTTCTGTTTTATCTTCATCTAAAATTTTAAATGCTTGACGCAGATATGTCTTAGCGTTCTCTGCGATTTCGTCTTTGGTGAGTATTGGACGTGCGGTGGACCGCCCTGACGGGTCGCCGATTAATGTGGTGAAATCCCCTATAATGAGGATTGCCTTATGGCCGAGATCTTGAAACTGGCGCAGTTTATTAAAGACTACTAGATGTCCAAATGTGAGGTCGGGGCGAGTCGGATCCACTCCAAGTTTGACGCGAAGGGATTGTTCACCGTTGAGACGCTCCACGAGTGCATCTTCGCCAATAATGGTTTCAGTATTTATTCGGATAGTATCGATACGACTCATGGTTAATAATGTAGAAGCAAGAAATTGAACTCGCAGAGCATCGCGTAAAGGAAAAACGTGACTAAAGACGCTGGCGTACCGCTTCGTAAAGACAGACTCCTGCAGAAACAGAAACATTGAGGCAGTCTACGCTGCCATTCATTGGAATATTCACTAAGTGGTCACACAAGTCTCCCGTAACTTTACGTATGCCCCAACCCTCACTACCTAGTAAGAATGCAGTAGGTTTATTGAGGTCGACTTCATAGAGCGATCCTTTTCCACGATCCGAGGTACCAACTAGTTGTATGTTTGCAGCTTGAAATTTTCGCAGTAAAGAGCAGATGTTCTTCACTTTTAGAAAAGGCGTATCATCTGCACCGCCACAAGAGACGTCCCTCACTGTGTGAGTAATGCTACAAGAGCCTTTAACTGGAGCAATTACTGCGGTCACGCCTGCACCTGAGGCAGTACGAAGGCATGCACCTAGATTGTGGGGATCTTGCACGCCTTCGAGTACTAGAATTAGGGGATTACTGGTTTGTTTGATGAGCTCAAAGAGGCCATACTCATCTTCTAGGTGCACAACAGAAGCTGGTTGAGAATACCTTGGTGGACGTTTAATTTTATGCACGGAGTTACGACCCATAGATTTTTGATAATGAATTAATGTCTATTGTGTATTAACTCGTTACAAAAGGTCGGTTTTAGTTCCATTTGTGGGAGTCAGTCCGATGACCTGCCATCCTTTGTCTGCCAAAATTCGCCCTTGAGAGGTGCGCTGCAAATAGCCTTCTTGTATTAAAAATGGCTCATGTACCTCTTCTAAAGTATGCGCTTCTTCGCCAACTGCGATGGCTACAGTGCCAAGTCCCACTGGACCACCTTTGTAATTTTCGGCGATAACTCGCATGATTTGTTTGTCCATTTCGTCCAGTCCGCGCTGGTCGATTTCTAAGAGTTCGAGGGCCGCCGCTGCAATATCCTGAGAAATCGTACCATTACCGCGCTGCTGCGCATAGTCGCGGCAAAAATTTACAAGATTGTTAGCGATCCGAGGAGTGCCGCGCGCGCGCCTAGCGATCTCCGCAGCCCCTGCTGTTTCAAAGTTGACCTCGAGCAAACTACAGGTGCGTTCAACGATACCTTGCAAGGTTGCTCGGTCATAGTAATGAAGTCTTGACTGCAGTATAAACCGGCTTCGCAGGGGCGCCGTGAGTAGCCCCATCCGAGTGGTTGCTCCTAGTAATGTGAAGCGCGGTAGATTTAATCGTACGCTTCGCGCATTGGGCCCCTGATCGATCATTATATCGATCCGGAAGTCTTCCATTGCCGAGTATAAATACTCTTCGACGGTTTTGGTAATTCTGTGGATTTCATCAATAAATAGAATATCGCCTTCTCCTAGATTGGTCAACAATCCCGCAAGGTCTGCAGGTTTATCAATGACAGGTCCGGAGGTAACAGTAACTTTACTTTGCATTTCTTGCCCTAAAATTAGAGACAGGGTAGTTTTACCTAGTCCTGGCGGGCCGCTGAGCAAGATATGATGGAGCGGTTCACCGCGTTCTCTGGCAGCTCCTACCATTACCTGTAAGCGCTCGATAGTTTTTTCTTGTCCTGAAAAATCATCAAACGAAAGAGGTCGCAGGATGGAGTCTTGAGGAGTGCTGGAGTCGTTGAGACATCGTGCAATGACTTCTGCTCCGGTAGGGCTTTCTGGGCTGTCTTCTGAAGAGAGTGGCATTGTAAAGCTAAAAACTAATAGTATGGAAGCGTACGAATCGAGGATTTAATCCGCAAGTAGCTCCTTTGGCATTGTCGTATCACTAAGCCGCTTAATATGCCCGCCGATGGCAGAAAGTTTCTGCTCGAATTGATCGTAGCCTCGGTCTAGGTGGTAGATTCGCTGAATCCAAGTATCACCAGTGGCTGCAAGCGCCGCGAGTACTAGAGCTGCGGAAGCGCGCAAGTCCGAGGCCATTACAGGTGCCCCTGAGAGTTGGGAGGCACCGGTAATAATTGCGCTGGGTCCTTCGATAGCAATTTCTGCACCCATGCGTTGTAATTCTGGG